>CAYZOJ010000109.1:0-2093 GCA_964480195.1 uncultured Christensenellaceae bacterium | reverse complement strand
AAAAATAGGCAATCCGCTAACGTTCTTCGTATAAGAAAAATAGGTCAACGAGCTACCGTCAACCTATTTTGGTTCTACCCATTCTTGCCTATTTTTCGGGATTTACTTTAATACAGCTTTGATGCGCCTTACTCCTGCAGAGGAGCTTTGCTCTTTTACTATTTCAAAATGTCCGAGGTCGCCGGTGTTGTTCGCGTGAGGTCCTCCGCAAATTTCTTTGCTGAATTCGCCCATTGTATAGACTTTTACGACGTCGCCGTAACGATCGCCGAATACACCTATCGCTCCGCTTGCGCGTGCCACGTCGACACTCATTTCTTCGCAAACGATATCGACTTTAGCCGCTATTGCGCGATTGACTTCGTCTTCGGCGGCTTTAAGCTCTTCTTTTGTAAGAGGACGATCGAAGTTAAAGTCGACTCTGAGTCTTTCGGGCGTGATATTGGAGCCCTTTTGCATTATTTCGGGATGGTTCAAGGTTCTGCGGAGTGCGGCAAGGAGCAAGTGCGTCGCGGTATGAAGGTGCGTCGTCGCTTCACTGCTGTCGGCAAGACCGCCTTTGAACTTCTGCTCGGCGCCGGCTTTCGATTTTTGTTGATGCTCATTATAACATCTCTCGTATCCCTCGACGTCGACTTCGATACCGTTATCTTTGGCGAGTTCGAGCGTCATCTCGATGGGGAAACCGAACGTGTCGTAAAGTCTGAATGCGGCTTTTCCGCTCATACGATTGTTCTGAATGTATTTGAGGAGTTTTTCAAACTCTTTGAGCCCTTGTTGAAGGGTGGTATCGAACTTCTTGATTTCTTTGTCGAGCTCGGAAACGATTTTTTCGGAATTGGTTACAAGCTCGGTATAAACGTCCGCATAAACGTCAATATACGCCTTGGCACAATCAATAAGAGTTTCGGGAGCAATTTCCAAAAGTCTTGCGTATCTGACGGCGCGACGGATAAGTCTACGCAAAATGTAGCCTTGGTCGACGTTAGAGGGTACTACGCCCTTCTCGTCACCGAGCATAAACGTTGCGGTACGAATGTGGTCGGCTATAACGCGCATAGCTTTGAGATTCTCGCCCTCGGGTGCTTTTCCGCTGACGTTCTTTAACAAATCCATAACGGGTTTGAACACGTCCGTTTCGTATACGGAATCGTATCCGTTAAGCATTGCCACGGTGCGTTCGAGTCCCATTCCGGTATCGACGTTGCGTTGCTTAAGCGGTGAATATTTACCGTCCGCATCCTTATAAAACTCCATAAACACGTTGTTCCAAATCTCAACGTATTTACCGCAATCGCATGCCGGGGAACACTCGGGAGAACAGTCGGGTTGATCTCTGATAATAAAGATTTCGGTATCCGAACCGCAAGGTCCGGTAGCCCCTGCTATCCACCAGTTGTTTTTCTTGGGAAGATAGAAAATCCTATCTCTCGATATTCCGAGCTCCGCCCAACGATTCGCACTTACCTCGTCGCGAGGGCAATCTTCGTCGCCGGCAAATACCGAAACCGCAAGTTTGTCGGGGTTAATTCCGAGAACTTCGGTAAGGAATTCGTAAGACCAGCCTATGCTCTCGTATTTGAAATAATCGCCTAAAGACCAGTTGCCGAGCATTTCAAAAAACGTGCAATGCGTTGCATCGCCAACTTCGTCAATGTCCCCTGTACGAACGCATTTTTGGACATCCGTCAAACGGTGTCCTGCGGGGTGTTTAGCACCGAGAAGATACGGTACAAGCGGGTGCATACCGGCAGTCGTAAAAAGAACAGTCGGATCGTTATCGGGTATAAGCGACGCGCTGGGAATAACGGCGTGTCCGCGAGAACTAAAGAAATCAAGGTATTTCTTTCTTAACTCTTTGGCAGTGAGCATATTGACTCCTCCATAGCTACATTATTAATTCCGAAATATTATACAGCAAAAGTTAATAATAGTCAAAGAATTGAATTGACAAACCGTAAATAATATGTTAATATCTATGACACAAGCAAAAATCGGCATGGAGAAATACCCAAGAGGCCGAAGGGGCTCCCCTGCTAAGGGAGTAGTACGAGTGAATCGTAGCTAGGGTTCAAATCCCTATTTCTCCGCCA
>CAYZOJ010000108.1:0-2133 GCA_964480195.1 uncultured Christensenellaceae bacterium | reverse complement strand
GTCGAATCTGACCGTGCACATCTCGACTTCGGGCACTATATCTGCGGGATTGTCCGTGTTGTTATCGTCTTCTTTTGCGCATGCGGTCACGGTACAAACCAAAACCAAACACAAAATCAAAACGAACATAACTCGCTTTTTCATGTCATCACCTCTTTTTCCTATTTTACCCTTGAATAACTACAAGGATAATATTAGCATTATATTAGGGATTTTCCCTAATGTCAACCTATATTAGGAAAATTCCCTAAAATATAGGTATGAATATGTTCAGATTTAGGCTTAAAGAATTACGTTTGGAGCATAAAATCAGTCAAAAAAAGCTCGCTGAAATCATCGGTACCAATAACAGCAGTATCTGCGACTGGGAATGCGGAAGGTCCGAACCCGGTATTGATTATATTATTAAACTCAGTCTTTATTTTGACGTGTCGTCCGATTATCTTTTGGGCTTGGAACAGTAATTACATTCGCACTCCGTTCTTTATCTTGACGGCGATTGCCTTTTAGATTAAAATAGTCTTATCCATTTTGTTCGGAGCGGGCATGCGTAAAGCAATAAGAATTATCCTAAAATACCTCGTTTGTTTTGTCCTCGTCGCGATATTCGCGTCCGTGGCTTTTTTCGGGTTGAATTTTTACGTTAAATCCAATCGAAACAACGAGGATCTCGGCAAAACGTCAACCGAGTTTTACGCAAACACAGACGGCACGCGTATCGAGAATATTCCCGTAAACGACTATATATCTTACGAATCGGCTCCGTCAAACGCCGTCGTACCCGACATAAAAGAAACTGCCGACGGCGAATACAATGCAGATCACATTAACCTCGCAATCGAAACTCTCGCCCCTAACGGTACGATTTATATCCCTCGCGGAGCATATAAAATCTCTACAATACGACTCAAAAGCGATATGACTTTGTTTGTATCGGCGGGCGCGAAACTCGTTTCTCTCGATTATGACGAAAACGAAAAAAGCTCGGCACCGCTATCCCAAGCCGTGATACTCGCTGACGGCATACAAAACGTCGTCATTTGCGGTGGCGGGACGATATCCGGCTCCGGCGCAAGTTACACCCTCGAACCCGAAGAAACGGATCCGCTTTACGCGCTAAAAGAGTTCAATCTCTACACGCGTGTAATCGAAAGTCGTAAACGCATTCGCTTTTCTAAAGACACCGCTCGCGCAAACCTCGTCAAAATCAACGAGTGCCGGCACGTAACCGTAAAAAATATCGTTTTGGAAGAGTCCGCGGAATGGACTTTGGTCATAAATAAGTCGTCGGACGTCGATATTTCAAACATTGTTATAGACAACAACTTCCGCGTTGCGAATTCCGACGGCATTGACGTATGCGGGAGCAGTAACGTGAGTATTTCCCACTCGTTTATAGCAACCGGCGACGACGCAATCGTTCTTAAATCGCGCATAGGCGAAATTCAAAACGTAGTCATCGAAAATTGTGTGCTCTCAAGCTTTGCAAATTGCTTCAAAATCGGCACCGAAACCGCTTTCGACATCAAAAACGTTACCGTTCGTAACTCAAAATTCTTTTTGCCCGACGGAATGACCGGCGGTTACGCGGGAATCGCTATCGAGTCCGCAGACGGCGCGAATATCTCGGATATAACGGTCGAAAACATTTCAATGGACGGGATTTCGTCCCCTATTCTCATTTGGCTCGGGAACCGACTGTCTTATGACAAAAAAACCGTCGGCAGTATCCGCAATGTGGATATAAGTAACATCACCGCGACCGATACCGAGCTCCCTTCCGCAATAACCGGTTGTAAGGTCAACGGTAAAATTTATGCCGTCGAAAACATTACTCTTTCCAAAATATCCGCCGTTTACCGCGACACTGCGGAAAACCTTACAATACGCCGTAACGTCGGGGATTCCTCTATGGACGGATACCCGGAAATCACACGCGTTTCTCACGTCTATCTCGTGTCGCACGAATTGAGCGCATATTGGGATCTCCCCTGCTATGCACTCTTCGTCCGTTATGCTCCCGACCTCGACTACTCCGATTACACCGCCACTCCGCGTTCGTGTTCGACGCTACCTGCGTTTTGTGTGCTCGATGCTTGAGCACGTGAAATTGCTACGCAGTGAAATCTTGCT
>CAYZOJ010000107.1:0-2174 GCA_964480195.1 uncultured Christensenellaceae bacterium | reverse complement strand
TCTTATTGCTTTTGAATATCGGCGTTATGCCGTACGCGTACATATCGCCCGCATTTATTTTGACCTTATACGGAAGTTCTATCGTATACTTATTTGGGTTGTTTAAGGGTACCAAACTTATCTGTTTGGTTTTCGACATTCCGTCTGCCGGAGTAAATGCTATGCCGAAACACACCGATAACGCTATTATTATGGCAAGACAAACGGTACCGACGATTATAGCTGTTTTCTTAAATCTTGCTTTACGACTTTTTATTTCCGCATCGGATATTTTAAGAGTAGCTTTTACGTAAGGCTCTGCTATTACGTATTGTTTATCGAGTGTGCGCTTGCCCTCTATGAGTTCCGTAATGCCTATTCCGAGGGTAACAGACAGCGGTTCCAATAAAGCTATGTCCGGAAAAGACAGTCCTCTTTCCCATTTACTGACGGCTTTATCGGTTACACCTACTTTTTCCGCAAGCTCTGCCTGCGTTAGCCCTTGCGCTCTTCTCGCTTCGCATATAAGTGCTCCCGTTGCTTTTACGTCCATATTGCGCCTCCTGTTTTTGTTTTTATTCTAACACCGACCGAGATTTTGTCAATCGACTGTCGGTAGAATACAAACAATCGACATAAAAAAGCTCCGCAGACTTGTCTGCGGAGCCGTATCGTCAGGGTTTATGCCTGATACTTTTTGGTAAAGCCTTGTAGCAACTTCTTGAAACCGCCTTTGGTGCCGTTGCACATATCGAGGAGTCCATTAACAGACCACTGCGATACGATGCCTCCCGTAAAGCCCGAGAAACTGCGGAGGGGCATATCGCGCACGGAACGAGTAATCATATCCGGGTTCTCGGTGCCGATTGCGACTATCTTACTTCCGAACACGAGAACGCCGAGTAAGAATTTGCCGAAACCGTTGACCGCGCATTGCTCTACGCTGTTGTTGATGGTGAGTTCGCCCTTGCGGAACGGTGCGTTGCCCTCGAGAGGTCTGCCCAAAAGTTTTTCATATTCCTCTGCGGAAATGCCCTCTTCGGGAAGAGTATAGTAACTCGGAGCGATCTCCCTATAGTCGGGGCAAACGACATCGGGACGAGCCGAAAGTACGTTTACTGTCGCCGTAAGACGAATGTCTCTTGACGACGCGCCTACGAGAATATCGAACTCTCCGCTTTCGATGTGCCAATCGTTAATTTCGGTATTGTAATACGCGAACGCTCTCGAATCAAGTACAAACTCGACTTCTCTCGATTTGCCGGGCTCTATATACACCTTTTTGAAGCCTTTGAGCTCTTTGACGGGACGATATATCGTGCTTTCCTTATCGGCAACGTAAAGTTCGACGACTTCGGCACCGGCAACCTGTCCGACGTTGGAAACGGTGCACTTTACGATAAGCGGAGTGCCCTCTTTTATTTCGTTTGCGGAAACGGAAATATCGGAATACTCGAACTTGGTATAAGAAAGTCCGTGCCCGAACGGATACGCGACTTCTTTATTAGCCTTATCGAAGTAGCGATAGCCTACGTATACGCTCTCTCTGTATTCGACGGAGCGCGGTCCCATGGGGAAGTACTTGGACGCAAGAGAATCTTCGTTTTTGAGAGGGAAGGTCTCCGCAAGCTTACCGCTCGGGTTGACCAAGCCGTAAATGACATCGTACGCGCCCTCTCCACCTGCCTGTCCGCCGAGATAGAGGTTGAGTATGGATTTGACGTCGTCTTTCCAGCTACCGAGTTCTACGGGAGATCCGCCCGAAAGCACTACGACAACGTTCGGATTGACTTTGACAAGCTCGGTTGCGAGAAGCTCGTGCGACGACGGCATCTTCATATGAGTACGGTCGAAGCCCTCGCTTTCGTATGCGTCCGTAAGACCTATAAAGAGAAGTACTACGTCCTTGCCTCTTGCGACTTCCTTGGCTTCCTCTATGAGTTTTGCGTTGTAGCCGTCGCCTTTCAAGGAGTAACCGGGGGCGTATGCGAACTCTTTGCCGTTTTCTTCCAACGCCTCAGTAAACGATACCGTCTTAGGTACGTTGATGTGGCTACTGCCCGAACCTTGATAGCGGATTTCTTTTGCAAGTGTTCCGATAACGGCAACCGTCTCGCCGTCTTTGACGGGAAGGCATCCCTCGTTTTTGAGGAGTACCGCACCGTTTGCCGCCGCCTTGCGCGCTACCGCGTGAT
>CAYZOJ010000106.1:0-2229 GCA_964480195.1 uncultured Christensenellaceae bacterium | reverse complement strand
GCTTTAACTTTTATTAAAATTTGAAAAAGTTTACTTAAAAGAGTTTACATTTGCAAACTTAGTCAATATAATATAGCCGACTTTTGTAAGCCGTACGGATACGGAAAGGAGAAACCTATGCCTAAATACAAAAAATGTCCGCGTTGCGAATTGAACTACATCCCCGTGGAAAAAGAATACTGCTCGATCTGCGAAGCCGAACTCAAAGGTCAGCTTTTTGACGACGATATCGACGAAGACGAAGAAGAAGGTCTTTGCCCGCGTTGCCGTGTAAACTACGTCAACGAAGGCGAAAAGTACTGCGAACAGTGCCTTGCCGAAATCGAAGCCGAAAAAGAAAAGAGCCTCACAAGCGAGTTCGCTTGGGATGAGCCCGAAGACGACGGCTCGAACGACGATTTCGACGACGACCTCCTCGACGACGACATCCTTGTTCACGACAGCCTCGACGCAATCGGCGAAGAAGAAGACGATGATGACGACGAGGAAGAAGAACAAGAGCCCGACTATTTCGAAGACGATATCGAAGACATCGGCGACATCGGCGACGACGAAGAAGACGATGAGGACGACGAAGAAAACGATGAGGATGACGAGGATTAGTATCCCGAAACCTTAAATTAGGTAATCGAAAGCCCGCAATTTTTGCGGGCTTTTCTTTTTTCAAACTGTCGTCGAGGGCGTTTTTTTCTGAGCCCGCCCCTATCTTCGGACAACAAAAAAGGCGACCGTGCGGTCGCCTTTAAGTTTTGGATTAAGACTAATCTTTAAGCATTCCAAGCGTATCTTCTGCGGAGAATTTGCCGAGTTGAGTTGCTATCATCGTATTGACGTCGCGTTCAACAACCTTGCTTAAATCGAGGTAGTAGATATTATCGGAAACGTCGCCGTTGAAGAAATAGACGTTATTTCCGGCTTTATCGAGTGCCAACCAATCGGTGGTCGTTTTACCACTGTAAACGGTTACCGCGCTATTACGCTCGACTTTGTATACGCCGTTTTCTTTTACAAGAACTTTAATGCGATAAAGCACGCTCGAAACGGTATAATAAACGGTTACTTCGGAATCTTTTGCGTCTACGAAGAGTACGCTTGCCGAAGATGCGGTTATAACTTCTTGCGCCGTCCAGCCGTTTTCGCCTTTGTAGAGGTAATCTACGGAATCGGAATCGGTTGCGAGAATGTTGTTACCGTCGAAGAAAGTCATCGCGGTATAGGTCGAACCCTTGGTAAGGCGTTCTTCTTTGCTCTCGGAGAACGCAAGGTCGGAGCCTAATTCGCACATATAGTTGCCTTTGGAAACCGCGTTGGTACCGCTGTCGCTCTTGCTGTATACGAGTTTAACGGTATCTTGTCCGAAATAAACGTCGAGGAGCGTGAAGTAATATCCCGCCGGGTGCGGAAGCGAATTTGCCGAGTAGGAATCGCGACCGTCTATCAATACTTTCTTATTGCCGTTATAAACGGTCCATACCACGTTGCGGGTAGTCGTGCCGTCTTCGGGCGCCTTGGTGTAGAATACTACGTTTTGGAGATCGTTGGCGTCATCGGCGTAATCCGCGAACAGATAAGAAGTGATTTCGTCGTCCACAACGGTGTCATTAAACTTTTTGGAGTTGAGGTCAATGGAGTGGAGTTCGGCTTCGTCCTTATTGTAATAATAAATTCTGTCGCCCGCGACTCTGTACGGGAAGCATTCGAAATCTTCGAACTTAGCTATGACTTCAGACTTACTGCCGTCAAGCTTGGAGCGCATAAGCCACATCTCGGAGGACTTGGCTACGCCGGAAGAATCCTTATCGACGGACGGAGTGGAGTAGTAAACGTATTCTCCGCTAACCACAAGACCGCAATCGGCGTTGACGTTATAAACGTTTTTGGGGACGATTGTAACGAGGGTGGATCTGTCGGGAGTGCCGTCTTTGAGTTCGACGCGCATAATCGCGCCTTTAACGACATCGCCGAAAGTATTGTCTACGTCGTCCGCGCCGGCATATCCGTTGATGAAGTAGAGGTATTTGCCAACGATAACCGCGGAACCGCCGTTGGAAGTAACTCTCGCACCGGACAAGTCGGTATCGACGGCATCTTGTTTGTAGTTTTCATTGCAAGCCACAAGCGCAAGACCGAGGGTCAAGCACAAAACTATGCATAAAACCGATATCAATATTTTCTTTTTCATGTTTACTCCGTGATTGAGCATAATAGTTTATTTATTATATAATATAC
>CAYZOJ010000105.1:0-2505 GCA_964480195.1 uncultured Christensenellaceae bacterium | reverse complement strand
TTTTTCCTATCAATAACCTCTTGGGCAAGTTGTAGTAGTCCTAAATAATCCACATAATCCGCTACGGGAGATTTTAAGACATCAGGATATTCTTCGAGTTTTGCTTGGAATATGCCAATAAGAATTTGAGTTTTTTCATTGGGCAAGGCCTCGGCTAAGTCATATAATACATCTATCGCACACAAGGTTTCTTCCATTGTAGCATGTGCTAAGAATTCGACTGTTTCGTCAAAGTTTCTTAATAGCATAGACTTTATACTGC
The DNA here is from genome assembly GCA_964480195.1 of uncultured Christensenellaceae bacterium. Lineage (GTDB taxonomy): Bacteria > Bacillota > Clostridia > Christensenellales > DTU072 > Stercoripulliclostridium_A. The sequence goes on along the minus strand of CAYZOJ010000105.1, from coordinate 2,243 downwards.
CTTCATCTGCGAACTCATAAATGCCGAGTTTTATGCCATATTTACGGTGGCTTATTGTTTCTTCAAAGAATTCTTTAATCGGTTGTTCTTTCCAGTTTTTATAAGGTGTTTGTTGCGACTTTTTCATCGTTTACCTCCCGATTGTTTGTAATATGGAAAAATTGTTGCCGGTCTCCCTTTATGCCGGACAACCGCAACTTTTACTTTTCGGTGTGTACCAAACAAATACATATGATCCGGTAGTTTATACGGTACGGAGTTTATAACTTTTTCTCCTGCGCGTTTAATTGTCCGTCGCGTCCAAGTCTTAGGAAACCAAGTGTGCATTGAGCCATGCCGTCTCCAACTTTGCTCATGCGACGGAATATTGCCGAGCCGTACGCCATTCGGATATTGTTCGACAACGTTGTAATCTATTCCGCGCTTTTTTAGCTCGCGAATGTTCTCTTCGCCGTGACCGCCACGATATGGTTTTCCGTTTTTCGTGAACTCGCCGAGAGACGAGTGTATTATTGCTTTCCTGCTTATCTTTTCTTTTTGCTTTCTCAAAGGGATTATACCTCCGTTTTCATATTTAGTCAAGACAGATTACAGGTCTTCCGTCTTGCCATATATATTTTACCATAGAAAAAAGCGAATTTCAACAAAATCGTGTCTACCCTGTTTGTGCTCGTAGGGTAGACAAATAGCTATAAATTATAATAAAATGTTGACTTTTAGGTAGACAAGTTGACCAACGTCGTTAAAAACATTATATCTGCTCGTCGGACTACAAAGCGTATCAGCATAAAAAAACGTCCGCGGATTTTACCGCGGACGTTTCCCGAGTTCGCAAGTACTATTCGGGTAATTTATATCTTCGCTTGCGCGTTATTTTTGTCTACGTACTTAGTATGGCGCCTTTTGTTTACGGTATTATATTAACCGATGACAATTAAAGGCAAATTAAAAACGGCGGTTGCCCGCCGTTTGATTTTGCTTTTTCGGGATTAAAGCGTCCCTGCCAGCACGCCGTACGCAACTTCCGGATTGTCCGTTATAATCGCGTCCGCCCCTGCCGATATTAAATCTCGAACGTCCTCTTTATCGTTGATCGTCCAATATTGTACCGCTATACCGTGCGCGTGAGCGTATGCTATAAATTCGGGCGTTGCCAAATCATAAATGAAATCGAAGCCCATGGGTATTTGCAATACGTTGAAATCGGTTTCGATATCGTCTACGCCGTATAGAAACGAGAAGTAAAATCCGAGTACCTCGAGTATGCTCGCGGAACGCGAAATATACGAATAGTTCTTGGTCATATAACGGGTGACGTTATCTTTGAATGTGCCGAGAATTACGCGGTCGGTTATCCCGAATCTTTCGATAGTTTCTACCAAAATATCCGTCGCCTCTTCGCCGGTATCTCCGCCGTCTTTAATCTCAATTATGTAGTTAAGGTCACTTCTTACCGAAGTCAGGTATCCCAAAATCTCGTCAAGTTCAACTATCTTAATGTTGTTAGGAATGTCATTACCTCTAAGTCCCCTATAAGGATACGTGCCGTCGGGAGCCATAAAGTTTTCGCCGAAATTGAGCTCTTTGAGTTCTGCAAGCGTTTTGTCTTTGACCTTAACTTCGTCGTCGCCGTAAACTTCGGTCGCATTCGACGTGCGATTGACGGTATCGTCGTGGAGAAGTACAAGTTTCCCGTCTTTTGTCAAATGCAAATCGAACTCGACTATGTCAACGCGGTAATCTGTCGCCGTCATACATAGCTCGAACGCTTTGAGCGTTTCTTCGGGCGCAAGCTCTCCGCCGGCGCGGTGCGCGCTTATTAAGGACGTACCTCCGTCCGTATTTACGATGTACTCGTTTCCGCTTTTAATAGGCAAATCGGTTCGCGAAATACTCCCGGTCATAGGTAGAATAATAAAGTTGGCTACAAACAGCGCGACTATAATGCTAACACAAACCGCAGTAATTATCTTACGTGTTTTACTCTTTTTTCTCTTACTCATGGTTGCCTCCGACAATACATTTTATCACCCTATGCGACAAAATTCAACACTATTCATAATTTATACAATAGAATTCGGGTTTTATTGCCATAATTCTCCCGTCAACGGCACCCCTTAACTTTCGCATAGCGAAAACATACTTTGCAGTAAGGCAAATGACACTCCATAGGCAACATCATTGTGTAAGCTCCGCTTGCGCCCTTCGGCGCCCCACAACTTTCACGGAGTGAAAATTTCATC
>CAYZOJ010000104.1:0-2560 GCA_964480195.1 uncultured Christensenellaceae bacterium | reverse complement strand
GTGTAAGCAAAAAAGTAAGCGTTTTTACAAGGTTTTTTAGCATTTTTGCTTGCATTGCTTTAATATATATGATATATTTGTATAAGCCGCGCAGAAGAGGTCTAAAACGCGTTCGCGTTACCTTGATGGCGAGTTCCTAAAGGGAGGTATACCACATGTACGCAATAATCGTAAGCGGAGGTAAGCAGTACAAGGTCCAAGAGGGCGACACTATCAAAGTTGAGCTTCTCGAAGCCGAAGTCGGCGAAACCGTAGAACTTAATGTTCTTATGCTTAACAAAGACGGCGAAGTTCTTGTAGGTAACGACGTAAAAGACGCTACCGCTAAGGCAGAAGTCGTAAGTCACGGCAAGGGTCATAAGATTGACATCTTTACCTACAAAGCAAAAAAGAACATTCGTAAAAGACAAGGTCACAGACAACCGTACACCGAGCTCAAAATACTTAGTATCGTAGGTTAGTATGACGGTAATCAGAGTTTTCCGCAAAGAAGGGCATATCGTTGAAGTCGAGGTCAAAGGACATTCGGGATATGCGCGTGCCGGCAAAGACATAGTATGTGCAAGCGTGTCGGCGTTAACCCAAGGCGCTCTTTTAGGATTAAGAGAGGTCGTCGGGCTTAAAGCGGAAAGTACAGAAGGCGACGGATATCTCAAATTTCAAGTCGAAGCCGTTAGTACGGAATCGGACGCGATACTCGAAACGATGTATATCACGTTAAAAGATTTGGAATCCGGATATGGTCGCTACATAAAAATGGAGGACTGTAAATATGTTTATTAAACTGCAACTGTTCGCACACAAAAAAGGTTCGGGCAGCTCCAAGAACGGAAGAGACAGCCATGCGCAACGTTTAGGTCCCAAGAGATCCGACGGACAATTCGTTAAAGCAGGCAACATCCTCGTCAGACAAAGAGGCACCAAGTTCCATCCCGGCAACAACGTCGGTATCGGCAAGGACGACACTTTGTTTGCACTCATCGACGGAGTTGTACGTTTCGAACGCAAGGGTCGCAACGATAAGCAAGTAAGCGTATACGCAAAAGAAGCTTAATCGTTAGTATGGCGTAATGCTATACGAAAAAACACACGATAAAATCTTAATAAAGGACACCTCGGAATTTGTTCCTAAACACATTTTGGAATGTGGGCAAGTTTTTAGGTACCTAAACTCAAATTTAAGCTACAAAATTTTTTCAAAAAAATCATTTTGTGGCTTGATTTATATAGGGACCTATGCTACAATAGAAACAGCCGAGGTTGATTACTTTATAAACTACTTCGATCTCGCAAGGGATTATACTTCAATCAAGCGTCGTCTTGCCGAGTTCCCGGGTATGCAAAAGGCATTGGATTTCGGGCACGGCATACGGATACTCAATCAGGATCCGCAAGAAACGGTTTTGGAGTTTATAATCTCGGCGAACAACAACATCCCGCGCATACAGGGCATAATCGAACGCATTGCCCGTACGAGCGGAGAGCCTTTACCGGGCGGAGGGTATTCCTTCCCGACGGCAGAGGAGCTCAAAGGTCGGAACAAAGATTATTATGTATCTTTGGGCGCCGGATACAGAGCAGAGTACCTTGTCAAAACCGTAGACGCACTCAACAACGGGTTTTCATTAGATCTCGAGGGCATGAGCACACCGGACGCACGCAAGCACTTAATGCGACTGACGGGAGTAGGGCGCAAGGTCGCCGATTGCATATTGCTATTCGGGTATCATCGTGAGGACGTATTCCCGGTGGACGTGTGGGTCGAGCGCATTTACGACGATATGTTCGGAGAGAGCTTGCTTTCGGCAGAGCGCAAAGCGGATAACCTCTCGGCGCATTTCGGAAGCCTAAGCGGATATGCACAGCAGTACCTGTTCTACTACTACAGGACAAACCAAATAAAAAAATAAATCACTCTTTCGGAGGAATGATAATGAACAAACCCAAAATGATTATTCTTGCAGACATCGCCAGCTTGAGAGTTACTTGCGCGGGCTTTAAGCAAATCGTTAAGAATCTCGAGTCCAGATTCGACGTTGTAACCGTTAAGTTCTACAGCTACGTTGCAAAGCGTAACCGTGACTTCAACGAGTACATTTCCGCCAACGGATTCGAAACTTCTCTTCCCAGTGCCAGCCGTCGTCGTAACAAACTCGATTGCCGTCAGGTCATCGACGCAGCAGATATCGCGGCAAGCGGTAAAATCGACGCCGTAGGTCTTATCACCGGCGAAGGCGATATTCTTCCCGTTGTCAACCTTCTTAAGGGTAAAGGCATCGACGTTTACGACATCAACGTACAAGAGACCAAGTACACCTATGCGTACACCGGATTCGTTGCAGTACCGACTTCCGCTTTGAGAGAAGGCTACACCGCCCCCGCGACCAAGCCCGTTGTCAAAAAGGCACCGAAGCCCGTTGCACCTCGTACCGAGAGCTCTTACGTTACCGAAGCGCGTAAAGTTATCAGCGGAAACGAAATCTTCAACAAGTATCGTCGCTAAAATTAACCAACACAAAAGCTCGTCCCGCCACGCGGGACGACTTGTTGTATATACAAT
>CAYZOJ010000103.1:0-2568 GCA_964480195.1 uncultured Christensenellaceae bacterium | reverse complement strand
AGTTTTAGAGATTTAGTTTTAATATATGGGTTGTACAAGAGGGGGATTTGTGTTAAAATAGTGTTTATGAAAGCGCAATTTATAACGTTAGAGGGCTGTGAAGGCGTGGGTAAGTCGACGCAACTTCGCATGCTGAAAGAATATTTTGAGCAAAGCGGTATTCCGCACGTCTTTACGAGAGAACCGGGCGGGACTCCTCTTGCGGAAAAAATAAGAGAAATTTTACTCGACAGTACTTTTGAGATTTCCCCGCTGGTCGAGGCGGAGCTTTTTGCGGCGCAGAGAGTCGAACACATCGACAATCTTATACGTCCGTCCCTCGAAAAGGGGATAACCGTCGTTTGCGACAGGTATATTGATTCTTCACTGGCGTATCAGGGCGAGGCGAGAGGGCTCGGAATCGACCGAGTATACGAACTCAACGCATATGCGCGCGACAACTGCATGCCGAATCTTACGATTTTTATCGACATGGATCCTGCCGACAGCTGGCGCAAGCGTTCCGGCAAGCAAATTCTTGACGACAGATTGGAGCAAGAGTCGTCCGATTTCCACGCAAAAACTTATGCGGGATACAAAAAAATGCTTGAACGCGAACCCGAACGCATAGTTGCCGTCGTTCCCGACGAGGATAAAAACGTAACGCACCAAAAAATCGTAGCTGTTTTGGCGGAGCACGGTATCGTATGATAAGCGACCTTCTTGTTCGCAGTAAAGCGTATCGCGATTTCCGCAAGGACGTTTCGGAAGGAAAAGTTTCGCACGCCTACGTTGTGGTCGGCGACGATCTCGCCACGCGCAAAGCATATATGTATTTAATGGCGGTGTCGTTGTTGTGTCCCGCCGGCGGTTGCGGGGAATGCCCTCAATGCGAGAAGGTATATAAAGACGCACATCCGAACGTTAAAAAATATAATCTCGACGGCAAAATGAAAGTCGAGAACGCGGTTTCGCTCATCGAAGACAGTATTTTAGGCGGTTGGGAAGGCTCGTACAAGCTATACTTTATAGATAACGCCGAAACGTTGTCGCCCGCGGTTCAGAATAAATTGCTCAAAGTGTTCGAAGAGCCGTCGCCCGGCGTCGTCATAGTGATGTTTACGGCAAGCGAGTTACCGCTTTTGCAGACGATAAAGTCGCGCGCGAAAAAGATACATTTACCGCTTTTCGACGCCGAGGACATTTATTCGGAGCTCATAGCGGACGGACATCCGCATGCGGAAGCGGAGCTTGCGTCGGCACTTTCGGGCGGTAGTTTCCAAAGAGCATATGCGTTCGCGGACGGCGGAGATTTCGAAGAAATTTACACCATGTGCTTCGATACCTTAAAGAATTGTCGCAAGTCGTCCGTCGTCGTCGAGTACTCGACGCTCCCCGCCTTCTCGAAAGAAAACATTGCGTTGACGCTCGGGTTTATCGAAATAATTTTGAGGGACGTTCTCGTAAAAAAGAGCGGAAGTAAAGCGCCACTTAATACGCTCAACCGCGATTACGATCTTGAAGTGATAGGAGAGGGCTTTACCGAAGCAGGGCTTGCGATGGCGATACTTGCGGTAAAGAATGGTGAAGATATGTTAAAGTCAAACGTAGCTCCGCAGACTGTTGCGGAGAGAGTATTATTAGATATATTGGAGGCAAAATACAAATGGCGACAGTCATAGGCATAAAATTCAAAACCTCGCAAAAGGTATACTATTTCGACCCGAACGGGGAACTATTTCGCGATAATGATAACGCTATAATCGAAACTGCTCGCGGTATAGAGTACGCTCGCGTAGCGTTCGGGAATCGTGAAGTGGCGGACTCCGAGATAGTCCCGCCGTTGAAGGCGGTCGTTAGAAAAGCGACTCCGGAAGACGACGCGCAAAACGCAAAGAATTGCGCAGACCGTGATTATCTCGTAACCGAAACTCAAAAGAAAGTCGCCAAGCATAATCTTCCGATGAAGATAGTCGATGCGGAGTACACGTTCGATCGCTCCAAGATAATCATCTATTTTACCGCGGATAACCGTATCGACTTCCGCGAGCTGGTTCGCGACCTTGCGGGACTTTTCCGTAATCGCATAGAGCTTAGGCAAATTTACGAGAGAGAGAATATCAAACTTCAAGGCGCGCTTGCGCAATGCGGAAGACCTTGTTGTTGCATAACGTTCTTGCAGGACTACGACAAAGTCAGTATCAAAATGGCTAAGTATCAGGGGCTTTCGCTAAACCCCGGCAAGATAAGCGGGTGTTGCGGGAAATTGATGTGCTGTTTGCGTTACGAAAACGAGTACTATCAGGATATGTATAAAAGAATGCCCAAGGTACATTCGACTTGCAAGACGCCGGACGGCGAAGGCGTGGTAATGGAAAACGACGCACTCCGCGCGGAAGTAAAAGTCAAGCTCAACAGCGACGACGGGTCGATTATCATCAAGCGTTACTCCCTCGAAGACATCTGCAAAAAGGATGTGCAGACCGACGAAGAATAAATAGTAAATCCCGAAAACAAGCAGGAAAGGTTAGAAATTTAATAGGTTATCGTTAGCTCGGTAACCTATTTTTCTTTAATAAAGTACATTAG
>CAYZOJ010000102.1:0-2578 GCA_964480195.1 uncultured Christensenellaceae bacterium | reverse complement strand
GTGGCGGTTTACTTTGGAGCGAAAGACGGGATTCGAACCCGCAACAACTGCCTTGGGAAGGCAGGATTCTACCGTTGAACTACTTTCGCATTAAGATATCTATATTATATACGTTCGATCGGCGTTTTGCAACAGGATTTATAAAAAACGCAAGATAGATTATTGTCGATTTTTGCTTGACTAACGACATCTAATCGTATATAATTCGCGTGTAACTGAATAAAAGGTTGCCACCGGGTAACAAAAATGCAATAGCATTCGTATGCGACGTAAGGTCTTTGAAGTCGCATTCGGGTGCTTATTTTTTTGGAGGTAAGCATGAAGCTTAAAAGAATCTTATCGTATTTTTCTCTTTTCGAGAAGCTTTTATGGAGCTTGTCGGTCGTCGTGATAGTCGTGGCGTTTTGCATTTTCGACAGAGTAAACTACCTTACGCTCATCACGTCGCTAATCGGCGTAACGTCGCTTATATTCAACGCAAAAGGCAATCCGATAGGGCAGGTGCTGATGGTTGTATTCAGCGCACTGTACGGAGTGATATCGTATTCGTTCAGGTACTACGGTGAGATGATAACCTACCTCGGTATGACGGCGCCGATGGCGATATTCGCGCTTGTGAGCTGGCTCAAAAACCCGTACAAGGGCAACAAGTCGGAAGTCAAAGTCAATAAGCTTCGCGCACGCGAATACGTATTTATGATAATATTGAGTTTAGCCGTAACGGCGGGATTCTATTTTGTATTGAGGGCGTTCGACACGGCGAACCTTATACTTAGTACGGTTTCGGTAACGACAAGTTTCATAGCGGTATATTTGACGTTCAGACGTAGCCCGTATTTTGCATTGGGATACGCGTTAAACGACATCGTGCTGATAGCGTTATGGACGCTTGCGACGCTAAACGATACCGAATACTTATCGGTAACGATATGTTTTGGGGTGTTTTTGCTGAACGACGTATACGGATACGTAAATTGGCGTAGGATGCTTGCGCGACAAAATCCCGAGCAATGATAATCTCGAATGGGAAAACGTAAATGGCGAATTAAATTGACAACAAAAAATTATTATTTATTGCATTGGTTTGCATATTTAATTTACGTTTGGTATACTCTCATAAGAGGTTGATATGAAGTCTTTAGTTAATCTATATAGAATAGGCGCGGGACCGTCGAGTTCGCACACGATGGGACCGGAAAAGATATGTACGCGTTTTCTTTCGGACAACGCGGGTGCGAAAAGTTTCACCGTTACGCTGTACGGATCGTTGGCGTCGACGGGCAGGGGACACGGCACGGACAGAATATGTAAGTCCGTTCTCGGCGAAGACCGCACGGAGATAATTTTCGATACGATTACCGAGGATATACCTTTCCCCAACACGATGGACGTATGCGCGCATTACGAAGATAAAGACGTTGCGCGCAGGGCGTTCAGTTTAGGTGGCGGAGCGGTATCGTTCGACACTCTCGAGGGCGAGGACGAACCCGAGGTCTACAAGCTCAACACGTTTTACGAGATAGCGGAGTATTGCATATCGCACGACAAGCGCATATACGATTACGTCCGCGAATGCGAGGGAAGCGCCGTATTCGATTATCTCAAAACGGTATGGAAGCAGATGAACAAGTCCATAGACGAGGGCTTGCACGCGGACGGGATATTGCCGGGCGGACTCGGAGTCGAGCGCAAGGCAAAGCACCTTTACAGAGCCCGTTATATCGGCGAAACTCCCGAGATAAAGTCGGATAGAATGATATCCGCATACGCGTTTGCCGTTAGCGAACAAAACGCTTCCGGCGGAACGATAGTAACCGCACCCACGTGCGGAGCTTGCGGAGTCATGCCCGCCGTTCTCCGTGCGATGAAAGAAAAACACGGCTTTACGGATACTCAAATAATAAACGCATTGGCGACGGGCGGAATAATAGGCAACATCATCAAGCAGAATGCCAGCATAAGCGGAGCGGAATGCGGATGCCAAGCAGAAATCGGATCCGCATGTGCGATGACGGCGGCGGCTCTTGCCGAACTTTACGAACTCAACATCGAACAAATCGAGTATGCCGCGGAAGTCGCAATCGAGCACCACTTGGGCTTAACCTGCGATCCCGTCAACGGACTCGTTCAAATTCCGTGTATCGAGCGTAACGCGGTATGCGCAATGCGTGCAATCAACGCCGTTTCGATATCGAACTTCCTTACCAGTACGCGTAAAGTATCACTCGATACCATCATCGAAACGATGTACCAAACGGGAAAAGATTTGAGATGCGGTTACCGCGAAACCAGCAACAACGGTTTGGCACGTTTCTACCGCACCAACGACCCTAAACGCACATAATACGCAAATATCGAACTACGTGCTCGTCGCGCCTTGGTCATTTACGTTAGTAAACTCCCGTCGTTGCTCCTCACCTGTTGTCCGCTATTTACGCATTCTGTGCGTTTAGGAGAACATAAAACCCGAAAAATAGTTACAGTAAATCTCAAAAAAATATGCGAGATTGATTAGTGCTTTAATAGGCTGACGATAATACGTTAGCCTTATTTTATTGTATGAAGAACGTTAGCGGAT
>CAYZOJ010000101.1:0-2596 GCA_964480195.1 uncultured Christensenellaceae bacterium | reverse complement strand
AGCGTTTCTCCCGGCAACGTGCTTGCCGATATAATCGAATCGGAATTGCTCCCCGTCACTCATCTCGACACGATATACCGTCAAGACGAGAACTCGCTCATCATCCCCAACGCGCACCTTATAAATAACGGCGAAATGCCGATTGTGAAAAACTCATCCGACGACTTCTTCCGCGTCAACGTTTCGTCCCCCGCGGATATTGCCGAAAGCGTCGTAGGTCTTGTAGCGCGCAGACTTCCCGAGTTCTTCCACATCGCGCCTACCGACATTCAAGTGCTCTCTCCCGTCAAAAAGGGAGTCGCCGGTACCGAAAACCTCAATATTCGTCTGCAACAAGCATTAAATCCCGTCGGGCAGGAAGCCGTAATCAAAGGTATTACTTACAGAATCGGCGACAAGGTAATGCATACCGTCAACAATTACGACATCGCTTGGAAGCGCACTACGCCTTGGGGCGGTGAAACCGAAACGGGTAACGGCGTGTTCAACGGCGAAATCGGTTACGTCATCGACGTCATCAGAGGCGAGCTCGTTGTCGAATTCGACGACGGCAAAATTGTCGAATACGATCGCGCGACACAAGAAGACTTGATGCTCGCATACGCCGTAAGCGTTCATAAAAGTCAGGGTTCGGAATTCCCCGTCGCGGTTATATCTCTCCCCGCGTCCGGCGGGCTATTGATGTGCCGTAACCTCTTATACACCGCGGTTACTCGCGCAAAAAAAGCCGTGGTCCTCGTCGGTTCCGACTCAACCATTATGCGTATGGTCAAAAACAACTACACCGCCAAAAGGTATACCCTACTTAAGGAGCTCATATGCAGGACGATAAAGAAAGCAACTTTACTCGGCGGATAAGAAAGCTCCTCTCTGCCGTTAGAACGGCAATGTTTCCGCACGGATACGTTTGTCTCGAATGCGGAGCCGAACTCGGGGACGACGACAGATACGACTCCCTTTGCCCTAAGTGCAGAGAAACGTTACCTTACCGCTCCGGGCTATCCTGTCCCGTTTGCGGGGACTACGTCAATATCCCCGGACGGTGTACGCGGTGCACGGTCAAGCCTCCGTCCTTCGACAAAGCCTATGCGCCTTTCGAATACGGCGGAATAATCCGTAAGATTATCGTTTCTTACAAAGATCGCGACGGAGAATATCTCCGAGAATATATAGTTAAGTACCTAACCGACTACGCAAAAGCTATGGAGCTAACCGCCGATATCGTAACGTGCGTTCCGAGTCTTCCTAAAACCGTAAAACGTCGCGGATTCGACCATATGCGCTCCGTCGCACAGGAACTTGGCAAAAACTTGGATATTCAGGAAGACCAACTTCTCGAACGCGTATTCCATAAACACGACCAGACCAAACTCACCTACGACGAACGTCAAAACTCGGTTAAGGGTGCCTTTAAGCTCAAATCGGGTTACCCGATTGACAAGTTAAAGGGAATAACCGTAATGCTCGTCGACGATGTGATGACAACTCGCGCAACCGCTTCGGAATGCGCTCGCATACTAAAAGAAAACGGCGTAAGCAAAGTTATCGTCCTTACGCTTGCCAGATGAGGTAAAAATGTACTACGAAAATTGCGTCAATAAAATCGAATCCTTACGCGACAGAAGCGATTACCTTATACTCGCTTTCGAATCGTCTTGCGACGAAACCGCCGTCGCCGTAACTCGCAGGAGAGAAGTCCTCTCGTCCGTCATAAGTTCGCAAATCGAAATCCATAAACGCTTCGGCGGAGTCGTTCCCGAAATAGCTTCACGCAACCACGTTCTTGCAATAGACAATCTCGTCAAAGAAGCGTTGGACGGCGCGGGCGTTACCCTTAAAGATATCGACGTCGTTGCCGTAACCTACGGCGCGGGACTCCTCGGCGCGTTACTCGTCGGCGTAAGCTACGCAAAATCCCTCGCCTATTCCTTGGGGCTTCCGCTTATCGCGTGTAACCACATCAAAGGACATATCGCCGCAAACTACATTTCTTCCCCCGATCTCGAACCGCCTTTTATCTGCCTACTCGCAAGCGGTGGTCATACCTATGTTTTAGAAGTCAGAGCATTCGACGATATGCGCGTACTCGGCGAAACACGCGACGACGCCGTCGGCGAAGCTTTCGATAAGGTCGCTCGCGTCTTGGGGCTCCCCTACCCCGGTGGTCCCGAAATCGAAAAACTCTCTAAACAAGGTTCACCCGCCTACCCTCTGCCTCGCGCATACAAAGGCGAAAAACACCTCGACTTTTCTTATAGCGGTCTTAAAACCGCGGTAATAAATCTCGTACACAACGCCAAAGCTCGCGGAGAGGAAATCGTGCCCGCAGATCTTGCGTGTTCATTCCAAACCGAGGCGACGGGCGTCCTTATCGACCATACGATAGAGGCGTGTAAGCGTACCGGAATAAACGTAGCGGCGCTTGCAGGCGGAGTCGGAGCGAACACAGCCCTCCGCGAAGGTCTTACCGCCGAAGGCGCCAAGCACGGAATCCGCGTTCTTCTTCCCCCTAAAAAACTCTGCACGGACAACGCCGCCATGATAGGCATTTGCGCCTACGAAGAAATCAAAGCCGGCATCGCCCCCGCCGACCTAA
>CAYZOJ010000100.1:0-2922 GCA_964480195.1 uncultured Christensenellaceae bacterium | reverse complement strand
CGGAGGGATTGACATATTATTCGCGCCAACGGCGCCACCACAACTTTCGCGCAAGCGAAAATTTCACCTGCCATAGGCAGATTTCACCCGCGAATGCGGATTTCACCTTGCGTCTAAGATTTCACTGCGCACGCACCGCTTGCGCCATATTTTTCGGGTTTTAGGTTAAAATAGTTGACAAGAGATGTGGAATAACGTAAAATCATTATATTCTTAATAGGAGCAGACTAATGGCAACTAATAGTTTCAAAATGATTATGCGAATGTTACCGTCCCGAGCAAATACGCGTGGGTTCTTTAGTCTTGCAATTTAGTAAGAATCGGAATTGCGTTTGTTAGTGCTCGGGACGTTAAAAGTTTTCCGGGCATTTTTTATGAATAGGCTCGGAACGCACCAAACAGTAACGATAAACCAAACACTATAACGGAATGATAAATGATTAGAATCGAAAACCTCAGCAAAATATACGAAAAGGGCACCGATAACGAAGTTGTCGCACTTAAACATATCAACCTCAATATCGAGGACGGCGACATTTACGGTATCATCGGTCTTTCGGGGGCTGGCAAAAGTACGTTGGTCAGATGCATAAATCTCCTCGAACGTCCCACGGCGGGACATATTTATATCGACGACGAGGATTTGACTACGGTAACGCCCAAGCGCTTACGTGAAATCAGACGTAAAGTAAGTATGATATTCCAAAGTTTCAACCTATTGCAACAAAGGAGCGTACTTAAAAACGTCGAACTCGCGGGCGAACTCGGAAAAGACGTCAATCGTAAAGAAAAGGCAATCAAGCTTTTGGAAACCGTCGGACTCGGCGATAAACTCAACGCATATCCTTCTCAACTTTCAGGCGGACAGCAACAGCGTGTTGCCATAGCGCGTGCGCTTATGACCGATCCCAAAATTCTTTTGTGCGACGAAGCAACTTCGGCTCTCGACCCCGAAACGACGCATTCTATCCTCGAACTCTTAAAGGAACTCAACCAAAAACTCAACTTGACCGTCGTTATCATTTCGCATCAAATGTCGGTTATAGAGGCTATCTGCAACAAGGTTGCGATTATTGATAAATCGACAATCTCGACGGTCGGCACTCTCCAAGAGGTTTTCTTGTCGCCCAAGGACGCGGTTGCAAAGAAGCTCATTTATTCGTCGAGAATAAATACCGGCATAAAGGACGAAAAACTCATAAAGCTGATGTTCGACGAAACCATAGAAGAGCCTGTTATTACCAACATCATACAAGAATGTAATATTCTGCTCTCTATTTTCTATGCCGAAACCAAGATAATAGGCGGTAAGACGTACGGACAGATTATGTTCAGACTTCCGTATTACGACGAGGACATCGAAAAACTTTGCGCGTATCTGGACAAAAAAGGCGTAGCGTACGAGGAGGTAAATACAAATGACTTTTGCTGATGTGATGACCTCTATAGGCGAAACGCTCGCGATGACCTTAATAGCTACGGCGCTTGCGTATGTTTTGGGTCTTCCTTGCGGAGTTCTCCTCAACATAACGTCTAAAAACGGATTGACTCCGTGCAGACCTTTGAATGCGATAGTAGGCGTTATCGTAAATATTTTAAGATCGGTTCCGTGCCTAATCATAATAGTTATATGTATACCGTGGACGCGCGCTTGGTTCGGAACGGGTACCGGCGAATGGTATACGATTTTGATTCCGCTAACGGTATGCGCATTCGGATTTGTTTCGAGAATGGTGGAGCAGTCTTTGGCAGAAGTGCCCGCCGGCGAAATCGAAGCAATAAGATCATTGGGCGCATCCAACTTCCAGCTTATCACCAAAGTGTTACTGCCCGAAGCCAAAGTTTCGCTCATTACGGGTGTTGCGGTTGTCGCGGTTAGCATTTTGGGATACACTTCGTTTGCGTACAACATCGGCGCGGGCGGATTGATAGCTGATATTTATACCTTCTATACCAGAAACACCGGCGATTATTTGACAAAGTCGACGTTCTGGATACTCATAGTCATAGTAGTGGCAATTGTCCAGCTCATACAAGAAGCGGGACTTTATATAGCAAAAAAATTAGATAAAAGAAAAAGGACGAATTAAGTATGAAAAAAATTATCTCGATAGTATTGGTAGTTTTGACGCTCTGCTTGGGCATTTCCGCATTTGCGGGTTGCACTAACAACGATAAAGTCATCAAAGTTTGCGCTTCCGACGTTCCGCACGCCGAAGTTCTTAACGGTATCGTAAAAGACGAACTTGCCAAAAAAGGTTACACCTTAAAGGTTACCATCCTCGACTGGACAACGCAAAACGACGCCGTAGCAAGCGGTGATTACGACGCGAACTATTTCCAACACGTTCCGTATCTCGAAACTTATAAAGGAAGCGTTCAATTATTCGCAAGTTGTAAAGTCCACTATGAGCCTTTGGGAATTTACTACGGTAAAGCCACTAACGGCACCGCGGTTACCGCAGGTAAGTCGTTTGCCGTTTGCGACGACGAGTCCAACGCGATAAGAGCTTTTGAGCTTTTAGAGGCTAAGGGCGTTATCTCTAAGGCGGTTGAAGGCGACAACTACCCCGTCGACGAAACGGGCGAACATCTTAACCTCGGCGACATTGATAGCAAATGGACGAGCAAAGACGGTTCCGTAACCGTAACGCTCATTGCCGAGAACCTCCTTGTCGCATCTAAAGCCGACTATGACTTTGTATGTCTTCCCTGCAACACCGCTTATACCGGTCGCGTTACGGCAGACCAAAGAGCAGACGTCGAAAACGATCCCGAACAAGTAGCCGGCAAAGCGAACGTTATCGCGGCAAGACTTAGCGATTACCAAAACAACGAAGTTTACAAAGCAAAGATCGACGCTCTTACCGAAGTAATGCTTTCGGAAGCCGTATCGAATTACTTTAGCGAAAAGTATTTGGG
>CAYZOJ010000099.1:0-3130 GCA_964480195.1 uncultured Christensenellaceae bacterium | reverse complement strand
CCCTCGAAAATCTCGGAAAAATGTGTAAAATCACCCTTGAAAAACTCGGAAAAATGTGTTATATGCGGACGCCAAGGACACTGCCCGACGAACTCGATAGCTCGCGCTTGGGTAAAAAGGCTCCGAAAAATTCGCTTTGTTCCGACACGAAAGTTTATAAGAATGTAATAATTTCGTAACCTTTTATTCATAAAATCGTTACAATTATTTGGTACCATATCTGTGGTTGAACGAAGGCTATGACCTATGTGCGAACCCAAAATGAAAATTTAACGCTCGTTTAATGTATCGAAACGATAATTATGGTATAATGTGTTCGAAACATTTGCGGAGGAGACAGTATGTTCGGCAATAACACTTATTGATGGTTGGCACTTATCATCTTTTTCCTGTTTATCGCGCTAAACGCGATAATCTTCTTACTGCGCAACAAACCTAAGGCAAGCTATATAGTCGCTTACTGCATCGCGGTCTATCTACTCGTTTACAAAATCGGCGAGTACACCTACTGGCAGGCAATCGGCGAACATATGCACTTCCCCGTCGAGTTCTCGGCGGTGAGCTACTTCTTGTTCGGAATAGCCGTTACCTTCCGCTTGAAGAAGGTCGACTCCTTTGCCACTTTCTGCGCAATGCTCGCGGGACTTATGTATTCCGTTTCGTTCTGGGTTTCTCCCGATTCATTCGTCGCCAACGGGGACGCGATGTACTGGTTCGTAACGGCGATAATCAACCATCACGCTCTGTATCTCGGCGGAATGCTTATGCTCCTCAACGTCCGAAAATTCCGCGTTAAGGACATATATCAACATCTCGTCGGTGTGGGGATTCTTGTCGGATATTCTTGGATAATCCATTCGTTCACCGACTACACCGCGATAATGGGTAAACCCATCATCATTCAAATAACCGACGGCTCGATTTTGACTTGGTTATTCCATAGCGAACCAAGTACCGGCGCACTCGTGGGATACTACATTTTTGCGGTCGTGCTGTTCTCGCTACTGCTTGCGGGCTTCTTTACCGCAAACAATCTGTGCGCAAAACGTCGCGTAAAGAAAGGTCTTCCCGAAGACGCTTTCCCAAAAAAGTTATCGACGGTTTTCACAAAAGACAAGGCTCTATAAACTTTAGCTCCGCAAGTCGGAGCTTTTTTGTTACCAAGTTCCGTATTGACACCTCCCCTCTTCGATGGTAAAATTAGTATATGGAAAAACACGATATTTTGGTAATCGGAGGCGCGACGTCGGGTTGTTATATTTCTCGGCTACTCGCAAGTAAAGGCTACGACGTTTTGGTCGTAGATAAGCTTAGTCTTTCAACGCTCGGCAAAAGGCTCGATATATTCCATATGACCAAGCGCGAAATGGCTAAGTACAACGTGCCCGTAACGCACAAAGGCGACGGCGTATGGCAGTTTGAATTTGCCAAAAACTATACCTATTCTCCGCACGACAGGTACCCAAAGTACAATTATGACGAAGTTATCGGTATGCATATGCCCGAGTACATCGCGCTTATGCGCGCGGAGTCGGAAAGCGTAGGCACGGAGTTCAGATTCGAATACGACTTTACGGAATTCATATTCGAAAACGACAAAATCGTCGGTGCGCGCTTTATAACTCCCGAAGGCGAAAAAGAGATTTTTGCGAGGGTAGTAATCGACTGTACCGGCGCGGACGCCAAGCCGAGGACAAGTCTTCCGAACGGCTATATCGTCGAGAATACACCTCTCGGCGGAAATGACAAATTTTACGTAATCTTGCGTTACGTCAAACTCAAAAATCCCGAAGATTACGTAAACGCTTCGGGCGAGTTCGTTTCTCGCAGTTGGACGTACTATAAAACGTGGCTGGCGCCCTGCTCTTCCGACGGTTCCGAAGGCATAATCGGCATAGGCGCTTGCGAGAGTTACGACCACGGCGAAGAGATATTCAAAATCTTTGAAAAGAACGTCGAACTTCCTCCGCACGAGGTTGTGCGTATCGAGCGCGGTACGACGCCGTATATGCGTCCGCCCTATTCGTTTGTCGGCGACAATTACGTGGTTACGGGGGACGCGGGATGCCTTACTAAACCCAACAACGGCGAAGGCGTAACGAGCAGTATGGAACAAATGCTTATAGTCGCAAAAGTCGTTGACGAGGCGATCAAGAAAAACGATACTTCAAAAGAAGCTCTGTGGGCAATCAACGTCGAGTACAACCAAGTACAAGGAGCGGATTTTGCGTCCACTCGCGCGCTGTTCACAAAAGCGGTTGGCGCCGAAATGGAAGAATGGGAATATCTCTTTAAGAAGTCCGTAATCTTTGACGACAGATTCTTCGACGGCGGAAAGACGATGCCTCCGTCCAAAACTCCCGTACGCGACGCGTTACACCTTGTAACCGGAATAATCGGCGGTTTA
Source organism: uncultured Christensenellaceae bacterium (assembly GCA_964480195.1). Lineage (GTDB taxonomy): Bacteria > Bacillota > Clostridia > Christensenellales > DTU072 > Stercoripulliclostridium_A. The sequence goes on along the minus strand of CAYZOJ010000099.1, from coordinate 723 downwards.
CTTAGCGGAAATTTAAGCTTCAAGACGTTAAAGGGCTTTGCGAACGGATTATCTCTCGGCGGTAAACTCAAAAAACTCTATCTCGACTTCCCCGTAACTCCCGCCGGATTTGCCGAGTGGAAAGCAAAAGCCGACGCTCTATGGTTAAAAGTCGGCAAAATGAAATAACCAAAAAACAGCATAAATAAGAGCCCCTTTTCGGGGCTCTTGGTATGTCTATAAATATAGCCTACCGATTATTCGGCAAGAAGGCGTTTGAAATATGCGACTTCCTTTCCGGGGATGTGCTCGTCAACTGCCATCGTGCACAGAGCGAGAGTCAAAAGATGATTTTTGAGGTCCTTAGGGGAACTGTCGACGAGTTTGTCTACAAGTTCATAATCCGTAAATCCGCGAACGATATCTCCCATTGCGCCGATCTCGATACCGGTAATTTCATTTAAGAATTTCTTTTCGATATCCGACAATTGTCCGTCGGCACTGATGCAGGTAGTAAGGAGCGCCAATGTTACGCGATATGCGTCATCGCCGAGGAATTCTTCCAGCGTAGGAATGGCGAGGTTAAGTTCACGATGAGCAATTTTTACCAACTCGTCGTAATCTTTATTTACAAAACTTTGGAAAATTTCAGATAATTCCATTTATATATCCTCCGATATTTTATTTCTTATCAATAATACCATTGAAACACGATATTGTCAATGCTTAAGTTTGCGTAAAGCC
>CAYZOJ010000098.1:0-3238 GCA_964480195.1 uncultured Christensenellaceae bacterium | reverse complement strand
ATGTCGAGAATGCATACGGTATCGCCGTCTTTCATTCCTTTTTTGAGTAACGCGTCTATTATGCCCTTATCGCGGAGGGCGCGTTGGAACCAACGGAACGACTGTCCGTCGCTCAAAACTACTCTTCTTGCAAGCTCCTCGACATATCCGCCCGTAACGTAATAAACTCCGTTCTCGACATAGACTTCGAATGCGTTGCGGTCCTCTTCCTCGTACTCGAAGGGTGTAAACTCTATGGGCATGGGAGGCGGGAGCGTTTTGAGCTTTTCGGAAATAGCGTGTTTTAATTTATCGACGCCCATTGTCGTCGCGGACGATATACGCATAGCGGGTTTTCCCGCAACCTCTTCGAGTGCCTTTACGACGTCTTCGTCAACGGGAAGGTCACATTTGTTTGCAACGAGGATTTCGGGAAGTTCCGCAAGCTCCGGCGAGTAATTATACAACTCTTTGCGGATTATTTTGTAGTCCTCGACAGGATCTCTGCCCTCGGATCCGCTGACGTCCACAAGATGAACGATAAGCCTTACGCGCTCGACGTGTCTAAGGAAGCTGTGTCCGAGTCCGACGCCTTCCGCGGCGCCCTCGATAAGTCCCGGGATATCCGCCATCACGTAGCTCGAATCGAAATCGGCAACTACTCCGAGATTTGGTGAAAGCGTGGTAAAATGATAACCTGCGATTTTGGGACGCGCAGACGACACGACCGAAAGAAGCGTCGACTTGCCGACATTCGGAAACCCTACAAGACCGACGTCCGCTATCGTTTTAAGTTCGAGTTTTATCTTGCGTTCCTTAGTTTTGATGCCCGACTCCGAATAACCGGGACTGCGATGAGTGGGGGTTGCGAATCTTGCATTGCCTCTACCGCCCTTACCGCCCTTAAAAATGAGCACGTTTACGCCGTTTTCGTAAATATCGGCGATTATTCCGTCCGTTTCGGCGTCCTTGATTATCGTTCCGCAAGGAACTTTGATTATTAAGTCCTTACCGCTTTTTCCGTTGCAGTGCGCGCCCGAGCCGTCCGCGCCGTCCTCGGCTTTGAAATGCTGAGTGTATCTGAACGAAATGAGCGTATTCATCGAGTTGTCCCCGCAAAAATATATGCTACCGCCGTTACCGCCGTCGCCACCGTCGGGGCCTCCCGTCGCCACGTACTTTTCTCTATGCCACGCAACGGCGCCTTTTCCGCCGTTACCCGCTTTACAATAGATTACCGCAGTGTCTAAAAACATTACTTCTTCTCCTTATAGTACCTGCATTCGTCGCTTAACGCACAACCCGCACAATTAGGGTCCCGCGCCTTGCATACGTATCTTCCCTCAAATATCAACGTGTGGTGTAACGCATTCCACTCTTCTTTCGGGAACCTCGCGCGTAGGTCCTCTTCGACCGCTTCGACGGTATTCCCGTCGCTGAGCCCGAGTCTTCTCGAAACTCGGAACACGTGTGTGTCGACGGGCATCGCCGGTATTCCGAACGCAACGGATAACACAACCGAAGCGGTTTTCCTACCGACTCCCGCAAGAGATGTCAATTCCTCGAGAGTGCGCGGAACCTCTCCGCCGAAACGCTCGACTATCGCCTTGGACGCCTCGATTATATTGGCGCCTTTGTTATTATAAAACCCGCAAGAAAAAATATAAGGCTTAAGCTTATCGACGGTCAATACGGCAAACGCTTCGGGCGTATCGTAAACCTTAAAAAGCTCCGCGGTAACGGCGTTGACGCGCTTGTCAGTGCATTGCGCGCTCAAAATCACCGCAACCAAAAGCTCAAACGGCGTGCGATAAACAAGCTCGCAACCGGCATTCGGATGAGCCTCTTTAAGCTTTCTTAGTATAATTTCCGCGTTCATACGTCAATTATACATTAAAACTCCGAAAACGAAAACTATTTACGACTATTTGGGAAATATCCCTTGGAAAGTTTTTAGCCCGAGAGCCGAAACGAGTTCTCTGACTTTGTACTCGTATCTCGCGTCGAACACAACGGAAAGCCCGCAACTCACGCCGAGTTTTCGCGGAGTATTGATAACCGTTGACGCGATACCCGAATCAGCCAACGCGCGACGGAGTCTGAAAGCCTCGCTACGCGACTTGAACGCACATAAAAAATTCATAATTTACCCCCGTAATATAGCGACGACGCTCCTAATACACTATATTATGTCTTTTACGAAACCGTGTATATACTTGGACAATTCCGCGACGTCCCGCTTTAAGCCGAGAGGCGTTATTCGTGCAGTCAATCGTGAACTTCGCCGTTCCGCAAACCCCGGGCGCGGAGGTCATCGCCCCGCTATTTTGGCGGGAGAAAAAATCGAGAGCGTCCGCTCCGCCCTTTCCGATTTCACTAAAAAACCGAACGTCGTATTTACCAAAAATTGTACGGAAGCATTAAACCTCGCGATACTCGGGAGCCACCCGAAAGGCGAAATCATAACCACCTTGTACGAGCATAACAGCGTTCTGCGACCGCTCGAAGTTCTCCGCTCACAAGGCGTCAAAATAACGTATCTTCACTCTCCTGACCGTGTAATAACCGAGGAGCTACTAAGACAAAAAATAACGCGTAACGTTTCTCTCGTCGTCGTTTCCGAAATGAACAACGTTACGGGCGACGTTCAGAATATACGCGTTTTAGGCTCCGTACTTAAAGAATACGGTATCCCTTTTGTTGTAGATACGGCACAATCCATGGGGCACATAGCTCCCGATTATGAAAACGCCGATTGTATATGCACCGCGGGGCATAAAGGACTTCACGGACCTCAGGGCACCGGATTTTTATCGTTCGATTCGGGATTCAGACTTCTCCCCATTCTCTACGGGGGAACGGGCACGGAAAGCGAATCCCTCCGTCAACCCACAACCGCACCCGAAGGACTCGAAAGCGGAACGCTTAATACGCCGTCGATTGCGGGACTCGGCGAAGGGCTTAAATGGACAAGCGCGCGCCTTACTAAAATCCGAAAGAGAATTCAAGAGCTCTCGGCGTATCTTCGCGAAGAGCTATCTAAACTCGACGGATTGATACTTTATACCCAAAACGATAACGGCGTTATTTCTATAAACTATAAAGATTACTCGTCGACAGAGCTTGCCGACTTGTTGGACGAAAAATACGGCATTGCCACCCGCGCTGGGCTCCATTGCGCCCCTCTCCTGCACAAATCCCTCGGCACATTAAAACGCGGAACCGTGCGAATGAGCCTCGGCGTAAACAACTCATACGA
>CAYZOJ010000097.1:0-3530 GCA_964480195.1 uncultured Christensenellaceae bacterium | reverse complement strand
GGGTACTGCGGGTGGTGGTTGCGTACGCCCGCAGGGATTAGGAATAGTGCAAACGTGGTCAACGATTATGGTGATTGCGGTTCTTACAACAACAAAATGGGCTTGGTGGTAGATCGTACGTGCAAAGGGGTCGTGCCCGCCCTATGGATAAAACTGTAGAGACAAAGCGCGTATAGCGCGAGGAAATAAGACGTATTTGAGAGCGAAAAACGCGATAATCACTTGTTTATTGCATTTTTCGCTCTTATTTTCTAAAAACTCGTTTTCGGCTCGTTTTTCGGATCGGAATTTTTTTGTAGCGCGGAAGCGCTGTTTTTCTTGTAAATTGTATACGAATATCTATTGACTTGTGCGCGAGCGCGTAGTATAATGTGTACAAAAGAGAAAAATCATTCTCTTTTTATGGAGGGCGAGCATGCAATATCAAAAAGAAGAGGTGCGTTCAAGGATTTTGGATACTGCCACGGACGAGTTTTACGCCGTGGGGTACGAGCGCGCGAGCATGCTCCAGATTAGTACAAAAGCAAAGGTGCCGATTGGCAACCTGTATCGCTATTTTCCGTCTAAGGCGACGTTGTTCCGGGTGGCGGTTTCGGAGGCTTTCGAGGCGGTTACGACGTCTATAAGGCAGGCGTATGAGGACGGTTTTGGCTTCGGAAGGGAAGAAAAGAACGCCATCATCGAAAAAGCGGAAGAAATAGCGACGCGTCTTTCCGATACAGTCAAAAGATACGGTAAGCAGATATATATTCTCTCTAAAAAGAGTGCGGGTTCCGAGTTTCAGAACTTTAACGAGAACGTCTCGGAGCTTGTAAAAGAGTTTTGCAAGGAAAGGATATACGACGGCAACGTCAAGGAAGAAGACGAGCTGATGTGTTCGATTATTTCCGATAACCTTGCATCGGGTATAGTACGTATATTTTTAGAGTGTCCCACATGCGAACATATACCGCAGCTTAAAAAGTTACTCGTGTTTTACTTTGACTGCGTAAAGGAAAGATTATTATGAAAAACATGGCAAAGAGCGTCGCAAGATTTATAGTAAATCACAAATTTTGGTTGCTTATAGTGTTCGCGGTACTGCTTATCGCGTCGCTTGTAGGCATGATGTTCGTAGATGTAACCTACGACGATTCGTCGTACCTGCCTGCCGACAGCGACAGCAAGCAGGGGCTCAACGCTATGTACGGAGAGTTCGGCGCGTGCGGTAACGCAACCGTTATGCTTTCCGATACCGACGTCGAGTCCGCCGTCGAGTTCAAGGCGCAAATGGAAGGGATTTCCGGCATAAAGAGCGTTATTTGGCTGGATGACATATTCCTTTCGGAAGAAATAGGCGTTATTCGCAATGCTCAGTTCGAAAACGGCGAGCAATGGCTTTCCGACGGCAAAGCCGTAAAATTCATTTTGCACACCTTAAAACGTATCGAATACGTCAGCACCGGGGATCTCGAAGACGTAATGAGCGGGGATCTTTCTAAGATTAACGGAATCATAACAACCCTTACCGATGGACTGACAAATACCGAAACCACCCAATACGGTAGATTCGTCGGGAAACTGTTGCCGGCTCTTAGCATGGTAGAGGGTTCTTCGTTCGATATGAGTGTTCTCGACCAATTCGGACCGATGCTCGAGATGTTCTATTCCGAAGCCGGCAAACTCGGGAATTACGCTTTATACCAAGTTACGTTTACAGGGAGCGATTATTCCGACTCCACTATGGACGCAATCGACGATATTCGCGCGCTCTCGTCGGACGCAAAAGTATCTCTTGTCGGTAACTCCGCGACGACCTACAACAGCATTCAGCTCGTTACCAAAGAAACGACCATAAGTATGATAGTCGCGGGCGTTATAGTAATAATAATACTTCTTCTTACCACGACTGCATACTGGGAGCCCGTACTCCTTCTTCTTACGATAGGTTCTGCGATACTCCTCAATATGGGCACAAACGGCATAGTCCGTTATATAACGGGTGCGGACGGCATTTCGTATATGACGCAGGGCGTTTCGAGCGTTTTGCAACTGGCTCTTACGATGGACTATTGCATTTATATGCTACACCGCTTCAAAGAGGAAAAGAAAAAGGGACTCCGCAGTAACGAAGCCATGGTCGAAGCGATTGTCGCGAGTTTCAGCCCCGTAAGCGCGTCTTCCCTTACGACTATCGCGTCGTTCGTTGCTCTTATGTTTATGAGCTACCGCTTGGGACTCGATATGGGCTTTGTCCTTGCAAAAGGCACGGTTTTTTCGCTCATATGCGTGTTCTTCCTTATGCCCGCGCTCATTCTTTATACCGAAAAACTTATCGACAAAACCGAGCACAAGACTTTTAACCTGAGTTTCCGTAAGTTCAGTAAAGGTCTTGTCAAATCGCGTTTCTATGTTCCGTTCATTATCATAGCGCTCATAGTGCCTTGCGTTTATTTCCAAGCGCACAATACCTTTACTTACGGTCCCGAGGCAAGCCTTGGCGGAACGGGTTCAACCATCGCCCAAGATAAAGAGGCTATGGAAAAGATTTTCGGAAAGCAAAATCAAATAGTCGTGCTGACTCCCATCGAGTATTACAACGACGGTACCGAGGCTCAAATGGCGGACGCGCTCAGTAAAATCGACGGAGTTTCGCAAGTTCAGAGCCTTGCTGTATTGGACGCGCAAGGATTTAGCGCGATGATGCCCGAAAAGTTTATCTCGCAGTTCAAGGCAAACGGCGACGAATCCAAGTATACTCGCGTCATCGTGTTTGTCGACGCTCCCGAAGAGGGCGAACTTACAACTCGTATAGTCGAGGATCTTCAATCCGTCGTAAATACCTATACCGAGGGCGGAGAAAAAGCGTATCTCTTGGGAATCTCGTCGTCTACTCTCGAGATAAAAGCTCTCGTCAATGCCGACTACGATATTATTACGTACGTGTCGCTCGGGTTGGTCGCGCTAATCGTCCTCATAACGTTTAAGTCGATAATGATTCCGATAATCCTACTCGTCGTAATTCAGGGTTCGATTTACATAAATATGGCGATACCGTATCTTATGGGCGACAGTATGGTGTTCGTCGGATATATGCTCATAAGCTCGATACTTTTGGGCGCAACGATAGACTATGCGATACTCCTAACGTCGAGATATATGGAGCACAGACGTACGATGAACAAGTTCGACGCCGTTCAGCACGCGCTTGCCGATAGCTCGCGTACGCTCATTACTTCGGCGGGAATACTTACGGCGGCGGGTCTTGCCGTAGAGTTTGTCAGCACGCTCCCCGCAACCAAGGTGTTCGGAGCCGCGATATTCCGCGGAGGAATATGCTCGTTCGCGCTCGTTTTGGTACTGCTTCCGCAACTCTTACTGCTTTGCGATAAGCTCATACAATACACGACGCTCAACGGCAGAAAGATAATGATAGACAATAAGACGACGTTGGTCGCTCCCGAAATAGAAGAAAGCTCTGTCAAAAAGCTTCCGCCCAAGGCTCCCAGAAAGAAGTATCGCGATATGACGTCCAAGGAACGCGAAGACGC
>CAYZOJ010000096.1:0-3531 GCA_964480195.1 uncultured Christensenellaceae bacterium | reverse complement strand
CATATAATAAAAATAGACTACCGAACTATCGGTAGCCTATTATCGTACTAATCATTCTCGCATATTTTTTTGAGATTTACTTTTACTTTTTTCGGGCTTTACGTTTAACGAGAAAAACGATTGCCACCACGGCTCCCGCTATCACCGCTACGCTTCCTATCACTATCCCGGCTATTGCCCAACCGCTTAAACCTTTTTCTTCGTTCGGTTCGATTAGCGTGCCGAGGGGTTTTTCTTCGGTTAAAGTCGATTTCCATACCGCGCGTATGCTTACGTTCGCCGCCGGCATATTAAACGTACTGCCCGTTTCGTATATTACGCCGTTAATTAGCCAATGCTTAAACTCGTAATTCTCTCTTGCGGGAGGCGCTTCGAGAACTACTTCTTCGCCGTATTTGACGTCCGTTCTGTTTTCCTTTTCCGAATCAGCAAACGTAAGTACGTAATTTATGCTTTTGTAGTAAACGATTAACTCGAGTCTTTCCCCTGCTACGACTTCTCCGTCCTCGTTCTTTTTGTGTCCGGTAACTATTCCTTTGAGCCTTTCACCGTCCGTCGATTCCGCGGTATACCCGATAGGTCCTGCGCCTACCGTTACTTCCGTACCCGTTTTGGCGGTACGATAACTCGATCTCGGCTTACCGTCAATATACTCCGTAACGACATATTCGGTATTCAAATCTCCGTCGAGTACGACGCTCAACGTGTACTCTTCGCGTTCGTCTGTTCTTACCGTATACTTATTCGCGAACACTTCGAGTTTTCCGTCGGAAGAATATGTTACTCCGTCCGTCCAGCCCGCGTTGTGATAGCCGTATACCTTAAAGTCCGTCGTCTTGGGAAGATCTATTGTTTGCCCGTACTTTACCGTCATCGACTCGGGCAGAGCTCCGCCCGGTGCGGAAGAAGAATACTCTCCCGCATCGAAATTCAAAACATACCTCTTGCGCTTTAGATATATATTTATAATGGTACTTCCGTCCGCTTTGACTTTGAACTCCGAACCGATTTTCCCACCGCTTGTTGCATAGTCGAATACGAACCCTTCGCTTATCGTTACGGTATTTTCGTCTACCGTGAACATCTCGTCGGTTACGCCCGTTCTCGTTTCGTCCATTAACGAAATCTTATATTCGCCTTCTCCGTCTGCTGTTTCTTTATATGCGATTACGGTAACTTTTGTATCGGCATTAGGAACCCAAATTACAGTAATATCAATTATGTTCTTTAAGAGCTCTAATGAAGGAATCGTGTATGCGTCGCCAAGCTTATATTGCCCTTCCTCGCTTCCGCATGGTATAAAAGTTCCGTCCGAAAGCTCCCAACCTTTTAGCGAGTAACCCGTCCGCGTAAACGTGTTTACGAGTTGCTCTATCGTTGCGGTAATATTGCCGTCGTGGTTTTCAACTTCGACGGGTATTAAAGTCGGTTGCTGGGAACTCTCTACGGAATTTAGAAATCTTGCCTTCGGTTGGACGAGTTTGACGTTAAGGACATCGGTTATAGTTTCGTAATTCGGATTTCCGTCATACGGCGCATATATGACATCATAAGTCAGCATATCGTCTATTATTCCGGTAAGAGGTTTTTCGGTGTCGACGCTCTCACTAAAACTCCAACCGTTCGGAAGCTCGATGTTTTTAATAAGCATACCGACGGCGCATTCGATATAATCTTTTTGGTTTTCGTAAAGAGGCTCGGGCGACACGTGCGCTTTGGTTACGGTAAGACTTATCACGCGAATTACGCGTTCCCCGTCCCAACCCGATACCGACGAATAGTCGTTGCCGTCGGTCGGATAGAAATACATTTGATAACCTTCGTTATAGACGGCAGGTACGGCGCTACCGTTTGCCCATAAAAAGTAACCGTTTTCCGAAACGTATTTATTACCGTCGCGGGTAATACCGTCTGTTACTGAAACGAGTTCGTCAAGACAAACGCCGGTGTCGTATGTGACCGTGCCGAACGCGGGGAACTCCACTTCGTCCGCGCTAAAAGCGTAAGCCGTTTCGCCGTATGCGAAAGAGAAAGCGACTATTGCGCCTATGACAAAAGCTAATACGGTAAATACGACTAATCTTCTGCTTTTCATATTACAATGGTAAACTTCTTGTATGAATTTTTCGGGTCGTTTACGTGAAAACGGAGCCCCGAGGCTCCGTAAAAACGTGCCGTCCTTTCGGACGGCGCGCGTACTACATTATCTGTCTGTAAATGGCTTCGAAATCCTCTTTCGCCCAAATTGTGGGGCAAGGATAAAGCGGAATGCTTTCGCTCATCGCGTGTTCTATCATAACGGGAAGGTCATCTTCTTTTATGATATCCGAGCCGTCACGAGCCTTGATTTTTTCGGGAATGCCCATTTCTTTATTGAGGTTCTCGATCCAAGCGATGAAGTTATTTGCTTTTTCTTCTCTCGTTGCGCCTTCGAGTCCTACCAAATCGGCAAGCTCTGCAAGTTTCTTGTGGGCGCTCTTGCCGAAAGCCTTTAATACGTACGGGAGAATTACCGCGTTGGCAAGTCCGTGCGGAACACCGTAGAAACCGCCGAGAGTATGTGCTATGGCGTGTACGTATCCTACATAAGCAACGGTAAACGCTTTACCCGCGACGTAAGCCGCTTGTTGCATACCGTTACGTGCTTCCAAATCGTTACCGTCGTCGTAAGCGCGTTTAAGATACTTGTTTATAAGGTCGACCGCTTCCAACGCTTGTCTTTTGGTTTTGGGGGTGTTGGAGTGTCCGATATACGCTTCTACCGCGTGAGTCAATGCGTCCATACCCGTCGTCGAGGTAATTCCCTTGGGAAGACCTTTTGTGAGAAGAGGATCCAAAACTACGTATTTCGGGATGAGAATCGGGTCGTTAAGAGGATATTTCTCTTGTTTTGCGGGGTTTGATATAACAGCGGTAAGAGTAGCTTCCGAGCCGGTTCCGGAAGTAGTGGGAACAGCAGTAAGATCAGGGAATTTTCCGGTTCCGCTAAGCGTTACTCTGAACTCTCCTTTCATCTTGGGAATGCCGACTTTGGGGCATCTTACCCTTGCGCCGATACCTTTTGCGCAGTCCATCGAAGAGCCACCGCCGATAGCAACGATATTATCACAATTATTCTCGTAATAAACTTTGAGTCCTTCCTCTATATTGTCGATCGTAGGATTGGGAACGACGTCGGAATAAACGGTGCAAGCAAGGTCGTTTTCTTTGCAACCCTCGATAAAGCTATCAATAAGACCGAGTTTAACAAGAGAAGCGTCGGTTACGACAAGTACCGATTTATGATCGGTTTCTTTCAAATATTTAGCTAATTCTTTGATAGAATTTTCGCCCGAGAACGTCTTTTCAGCGACATCGGTAGGTACAAATCTTTGAGCTACCCACATAACCTTTTGGAAAGCTCTCGATCCTAACGTTGTAAAAATGTTTGCACTCATTTTAATACTTCCTTTTAGGTTTGTTATTAATATATTTTATTACTTTTTCGGGGACAAGTCAATACATATATTTATAATAAGTAAATCCCGAAAA
>CAYZOJ010000095.1:0-3673 GCA_964480195.1 uncultured Christensenellaceae bacterium | reverse complement strand
GGTAATAATTTACGTATGGACGTTAAGAAAGAGGTTGTCGCTTTCAAAAAAGCAATGAACAATACTTGCGATTTTGTGGCGAGAGAGATTTTAGGCAAAGTGCCGATGTGTGTGTTTTATGTGGACGGAATGGTTGATCAGAGGGCTATCGACCAAGGCGTTATCACGCCGTTAATTGGGGTTGAGAGTATCGAGAGCGCAGAAAGCCTTTCGGGTATTCTTGCGACCGCTCAGCAGGTGGAGATTGTCGAACGGCGAAAAGACGCGCTTGAAAAGATATGTGCGGGAGCCGCCGTCATCGTGTGGGAGGGAGGAGAATCGTATTGTGTTTGCTCCGTTCAGGGGTACGTTTCTCGTGCGGTTACGGAGCCTCCGACTTCGTCCGTCATCAAGGGACCGAGAGAGGGCTTCGCGGAGAGTATAAAGACGAACATGACCCTCATAAGACGCCGATTCGCGTCCGAGAAACTGGTGTTCAGAACGCTCAGCGTCGGGAGAGCCACGAAGACGCACGTCGAACTCTGTTACGTTAAAGGTATTGCCCGCAACGACGTCGTGAGAGAGATAGAACGACGCATAAAGAAAATAGACATCGACGGGGTGGTTGACTCGAGCGTCATTGCGAAGTTTTTGGAGTCAAGGCGGTACTCTTTATTTAGACAGGTAGGCGAAACCGAAAAACCCGACGTGCTGTCCGCAAAGCTTTTGGATGGTAGAGTCGGGATTCTCGTAGACGGATCGCCAATCGTGCTGACTCTTCCGTTTGTGATGATGGAAGACTTTTTGGACGCCGGCGATTATTACAGACGGCCCGTTCGCGCGACGGTGGTAAGAATTATGCGACTCCTCGGAACTTTCTTTGCGATATTCCTTCCCGGAGCCTTTGTGTCGCTACAAACTCATCAATACCAGATTTTACCCGTAAAGCTACTTATAACTACCATAAACAGTACAAACGGTATCCCGTTCTCGCCTGTTATGGAAATGCTCATAGCGCTTGTGTTGTTTGAAGTTTTGGGCGAAGCGAGTGTCAGAATGCCAAGATATTTCGGTATGGCTATGTCGGTTGTCGGCGGTATAATCTTGGGACAAACGGCGGTCAGCGCGGGGGTTCTATCTTCCCTTACCGTGCTCATTACGGCTCTTTCGAGCATAGGGCTTTTTGTCGTTCCGAGCGAAGTCGGAACCCTCGGAACCATTCGTCTTATATACGTCCTTGTAGGGGGCGCGCTCGGAATTTACGGAATATTGCTTTTGACTGTCGGCATAACCGCATATGTAACGAGTATGGAAAGTTACGGAGTTGCGTATCTTACTCCGTTTGCACCACTTACTCCCGCCGACCTCAAAGACAGTATTTATAAGGCGTCGATACTCGATCATCCCGAGCGTACCGTCGCCCTCGGGCTCAAAAACAAAGTGAGGTTGAATAATGGAAAGTGAAGTTGTTATGGAACGCCAATACGGTATGCTTGCGTTGTTTATGGCGTCCGCATTTAAGGTGTCGATGCTCCCGGCTGTGCTGTTCGACGTATCCGGAAGGGACGTTTGGATTACGATTGCGGTGTTTGCGGTTCTCGAAGCCATGAGCCTGTGTGTCATTGTCGGAATAGAAAAACTCGGCGGTATTTCGCGCATAAAAGAGGTTTACGGCAAGCCCGTTTACGTGGCGATGATTTTGCCCTTCCTGTTTAATGCCGTCGTCAAGGTCGGCGTTTATCTCGTCGAAGTAAACGCTTACGTCTGTTCGTATCTGTTTTACAACATTCCCGCGGAAGGTGTTTCCGCCGTCTTTATGATTTTTACCGTCTACTGCTCGGCAAGAGGCGCAAAGTGCCTTGCGCGACTTTCGGAACTTACACTGTGGATAGTCCCCGTTATAATCATTGTCGGGGTGATTTTCGGACGTATCGACCTCGAACCGCAATACCTTCTTCCCGTGTTGGCGGACGGCGCGGATCCCGTTTGGGAAGCTCTCGACAAGTATCTCTTTTGGGGGTTCGATTTAACTCCTCTACTGTTTTTCCGAATCCGAAAGGAAGAGCGGTTGCCCAAGAGAAAAAAGCCTCGCGTGCCGTGGATTGTTATTGCCGTCGCGACGTACATAGTCGTCATCGTCGGACTGTACGCCGTGTTTGTGGCAAATTACGGAGAGGGCGGAGGACTTGTCGGGTTTGCGTTCTCGTCGCTCGGGGCGTTCAGTATGGTCAATACCGAAATCGGTAGTCTGGATTGGCCCGCGATTATGCTGTGGCTGACGGTTTCCGTAATTGCAATCGCCGTTAAAATGTATGCGGGAAGTCGTGTGGCGAAAGAAATAGGAATAAATTCTATATTTGCAACGGTAGCAATAGCCATCGGAGCGTACGTACTTGCGATATTCGTGTTTGAAAACACCGCGCAATCGTTTTCTTTTGCGACGGGAGTTATTCGATACGTCGTTACCGGGATTAATCTCGGAATTCCGGCGATAGTGGCTGTTTTGCTGGGTGTTGCCGAAATCAAAGCGCACGGAAAAGGGCTTGCACGGGAGGCGAAAAATGAAACGTAGCGTCAAATGGATAGCATTCGCCGTGGCGTTCGTTGTGGTGTTCGCGTTGCACGTTAAAGTAACACCGCTCACCGAACGTGCCATAATCGTCGCACTCGGAATAGACAAAACCGAAGAGGGACTTTTGGTGTCTGCCGAGATTTTGCGTCCGTCGCAGGACCAGAGTAAGTCCGCGGGGTACATTCTCGCGTATGCGACAGCACGGACGGTGAGTGAGGGGCTTGACAAGATTACAAACGAAACTACGGGAATAGGGACCCTTTCGCATTGCGACCTTGTTGTGCTCGGAGAGGGGATTGCCGAGTCGGACGCGTACAGCGCGATAGACTATGTTTACAGAAACGCGTACCTATCGGAAAACGCGGTTTTGATAACCGCAAAAGGCACGGCAAAAGAGCTCCTCGACGCCAAAACTCCGTATGCCGATACGGGCGCGTTTTACATCGAACAGGCAAGCGATACCGTGGGTAAGTCGTTGTCGTTCGTAAGAAAGAACGTCAAGGATTTTATAGCCTCGTACTATACTCAAAACGGCGCGAATTGGTTATCCGAAGTCGTCAAAACGGAAGTCGAAAAGCCCAAAACATCGGACGGAGCCTCCGGGAGCGAAGACGGCGAGGAAAGCAAGGAATACGCATTCTCTTACGAAACATCCGTCGTTTTTGTAAAGAACGAAAAGGTGCTGAATCTTGACAAAAAAGCCACTCGCGGAATTAATCTTTGTGAGGAAGATCTCAATCGCGGATCTGTAAACGTAACGGCTTCGGACGGCGCGGACTACGGGCTATACGTTGCGACGTCTAAATGCAAAAAGAAGTTCGACGCGGATTCGCTTACGGCGACTTTTACGATAGACGTAACGTTTGTGCTTAAAGAAGTTTTTAAGGACGGAGGGGTGCGTCCGTACACGCCCGACGTCGAACCGCCCGAAGAAGTAACGGAGCTTGCAAAAAAAGAACTCCGCGAATCCGTATTGACGGCGTTTAACGAGTGTCGCGCCGTCGGCGCGGACATTTTCGACCTGTACGGCGGTTTCTACGGAGCCTGTGCCGACCGTCAAAAAATCCCCGAAGACTACCTTTCCCGCGCAAACCTCAATGTTATCGTCAACGTAAAATACGT
>CAYZOJ010000094.1:0-4045 GCA_964480195.1 uncultured Christensenellaceae bacterium | reverse complement strand
TCGACTATAAAGAAGTATTTTGTGGGTTCCGAGGCGTATTCGGCTTGGAGCGCAGAGATAATTTGTTCTTTTTCGACTTTGACGTCATAGGGGATGAGTGCGTCGAACAGAACGTTGGTATGCGTGTCGCCGATGACCATTCTGAAATCGTGGAGAGTGAGCTTCGGGTCTATTGATTTAAGAACCGCGTCGCAACGCTCTTTATTTTTGTCGACGGTTTCGTCGCCCGTTACGATGGGGTCCATATGCGCCGAGAGGTGCAGTCCGCGGAACGCGAAATCACGTTCGATGTTGTCGATGAGGTCGTGGGATTTCATCATATCGCCGTTCGCGTCGACTTCGATGTGAGCGGTGATGAAGCACGAGCGGTCGGAGCCGTAATTATGCACCATAAGGTCGTGAACTCCCAAAACGCCGTCGTAAGAGGTTATGGACTTGCGGACGTCGGCGACGAAAGCGGGGTCGGGGCGTTCGCCGAGTAAGGGGCTGACGGTTTCCTTGAGGAGCATTGCACCCGAAACAATAATAAAGAGTGATACGCAAACGCCCATATATCCGTCGATGTTGACGCCTGTCGTGTGCATTACGATGGTGGCGATTATGACGGCGGACGTTGCCAAAGCGTCATTGCGAGCGTCGGCACCGCTGGCTTTAAGGGACTCGGAGTCGGCTTTTTTTGCAAAATACCCGTACATTACCATCTGTCCGATTTTTAGAACGACGGACAGAATAAGAACGACGTAGGTATAGACGGAAATAGTAATTTCGGACGGAGTGATTATTTTTTCGATACTCGATTTTCCGAGCATTACGCCGATAATCAATATCAATATAGAGATAATTAGCGCGGAAACCTGTTCAAAACGTTCGTGTCCGAAAGGGTGTTCTTTATCGGCAGGGCGAGCGCTTAACTTAAAGCCGAAGACGGTAAGGCAAGAGCTTGCCGCGTCGGAGAGGTTGTTTACGGCGTCGGCGATTATCGTAATGCTGTTGCCGATAAGACCTATGGCGATTTTCCCCGCAAAAAGCAGGGCATTCGATATTATTCCGACGATGCCCGCAGTCATTCCGTATTTTGTGCGAAGATCTTGGTTGACGTTATCCATGATTGCCTCCGATTTATTAACGCGTTTAATTATATACCGAGCGCGGGCGGAATGCAACTTTTAGTTATGCGGTCGCGGTCAGAAAAAATCGGAACACCCATTGAAAAGCGCGCGTAGGTATGTTAAAATTAAAATATCAAATTTCCGTGGAGTGGTCAGATGAAAAAAAGATTGAACACAACCGTAGTTGTTTTGTTGGTTTTATTGACTGTCGGGACGATTGTCGGGGTCGCGGTATCGGGACTTCAAGAAAAGAGCGATTCGAGGCTCAGACTGATAGTCCCCGATTCGTGGGAATTACCCGTAGGCAAGTCGAGGACGGTCGATTACGCTTTTGACGAGGCGGTCAAGGAACGTAGGCTTACTTGGTCGACGTCTTCCGAAGAAATCGCGACGGTGGATTCTTACGGCAGAGTTACGGCGCACACGCCGGGCAAAGTCAAGGTTTACGCCGAAACGAGCGAGGGTATAAAGAGTTACGCGACTCTCAAAGTCGTAAACGAATCGACAAAAAATCAGGTAAACACAATCAAAGTCGATTTTAGCGGTAATGCAGTGGAACTCGGATCGAATCTCCAAAAACTTGTTACGCGGTATGCTATCGACGCGGTTGCCGAAAGCGACGAGATCCCCGACGAGGTAAAGGAAGCCGTCGCGAGCGGAAATTATGACGGTATGGCGGAAGCCGTTACGACGGACGGAGCCATATGGAGCATAACGAGTTACGGCGTACTGCGCGTTGACGAGAATGCCGAAAACGAGCGCGACGTCGAGCAACGTTTTATGGGCGACAGATATTTGTACGAGCAGACTTCCGATGTTCTCGGAATCCTTGCCGACGGCAAAAAAGGCATTTGGACGATTACGGCAGGCGGTGTAACGCATATCGAAATGGTCAAAATTTCCGGAACCGAAAAGGCGACGATGATGGTCGAGTCCACCCAAGAAAACGTCATGCGCCACGGTTACGTCGACCAATCGTATCTCATAAACGGAGAATGGGTAAGATGGGAATCCGATAACGACGGATTATGGACGTCGATGTATGCGGCGGGAGAACTTATGCGTTACGCGTCGTTAAAAAAATCCGGTGCTTCAGCCGAAGAAATAGCCGAGGCAAGAAGTAGCGCGTATATCTCGACCGAAGCGGTATTGCTACTTTCCAACATCTCGATGCGTTCTGGCACGACAGAAGCGTATGTAAGATACCAACCGAACGGTAAGGGCGACACCAATCCTTACGGAAGCGATACGGCAAACGGCAGATATCTTTCGCACGACGCGTTGGAAAAGGACGGCGACGGCACGAGATATATTCCGTCGATTAGCCCCGCCGAGGCGTTCGAGCAGGCATATGAAAAATATATCGTCGACGGCGAAAAGATATATCTCTTATCCGAAGACTTTATGAAGCCCGCGGACGAGGACAGCTGGTCTAATCCCGCCGAAAACCCCGACGTCGAGTACGAAAAACGCACTTATAACTTAGAAGGCTACATTGCGCGTACTTATTCGGTTGCGTCCGAAAATCACGAGTACGACGGCAATATCCATTGGCAATTCAAATATGACGAGGACGGTAACCTTATAGCGGAGGGCGTTTCGACCAAGAGCGAAACTTCCAAAGGCTATCTTCTTAACGGCGAAAACTTGCGCGGAGCGACTGTTTCCGCAGGCGGAGAGATACCCGAAAGACTTTGGAACGACTTGTCCGAAGCAGGCGTTCTCGGTACCGACGATATTACCGAGATAACCTATAAAGGCGATACGAGCTCGGACGAGGTAATAGGGCACGTGTTCCTTTATAAACTCGCATACGACATACTCGGAGCAGAGGACGCGGAAATCAAAGCGATTATCGCAAACACTATGGACAGACTCGCTCAGCACATTACCGAAAACGGCTATATGATGGTAGACGGAACGGGACAGCCCGGCACGTGGAGTAAGTATAACAGAGAGTTCTTCTATAACAGCTCACAGCTCGGTGGCGGACCGTTGACGGCGTCCGTAATACTCTCGCTCCTTAAAGTCGCATATTACACTACGGGTAACGAAAGGTGGCAAAATGAGTACCTAATGGCGGCATTAGACCCGTCTTACGAGTACGCAAGACTTATGACTCAATACTCCGACCAATGCTATCTTTATATGCGCAATCTCATAGATGAGGAACTTGCAAATTACACCGGCGGAATTATAACGTCGGAAACGCTTTCCAAGGGTTACGACCTTAGCAGGGACTCGAAGCTTTCCGAACTTCTCAAGAGATTGTTCCTTAACTACTCGGACGAGGAAATGGCTATGCTTGCGTATTACACGCTCTTCCAACTCGAAACCGACGAAACATTGCTTGCGTACTATCGCGAGGGTATCGACGATTGGTGGGAGTCGATAAAGTATAGCGAAAACCCCTTATGGTATTATATTTATCAGCTTGCATATCCCGACAAAACCATAACGGACGCATACGGCAATAATATTCTCGAAACGGCGGCATGGAGCCTCTCACGTCATCCGATAGACACGAGGCGTTATCTTGCGTCGAGCGATAACCGCGATGACGTGCACGAGTTTTCGCTTCGTAGCTTATTCAATATGGGCGCCATACTCTGTTACGATATCGAAGCGAGTGGCGGAATCCTTAAAACGGAAAGCATATTTGATTTGTTGGGCGCATTGAATACGGCACCCGAACTTGTATGGGCAGTCGCCGCGCCGGATGAAAGGTCTATGCATAAGTATAACGGAGCAAGTTACGGGCTGACGAATAACAATTCTCCCACAACAATGGAGGGTAGCACCACTTACACCTTGCCCTACTGGTTAGGAGTTTACCATAATATGCTTATACAGTAAATCCCGAAAAATAGGCGTAAACTTATTAGTACGATTATAAGCTGTTCGAAGTTCGGACAGCTTATTTTTATGATACAAGC
>CAYZOJ010000093.1:0-4069 GCA_964480195.1 uncultured Christensenellaceae bacterium | reverse complement strand
AAATGAGCCTGTAAATGAGCCTGTAAATGAGCCTGTAAAACTCACGAAATCAACGGTAAAGGTTTTGCAATTTATACAAAGCCATTCAGATAGTACTATAGACGAGATAGTAATGTCCGTCAATGTTTCTCGCGAAACCGTGAAACGCGCTTTGAAAACATTGAAAGATAACGGATATATCGTTAGAGTCGGCTCGGATAAAACCGGTCATTGGGAAATGAAAGACTAATCACCTATACAGAATATAATTAAAGCCGATGGATTGTAAAAAGCTTTTCATCAGATTTTAATTTTGGGTGAGTTTCTGCACCGAATCTCACGGTGGAATTGACGAAGGGGGATATATTGAAGTTTTTTAAGCATTTTTCTTAGATATATTCGGTTATTTGCTTGACACCGTTTTCGGATGTTGTTATAATAACAAGGCTTGCGGAATGCGAGAGTTTATTGTTGCGTTAAACTCGCTCCGCGGTAATTGTCAATAAAGACCGAACGGCGTATGGATATGGTGTGTTCTGTCTCCGCAAGGTCGAAATATACCGGTAGCGTAATGCTCCGAACGGTTTTCCCAAAAGGGTTGAACGGGAAAACTAAATAACAAAAGGAGGAACCCTAATGCCTACAACAAATCAGCTCATCAGGCAAGGCAGAGAACGTCAAACCAAAAAGTCTTTGACTCCTATCATGGGAGCATGCCCTCAAAAGAGAGGCGTTTGCTTATCCGTTACGACGACTACGCCTAAAAAGCCGAATTCCGCCGTCCGTAAAATCGCAAGAGTACGTCTTGTAAACGGTATGGAAGGTACCATTTATATTCCCGGTATCGGACATAACCTCCAAGAGCACAGCGTAGTGCTTATCAGAGGCGGAAGAGTTAGAGACTTGCCTGGTGTCAGATATCACATTATTCGTGGTACTCTCGATACCGCAGGCGTTGCAAAACGCAAACAGGCAAGATCCAAGTACGGCGCAAAGACTCCTAAATAGTCTTTGCCACACACTAAATTCAGGAGGATACAGATATGCCCAGAAGAAGTGGCGTTCCCAAAAGGAATGTTTTACCCGATCCGGTATATAATTCGGAAGTAATTACCAAACTTACAAACCAAGTTATGCTCGATGGCAAACTCGGTACTGCACAAAAAATAGTATACGGCGCATTCGACACTATTAAGGAAAAGACCGGTCTCGCACCCGACGAAGTTTTCTTCAAGGCTCTCGAGAACATCATGCCCGTGCTCGAAGTTAAAGCGCGTCGTGTAGGCGGAGCAAACTATCAAGTACCGCTCGAAATCAGACCCGAACGTCGTCAAACCCTCGGTATTCGCTGGCTCGTTTCTTACGCAAGAAAGCGTAGCGACAGAACCATGAGCGCAAGACTCGCATCCGAGATACTCGACGCTTACAACGGAGTCGGCGGAGCCGTCAAGAAGAAAGAAGACGTCCACCGCATGGCAGAAGCGAACAAGGCTTTCGCGCACTTCCGTTGGTAGGATACAAAAAGGCAATGATGGACGGTATGCAAACACATACCGTTTCATTTTTTAACGGGGAAAAACAAATAAACTAACAGGCTAAAGGTAAAGATATGGCAAGAGAATTTCCGTTGGAAAAAACAAGGAACATAGGCATCATGGCGCACATCGACGCGGGCAAGACCACCACGTCGGAGCGTATACTTTACTATACGGGCAAGGCGCACAAGCTCGGCGAAACGCACGACGGCAGTGCTACTATGGACTGGATGGCGCAAGAGCAGGAAAGAGGTATAACCATTACTTCCGCGGCGACCACCGTTCAATGGAAGGGGCACGTCATTAACATTATCGACACTCCCGGGCACGTCGATTTCACCGTTGAGGTTGAAAGAAGTCTTCGCGTTCTCGACGGAGCCGTGGCTGTATTCTGCGCAAAAGGCGGTGTAGAACCGCAATCCGAAACCGTATGGCGTCAAGCAGATAAATACAAAGTTCCGCGTATCGCGTTCGTCAACAAGATGGACATCAACGGTGCGGATTTCGATCGCGTCGTACGTATGATGGATGAACGTTTACACGCACATCCGTTGCCCATAACGCTCCCGATAGGTGCCGAAGATACGTTTACCGGCATTATCGACGTTATCGACAACCACGCTCTCATTTATCATGACGACGTAGATAAAACGGGTAAACTTTACGACATCGTAGAAGTTCCCGAAGAGTACAAAGAGAGAACGGAACTCGCAAAGCAAGCGATTATCGAAGCTTGCGCAGAGCACGACGACGCTTTACTCGAAAAGTATTTCGCGGGTGAAGAAATCACCAGAGACGAAATTATCTCCGTGCTCCGTAAGGCTACAATCGCAATGCAGGTCGTTCCCGTTCTTTGCGGAAGCGCGTATCGCAACAAGGGCGTTCAAAGACTTATCGACGCCGTTGTCGAATTCTTGCCGTCGCCTCTCGACGTAGACCACGTTCAGGGCGAATACAGAGGCAAAACCGAAATTCGCGAAACTTCGGATAAAGCTCCTCTTTCGGCGTTGGCATTCAAAATTATGGTCGACCCGTTCGTAGGTAAGCTTGCGTTCTGCCGTATTTACAGCGGTGTTATAAAAGCGGGTATGACCGTATATAACAGCGTAAAAGACAAAAAAGAGCGTATCGGACGTATTCTCCGTATGCACGCCAATACCCGTAAGGAAATAGAAGAAGCATATGCGGGCGACATAATCGCTCTCGTAGGCTTCAAAGACATCGGCACCGGCGACACGATTTGCGATATGGGACGTCCCATCGTGCTCGAAAATATGGAATTCCCCGATCCCGTTATCAGAGTCGCAATCGAACCCAAGACCAAACTCGGTCAAGAGAAGATGGGTATAGCCCTTGCAAAACTTGCAGACGAAGACCCGAGCTTCCGTACTTATACCGATCAAGAAACCGGTCAGACGATAATTGCCGGAATGGGCGAGTTGCATTTGGAAATAATCGTAGACAGATTGCTCCGCGAATTCAAGGTCGAAGCCAACGTCGGTAAACCGCAAGTCGCTTACAGAGAAACCATCCGCAAGCCCTCGCGTGCCGAAGGCAAGTTTATTCGTCAGTCCGGCGGTAAAGGTCAATACGGTCACGCCGTTATCGAGCTCACTCCTCTCGAACCCGGTTCGGGTATCGTATTCGAGGATGCAACGGTCGGCGGAAGCGTTCCGAAAGAGTTTATCAAGCCTGTCGAAGAAGGTATCCGTGATGCTGCGAGAGCAGGTGTCCTTGCGGGATACGAACTCGTTGACTTCAAGGCAACTCTCGTGGACGGCTCGTCGCACGAAGTCGACTCCTCCGAAATGGCGTTCAAAATCGCCGGCAGTATGGCTCTCAAAGAAGCCGCACTCAAGGCGAATCCCACCATTCTCGAACCCGTCATGGCTGTCGAAATCACCGCTCCCGACGAGTATCTCGGCGACGTATTGGGTACGATAAGCTCCCGCAGAGGCGCTATCAAGAACCTCGAAGACCGCAAGGGAATCAAGGTTGTAGACGCAGACGTTCCGCTTTCGGAAATGTTCGGATATGCAACGACTCTCCGTTCCGCGACCCAAGGCAGAGGCAACTACACTATGCAACTCAGCTGTTATACCGAAGTCCCGCGTAGCGAGATGGAGCGTATAACCGGCAAAAAGTAATCAAGCGGGTTGTATAACCCGCGATAACACTTGTTTTCTAAACTTTTTAATAAAAATGTTAAAAAGGGTAGACAATCGAGGTTATTTATATTATAATAATCAAGTCTAGAGTTATCGGACACTAAATAATAAAAAAATAAAATATAAACCATTATTTGGAGGACAATCTAATGGCAAAAGCAAAATTTGACAGATCTAAGCCCCACGTCAATATAGGCACCATCGGTCACGTTGACCACGGCAAGACTACTTTGACTGCTGCTATCACCATGGTCTCCGCAGCTGCCGGCAACGCCGAAGTTATGAGATATGACCAAATCGACAAGGCTCCCGAAGAGAAAGCCAGAGGTATAACGATCAATACCGCTCACGTAGAATATCAGACGGCTACCCGTCACTACGCTCACG
>CAYZOJ010000092.1:0-4126 GCA_964480195.1 uncultured Christensenellaceae bacterium | reverse complement strand
CTATCGCAAAAGAGTACGAAGCCTTAAAAATAAAACTTTGCGAAGAACACGCCAACGACAGAAATATATATACCTCGCAAAAGAATGATTTTATTAAGCGCATACTTGATACCATGAAATAAAAATGGTACAATGTTAGTATCATAGGTAGGAGCTATATGAATAACGTATTTATTTCTTTTAAGAATTCAGATCGCAACGGGGCAACGACAACAGACGCGACTCTTGCTAAGCAACTTTACGCAAAACTTGTCGAGCAGAATATAAGCACGTTTTTTAGTAACGTAACTCTTATGGAGTTCGGCGAAGCCGCCTACAAGGACGCTATCGAAAAAGCTCTCGACGAAGCCGTTATTTTGATACTCATCGCAAACGAAGCCGATTATCTTAGCTCGCGCTGGATTAAATACGAATGGAGCAGTTTCCACGAGGAAATTCTTTCGGGCGACAAAGAAAACGGTATCATCATCCCCTATCTACACTCCTCGATACATCGTAAAGACCGCCCTCTCGCAATACGCAATCTCGAAACGTTCTGCACGGATTCGGACTCCGTCGACAAGGTTGTGGAGTTTGTCAAGGCTCATCTCAACAAGCTCGCACCGCCCGCGCCTCAAATCAAATTAGGCGCCGATAAAACCCATTCGACATACAATCCCGCAAACCACAGGGAACACTCGCGTCTTAAAATTCAAGCCCAAAACACTCGCGACGCCGATATGCCCGCCATCAATTACGTATTCGATCAATTCGGAAGCAAAAAAGTAAACGTCCTCGACGTCGGTTGCGCTTACGGCTACGTTACCGTCGACCGCTTCCGCGATTACGAAAACGCCACCGTCTACGGTATCGACAGAGAACAAAAATGCGTGGACTTCGCAACCGAACACAGTCCCGCCAATAAATTCAAATTCGCAAAAATGGATCTCGAATCCCGCGATTTCGTATCCGAAATGGAAGATTATATGTTTTCGTGCGGTATCGAAAAATTCGATTTGATTATCGCGACCCTTGTCATTCATCACTTGACAGACCCCGTTAAAACGCTACGGAATTTGCGTAAGTTCTTAGCGGACGACGGCTTTATAATCATTCGCGGTTCCGACGACGGAAGCGTCATCGCATTCAACGATAACGACCTCGTAAAAAAGATAATCGATCACCATCTCGCCACCCCCGGTATCTCCGACAGGCTTAACGGTAGAAAAATCTATTATCAACTGTACACCTCGGGTTATAAACAAATCAAGATGATGAACTACGTCAAGGAAATCTCCACGAAAGACTTTGACGAGCGTATGGATGTCTTCAACGAACGCTTCCTTTACCGTAAAAACTATGTCGCGAACCTCTTAAAAAACGATCCGACAAATATGGAATATCGCAACGAACTCGAATGGATGGAATACGCCCTTTCACAACTCGAAGACTTGTTCGGCAACGATTCGTTCTGGTATCAAGAAACCGACTTCGTAGCCGTCGCGCGTAAGAAATAGTCCGCTTAACCATATAAAAGGCGAAGACGTAAAGACGTCTTCGCCTTTTTTGTTTGACATATGTGTTTCTATTTTGCCTTGCGGTGACTTTGTGTGGTTATTGTGATTGCGATTTTTTTGCGTCCGGCAAGGACGTTTAATATCACGTATATACCAAGCAATACCGCTATCGTTGCAACCATGATTGCGTACATCACTCCGACGGATACTTTATTCCCGAAAAAGTACAGGTTGCAGTCTACCGAGTCTTTGACGCTTTCCAATACTTCGGCGGGAACACCTATATTCAACATTTCGTTAAATGCTCCGTTCATCGCGTGGTTTCTAACAAGCGACGTGCCGTACGTTCCCGGCAAAAACGACAATACCTTTTGTAAACCTTCGCTAAAATTTGATAACGGCATATACGCACCGCATATGAATCCGTAGCCTGAACTCACTATCGTGCCGACTGCGGAAATCTGTCCTTGAGAACTCAGGAAAAAGTTTATCACCGATGAAAGAGCATTGCCGAACAACGTTAAGAGAGTAATGTCCGCAAACATCAACACGACGTCCCCTGCCGACATATACCAGCCGACCACGGCGATATAAATCAAACATATCGCACATGCCGTATAACAAATTGTAAGCGTTGTTATAAGGTTTGCCAAATAATACGATATCGACAAAATCGACTGTTTAACGGGTGAAATCAATAAATCTTTGATTGTGCCCTTGAACTTATCTTGAACCATTAAGAAATTGGAACAGAACGCAACCGTTACGCACGACACCGCAAGTAACGACGATATCAGCTCGCCTCCAACAAAACCGTTGACAAGCTTATCGCTGAGCTCGAACGATACAGGGAACGATTGAGTAAAGCTCTCTCGATATATATTTCCTAAAAACGTTACGTATAACACAAGCAATATTGCCGGCGTTATAAGGGACGTAAAGAACATTCCTTTATCTTTGAAAAACAATTTAACGTTTCTTTTGATGAGTGCGACAAGAGTTTTCATTTTTCGCCACCTCCGAGTTTTTTGCCCGTTACGGCAAGGAACACATCGTCCATTCTGCCTTTGATTATTTCATAATCGACAAACGCTTCGGGATATTTGACTATAAGTTTTGTGGCTTCCGCGGTATCCGCGACGGACAAACGATATGCGTCTTTAAGCTTCTCATAGTTTACGCCGAGTTTGCAAACAGTTTCTTCTTGTGTCCCGTACAGCGTGATATAGTCACCCGTATAGGCGTTTTTGAGTTCAAGCGGGGTCCCTTCCGCTACGATTTTCCCTTCGTCGAGTATTACTACGTAATCGGCGTCTGCGGATTCTTCCATATAGTGCGTTGTAAGAAATACCGTGATGTTGTCGTTTTTACGAAGATCGGCTATGACGTTCCAGATAGTCTTACGCGTTTGCGGATCGAGTCCCGTGGTCGGTTCGTCCAAAACCAAAATCGACGGCTTATGCAGTAACGCTCGCGCTACGTCGATACGCCTACGCTGTCCGCCCGACAGCTTGCCCACCGTGCGACGTAATAAATCCTCAAAATTAAAAAGTTTAGATAACTCGGCAAGCCTCGTTTTGAACGCTTCTCCTGTTATTCCGTATAACGCGGCGCGACTTTCGAGATTGTCTTTAACGCTAAGCGACGCGTCGAGTACCGAGTTTTGGAATACTACCCCGATTTCACGTTTGATTTTGTCCGTTTCCTCGTCGAGATTCATTCCGTCGATGGTAATCGTGCCGTTGTCTTTAGAAAGCTGTCCGCACATAATGTTTATCGTCGTCGACTTCCCCGCGCCGTTCACTCCCAAAAACGCAAAAAGCTCACCTCTTTTGACCTTAAAACTTAAATCGCGTACGGCTTTGACCTCGCCGAACGACTTATTTAAGTGTTCGATTTTGATAATATCGTTTTCCATATCGACTCCTTTACACGTATTCCGACTTAAATCCGTAACG
Organism: uncultured Christensenellaceae bacterium; assembly: GCA_964480195.1. Lineage (GTDB taxonomy): Bacteria > Bacillota > Clostridia > Christensenellales > DTU072 > Stercoripulliclostridium_A. The sequence continues at coordinate 672 of CAYZOJ010000092.1, read as the reverse complement.
CAAAACTCGATTAATTTTTGTTCTCGTACTTGTATTTAAGTCCTTGATACATATCGGTTAATGTGCGACTTGTGAGTTCTTCGCTCCAATCGTAATAGCCCGTTGCTATCATCGTGGCTATGCCGTGTACGTACGCCCACATCTCGAGATAAAAAAGACCCGCTTGTTCTTTTGTTATCGCTACCTGCTTACAAATCAACTCGACAAGAAGTTCCGTTTCTTCGGCGATTTTGAGTTTGTCCTCGGCGGAACGATCGCACATAAAAAGCATCTTGAATAGTTCCCTTTCCTCCCTCGCAAAACGAATATACGCCATTCCGCTTGCCTTGTAAGGCGGATATTTACCGCTCGACATATCTTCTTTGAGATAGCTTTGATAGAGCTTTCGGGCTTCTTCCGTGACTGCGTTACGGACATCTTCCATACTATCGAAATATCCGAAAATCGGCTGTACCGACGTTCCGAGCTTCGCGCCGAGTGCTCGGGCGGTTACCGCGGGAAGCCCCTCTTGCCTTGCTAAATCGAGAGCTTCTTTAAGAATATCTTCCTTACTGAACATAAATTTTCTTGGCATTTTTACCTCATAACATATGTTATATAACATTTGTAATTTTATTTTATCCCCACATATGTACTTTGTCAAGGGCTTTTATTGCATTCGATAAAAATATG
>CAYZOJ010000091.1:0-4133 GCA_964480195.1 uncultured Christensenellaceae bacterium | reverse complement strand
TTTTCGGGATTTACTATCCCCTACATTTCGGAATGCACTATTATTTCGATGTCGGAGAGAGGGAAAGTGCAACACGGATGAATATAACCGTAATCGTAGTCTGCAAGTCTTCTGCCGTCAACCGAGGCGGGAACGTAAACGTCACCGCTTACGAGTTTAGAGTGGCACCAACCGCATTCGCCGGAACGGCAATGCGCGGGAACGGTTACGCCGTTTCTCTCGAGAGAAGCAAGTATCGTATCATTGACGGAAGCGGTAATCTCGCGTTTTTCTCCGCGCAACACGACGGTAATCTTGCAAGTTTCGCTCGCGGGGACAACGTAATCGGCGTTCTTTTCGGGATTGTGATACTCACCGAAGAGCTCGTGACGAACGTATTTGCGTCTTATGCCGAGAGCTTCGATTTGCTTATCCGCGAACTCGTAAAGTCCCTGCGGTCCGCACATAAATACCGAATACGGCTCATCAGTCGGCGCGTACTTTTTGATGAGTTCGGCGGTAAGGTGTCCGGACTCGTAACCGTCCACAACTTCTTCGCTGAGAGCGTAAATTACTTGAACTTTGTCGGAGGCTTGCGCTATGGCGTCGAGTTCGTCCTTAAAGAGGATGTCGCCTTTGGTACGGCAACCATAAAGGAGTACGAGGTTTGCGTCTTCGTCGCCGTCCGCAATGGCTTTTGCAAGGCTCAAGAACGGGGTAATTCCGCTTCCTCCTGCAAGACCGACGATGGTTTTTGCGTCGCGCAACGGCTCGTACTTGAAGTTTCCGAGAGGTGCGGAAAGCTCGACTTCGTCGCCTACGTTCCAATTATCGAGAACGTAATTGGTCGCAAGACCGCCCTTTACTCTCTTGATGGTAAGGCAATATTTGCCTTCGAGGGCCTCTTTCGGGCTGGAGCTTATGGAATACGGACGCGTAATGACCGCTTCTCCTATTTTAAGGCTGACGCTCAAATATTGTCCCGCGCTGAAGTACGCAAGAGCTTTGGTGCCCTTTTGGGTGTCGGGAACGAAAGTATATCTTTTTACGTCGGGATTGACTTCTTCGATCTTGGCAATCTTTACAAATTGTCTGTCGGGGTGAAGAGCCTTTGCTATTATGTTTGCGCGATAAGTATCCTGATGAGGAATGGGGTTGGCGGGCGCTTCCGCTATTTTTTTATCTCTGTCCTTTTCAAGATTAAGGAAGTCCGCAAACGGAAGAGAAGATATATTTACTTTTTTCATATTAGTTACCTCCTTTGAGCTTTCTTACAACGGCGTCCGCAGCAAGCTGACCGGTAACGTATGCACAGCTGTATCCGTCACCGCGAACATGGTGTCCTCCGCAGTACGTGAGGTTTTTGACGGTAAAGTCTTTCTTTTCTTGTTGTATACGAGCCATAATGCTATCCCATCCGTAAGTTTCGTAACCGTAGATTTCGCCGTTCGGCGTGCCGAGGTATCTTGCAAACGTTACGGGGGTCGCGACTTCGATTTCTTCGATATGAGGCATAATGCTTATACCCATAGTCTTTTCGTAGTCCTCGATATAACGCTTGGCAACCGAGTTCTTCCACTTCTTGTAGTTTTCGGGAGAGAGGTCTTCGGGAATCTCGTCACCGTAATAAGGAATCGTAAAGAAAAGCATACTCGTGCCTTCGGGAGAGCAATCGGGAATTGCCGCATTGTGGCAGTTTACTACATAGTAAGAGCCCTCGAGGTGCTTATCGGCACATTCACGAGGATTTGCATATGTAGTCTTAAAGACAGTATAGTCCTCGACGCCGAGTTCTTCTTTGGTGCAATCGAGTCCGAGATAAATGGTTACGAACGTCAAGCCGTGTTTTCTCGCATTGGCAAGCTTAAGTTCTCTTTCGGGAACGTTCTTGTTGCCGGACATCGCGTAAACGTTGCTCGGGATAACGTTAGAGATAATGTGCTTTGCATAAATCTTGGAGCCGTCTTTGAGCTCGACGCCCGCACAAGCACCCTCTCCGTCGTACAAGAACTTGACGACTTCGCTGTTATACCATACTTCACCGCCGTTGTCGGTTATGGTCTTTTCGACGGCAAGGCTCAACTCGTGCGAACGCTTATAAGGCATCGCCGCGCCGTCTATGACGTAAGACGAAACCATCGACATATAGTGGAACGCGTTGAGGTCATCGGTCGGAACGCCCAAGTATCCCCAGTAAGAGTTAAGGATGTTTCTTGCCTTTTCCGGCATACCGAGAGCTATTTCGACTTGCTCCGCGGTGTGCGACGTCGTACGCATGAAGTTTGCGTGTTTGAGCACCACTACAAGCGGGTTCGGGTTCCCGTTCTTTTTGTCTATGTACTCGAGAGCGGCGTCGTTTTCTCTTTCGAGGTTAAAGAAATTCTTAACCGATTCGCGACTTCCGGGGACTGCCTTTTCCATATCGTCACAGAAGTTGTCTTCGCCTGCGCGAAGCTTGACATCGTAGCCTTTTCCTTCTTCTGTGCATACTGCGCGGAAGGTATTGTGCTCGTAACGCCAATCGACTTTTGCACCGAGTCTTTTGAAAAGTTTGTAAACGGATTGCGGGTTTTCTTCGGTACCTACACTGCAAAGCTCGTGAAGGGACGGTTCGAACTCGAAACGACCGCGACGGAAGGACGAAGCGCTACCGCCGGGAACATTATGTCTTTCGAGAAGTAACGTTTTGAGTCCCGCGTGCGCGCAAACGGAAGCGGCGGCAAGACCGCCGTTACCGGCACCTACGACGACAACGTCATAATGTTTGTCCATGTTTTATCTCCTTATATGTTATATTTTTTTGTTTTATTCTATCTCTTGCGAGAGGTTTTTAGTCTGCCTTTTCCTCGATCAAACGAGCGATAAGAGCCGAGTTATGCCGTCTTATAAGCTCGTTTACGCGTGCGTTAAAGTCCATATAGTCGCTGTTTACAAAGTCGGCTTGGAATACCGGCATATGTGTGAGCCACTCGTCGAAATGCTCGCTTTCTATCAACGCGATATTGTATTTACGGGCAAAGTTCAAAAGCGACCAACCGAATATCGTCGAGAAGACCTCGCCTATACCGTGGACGGCAAGCGACGCTTGCGATTGGTTCATGCGGAGTTTGTCTTTTTTATCGGGGTCTTCCGCTATGCGCTTTCCGTTCGCGTGGACTTTGAGAAGAAGTCTTTTTTTGCCGATACTGCTGTGCCAAGCGTGGTCCGCAGAGGTATCCATATCGAAGCACTTGCCGGTAAGAGCACCGTTTCCGTCCCACTCGGGGAGGAAAAGTCCGCGTTCACGTCTTACGAAAATCACCGTTCCGGGCTCGGTTCCGTTTGCGGTAAGGTCGTTGTAGCGAAGCTCCCCTATGCGAGTGCCACCGCAACCGTCGTCGTATATGTCGGCACTGTCTATATGCGTAAAGTCGAAAATCGACTTGCCGTTGACTTTTACTCCGTCGATATAGGCGGTGAGATCGTCAAGGGTTACGCCATGCGCCATATACATCGTCTGGAATAAAAATCCTACGATTTCGCCTTTCGCGTCTTCGGACGTCAGATATCTCAAAACTTCCGTAAGATGATCGCCGAGCCTACCGCAAAGATGTGCGTGCGAGCAGTACCATTCACCCTCGAAATACGTACATTTGATATGCAAAAAACGGGAGCCTTGTTTGAGTTGTTGATAGACCCCTACCGTCTGCGTTTTCCCAAAACGGTACGCGAACCCTCTTATCGCCTTTTCAAAGGTTACGAACAACTTGTTCTGTCTGTCGTGATAATCTAAGGGCGCGTCGGAAGAGAGTTTATCCGTAACCGCGTCGTGCGAACCCAAAACGGCAATATCGACATAGCGGGGATTCGCCTCCGTTATTCCGGGAATATCCGAAAGCACCTTTGCGTAATTGCCGTCAGTCGCGCCACGTCCGACGCCCGTCGCCTCAGAATTGAGCATAACGGTAAAAAACGCCACGAGTGCGCTTATCGGCAAAACGATTGCGAGCGCCCAGGCATAACCGTACAGGCAAACGACAACCGAAACCGCCACAACGACGGCTATAAAAGGAACGAGTATAGCTAAAATAATCTTATGGCTCTTTTTCATCGCACACTCCTAAATATCATTATATCACACACGCGCTACGCGCGCAAGAGCGAAATCGGCTTTC
>CAYZOJ010000090.1:0-4239 GCA_964480195.1 uncultured Christensenellaceae bacterium | reverse complement strand
TTCCGCCCGTCCAGAACGGACGATAATCCGTAAAGTACACACCGCGGTATTTTTCTTTTTCGTACTCGACGTCGATATACCACATATAGTCTTCGACGCCACCTGCCATATAGTAGCCGTAAGAAGTCCACGCTCCGTTTGCGCCTTCTGCGGGGAGTGTTCCCGCAAGCGCGGTTAAGGCATCCGTAACAGCGGTATCGGTTACCTCACTTTGGGGATATTGCCCAAAATAGATTGCGTCGTCTACGCGACTGTATACCTTGTTTCCGCTGTTTTCGCACGAGCAAAGACAAAGCGTTGTCAGTACGCATATAACCAAAATCAATGCAATCGTAATAAATCTAAGATTGCCTTTTTTATCCGTTGCCCTCCGGCTTTCTTTAAGAGAATTGTTCATAGTCTACTCCTGTCGCGCCCCTACTCGGGCTTTACTTTATTCGTGCTTCCGAAACCGCCGTTCCGTACCGCAGTCGCTTCGTCGTCATAGGTTATGCCGTACTCGGTGAATATCCCTTGCGCAAACCTGTCGCCCGCGTTTAGTTCGAGTGTTTTAGTACCCTCGTTAGTGATCTTTACAAATATCTGACCCTCGTTTTCGGAATAGTAGTAATCGGAGTCGATTATTCCGACGGTATTGTCAAGGCGCAAGCGATACTTGAAGCCAAGACCGCTCCTCGGATATATCGAAAGCACCCATCCGGGCTCCATTTTGGCGCGTATGCCGGTGGGGATTTTGGCGCTCTCCCCCGGCGCAAGCGTTACGCTTACCGGAGTTACGAAATCATATCCCGCGGAACCGGCCGTAGCGCGCACGGGTAGCTTGACGGTTGCGTATGCCGTTTCCGCAGATACGCGATTTCCGAGTTCGACGGGAAAATCCGACAAATATCTCTCTTCCGAAACCTTTTGGAACTCCGCTATTCTCTTCATGCGTTCAAGCCCTTTTCGATAAGTTCTTTGCTGAAACGGAGCCTCGAAAGCGTTTCTTCTTTGCCGAGAAGGTCCGCCATTTCGGTAGCTCCGCCGGGAGTTACCGCGGTTCCCGTCAACGCAACGCGAACGCTCCACATAAGAAGACCTTTTTTTAGACCGGTTTCTTCTGCCTTTTGCGCGAATGCTAAATTGATGTTTTCTTCGGTAAACTCGTCGATTGCCGTAAACATATCTATTGCGTGATTGACGCAAACAAGTCCGGACGTGGCGTCCGCTTTAAGCTTTTTGTGATAGTAAAGTCCGAGGTCGTACTCGCCGAAATTCTCGATAAACGCAACCTTTTCGGGTATCTCCGAGAAAATGTCGATACGGCTTTGGAGGAGCTTGTTCCACTTGGCGTAATCGTACTTACCCGCAACGACGGATTTATCGTACCAAGGTTTTGCAAGGAGCGCGAACCTTTCGGGATCGAGTTCCTTTACGTATTGAGAGTTGAGCCACTTCATTTTGGCTTCGTCGAAAATGCTTCCGGACTTGGAAATGCCGTCGACGTCAAAAAGATTTATGAGCTCGTCGATATCCATTTTTTCGACTTCGCCCTTGGGGCTCCAACCGAGTAACGCGATATAGTTGATAATGGCTTCGGGGAGATAGCCTTTACCGATAAAGTCCTCGAAATTCGCGTCGCCGTAACGTTTGCTGAGCTTATGCTGAGCGTCGCGCATTATGGGAGGCAAATGGATATACTTGGGAGGCTCCCAACCAAAACTCGCGTACAACAAGTTGTACTTCGGAGTGGACGAAAGATATTCGGTTCCGCGCGTTACGTGCGTGATATGCATAAGGTGGTCGTCTATGACGTTTGCAAAATTATACGTCGGCATACCGTCTGACTTGATGAGTACGTTGTCTTCGAGGTCCGCGCAATCGACGTCGATTTTGCCGTAAACCATGTCTTCGTACTCGGTCATTCCGTGCTCGGGAACGTTTTGTCTAATGACGTACGGAACACCCGCGTCGAGTTTTGCCTTGACTTCTTCGGGCGTGAGCTTTAAGCAGTGTTTATCGTACTTACGGTTGCCGTTTTCGTCCGTTAGGGACTCTAAACGCGCCTTATCGCAAAAACAATAGTACGCTCCGCCGAGTTCGACGAGCTTATGCGCGTACTCGAGATAAATCGACTTGCGTTCGCTTTGGACGTACGGACCGTACTCGCCACCGACTTTGGGGCTCTCGTCGATTTTGAATCCGACGGTTTCGAGGGTACGATAAATGAGGTCGGTTGCGCCCTCTACGTAGCGTTCCTGATCCGTATCCTCGATACGCAAAATAAATTCGCCCCCGTAGTGGCGGGCGAATAGGTAAGAGTATAGCGCAGTCCTAAGGTTGCCGATGTGCATAAACCCGGTGGGACTGGGCGCGAATCTTGTTCTGACTTTCATATAGATCTCCGATTATTGATTGTCTTTGAGTTTTGCGATGAGCTCGTAAATTCTTTGGAGGTCGTCGCTGGTGTAATAGTCGATACGAATTCTTCCCTTGCTCTCGTTACCCTTTAAGGATACCTTGGTCGAGAACACGCGACGCATGTCGTTTACGAACTCGCGCATTTCGAGGGAAAGACGGCTCTTTTCGTCTGCGGAAAGTTTCTTGGGAGCGCGATCGGGGTTAAGGAAGTATCTGACCTTAACTTCGAGATCTCTGACGGTCATTTCGCCGTCGGCTGCCTGATACGCAAAATCGACTTGCGTTTCTCTGTCGGTTACGGGAATTAAGGTTCTGGCGTGTCCTGCCGAAAGTCTGCCTTGACGAACGAGGCTCTTTACTTCGTCGTCGAGGAGTAGGAGACGCAAGATGTTCGCAACACTCGAACGCGCCTTACCGAGTCTTTCGGCAAGCTGTTCTTGGGTGTAACCGTTGAGGCGCATAAGTTCATTGACGGCTTCCGCCTCTTCTATCGCGTTGAGGTTTTCACGTTGCAAGTTTTCGATAAGGCTTATTTCCCTTATCATTCTCTCGTCAATCTGCTTGACCATTGCGGGAACAGTCGTAAGACCTACCGCCTTGCTTGCACGATAACGACGTTCGCCCGCTACGATCATGTAGCCGTCGTCGCGTTTGACTAAAATCAACGGAGAGAGCACTCCGTGAACTCTGATGGAATCTTCGAGTTCTTTTTGTTCGCGTTCGCCAAAATACTTACGCGGTTGGTCGGGATTCGGATAGACCGATTCGATGTCTATCGAATAAACTTTTTCGCCTTCCACGACCTCGGTAGGGGCGGTGGGCATCACTCTTTCGTCTTCGATATTGGCGAGCAACGCGCTCAAACCTTTGCCGATTCTTTTTGCCATAGTATTCTCCTAACGTTTTTTATTATAACGGCTTTGCCGTGATTTTATTGTTTTGTCGCGGGTATTCCGCACCCGTCGGGCGTACCTTATTAATTACGACGACGCAACGCGCGTTGCCGTCGAGAGGATACGGGCAAATTTCGGGTACGCTTCCTCCGAGAAGCTGTACGGCGCGAAGAGCGTTTTTGACCTCTTCTTCGGCTTTACCCTTGTACGCGATGAACGCGCCTCCCTGCTTTACGAGAGGCAAGCAGTACTCCGAAAGCTTATTGAGTTCGGCAACGGCTCTTGCCGTTACGACATCAAAGCTCTCGCGCATTTTTCCTCTTGCCACGACTTCGGCACGGTCCTTTATGACTCTGATTCCGTTTAACCCGAGTACCCCGATAAGTTCAACGAGGAACGTCGCCTTTTTTCCGTTCGGTTCGAGAAGAGTAACGTCGACGTCCGGACGGAAAATCTTTATTACGACAGCCGGGAATCCCGCGCCCGAACCTACGTCCAAAAGTTTTGCGCCCTCGGGGATATGCTTGACTCCGCCGAGGCTATCGGCAAAGTGCTTGAGAATTACGCCGTCCTCGTCCGTAACAGCGGTAAGATTAACTTTACGGTTGTATTCGACCAAAAAGTCGTAATACGTACCGAGTGTTACCGCTTGCTCGTCCGTAACGGCAATCCCGAGAGATAAAAATCTCTCCGTAAGTTTGAGCTTAAACGTATCGTTCATTACCGTATTATAACATTACTCGACACTTTGTGCAAGCGAGAAAACTTATTTTGCGCAAAACTTTCCGATTTTTGTAACATTTGCAACGAAAATCGGAAAGTTTTGCGCAGTGAAATTGCTGCGCAGTGAAATTTGCCTAACAGCAAGTGAAATATTCGCGTTGCGAATGTGAAATTTTCGCTCACGCGAAAGTTACGGTATTTAGGAGTAGAATGACAATCCCTC
>CAYZOJ010000089.1:0-4272 GCA_964480195.1 uncultured Christensenellaceae bacterium | reverse complement strand
CAACGTTTCATATTAGCGTAGAAATACTCTATCGAGCGTGTGCTGTTTATAAACTTTCGAATTTTCTTGCTTGTTTTCGGGTTTTTCGTGATTGACAATATATAATAGGAGTGGTATCATAATAGGGAACTAAAAATAAAAGGAGAATAACAATGGCATACGTAATCAATAAGGATACTTGCATCAGCTGCGGTTCTTGCCAAGCGGCTTGCCCCGTAGGCGCTGTCGCACCCAATGACGAAGGCACTTATTCTATCGATCCCGATACTTGCTTGGGCTGTGGAGCTTGTGCGGCGGGTTGCCCGGTAGAAGCTATCAGCGAGGAATAATCAAACGCTAAAAAATGCGGCGTTTCCGGGAGGAAGCGCCTCTTTTTTCCTTAAAGGAGATAAATGAAACCGATTATTCGCAATTTGCGTGCGGAAGACAAACCCGCGTTAAGGAATATCTGTTACGTTACGTCGAGCGGATTCGAATCCCCAAAGGCGAAGGAAGCCCTGTACCTTATGTACTGCGACTATTACGTCGATCGTGCCACGGAAACATCTTTTTTAGCCGAGGGCGAAGACGGCAAAGTCTTGGGATACGTTTTTTGCGCGCCGAGCGGAGATGTATACGAACGCGAATTCGATGAGTTTTACGCACCGAAGCTTAAAAAAGTTTCGTTTTTCCGTTGGATACTCAACCGAATAAACGCAAAACTCGAAAGCGGAGTCGCAAAAAAATACCCCGCGCATATGCACATCGACATTTTGCCGGAAGCACAGCGTCAAGGGCTCGGGACTGCGCTCGTCGATACGCTTTTCGATAAGCTTCGCGCCTCTAACGTAAGCGGAGTGTATCTCTGTTGCGGTGCCGACAACGCGAAAGGCATCGGTTTTTATCGTAAATACGGCTTTAAGGAATACTCAAACCGTCTCGGAACGGTGACTTTTGTTTACGATTTACAAAGTTAAATATAAAGGAGAGAGAATGGACTATAACGAGTTAAAAGAACTTGCCCGTAACATTAGAACGGATATCGTCGACTGTATCGGTTCGCTCGGTACGGGACACATAGGCGGATGCCTGTCCATAGCCGACGTACTCGCCGTACTTTACGGCAAGCACATGAACGTAGATCCCGCGAATCCCAAAAAAGAGGGTCGCGACAGACTTGTATGCAGTAAGGGACACGCAGGTCCCGCGATATACTCGGTGTTGGCGGAAATGGGATATTTCCCCAAAGAGTGGTTGCTGACGTTAAACCGCGGAGGCACATTCCTTCCGAGCCATTGCGATATGAACCGTACTCCCGGTGTGGACATGACAGCCGGGTCTTTGGGACAAGGCTTTAGTTGCGCGGTAGGTATCGCGACGGGAAGTAAACTCAGTGGCGACGGTGCTACGATATACGCAATCGTCGGCGACGGCGAAAGTCAGGAAGGTCAAATCTGGGAAGCCGCGATGTTTGCGGGAAGCCACGGTCTTGACAATATGATTGCATTTACCGACTACAACAAACTCCAACTCGACGGTTACGTCAAGGACATCAACGATCTTGCGCCTCTTGCCGACAAGTGGAGAGCTTTCGGCTGGCACGTATACGATATCGACGGACACGACGTCGAAGCGATAGACCGCGCGATTACGGACGCGAAGACCGTAAGCGGTAAACCCAAGATGATAATACTCAATACCGTAAAAGGTAAGGGAGTAAGCTTTGTCGAAAACGCAGGGGTGGGCAGTCACTCCATGCCGATTTCCAAAGAACAGCACGACGTCGCAGTCAAGGAAATAAGAGGTGAATAATGAAGCTCGATAACACTACTTTAATGAAAGACGTACTCGTAAATTTCTTGCGCGAAAGAATGATTTCCGACCCTAAGGTCGTCGTACTCGACGCGGACCTTGCTAAGTGTTCGGGTACTATAACTCTCCAAAAAGAGTTCCCAAACAGGGCGATTGACGTCGGTATTGCCGAAGCAAACATGGCTTCGATGGCGGCGGGTCTTGCAAGTTACGGATATAAACCCGTTATAACTTCGTTCGCGCCTTTTGCCACTCGCAGAATAGCGGATCAGATAATGATTTCGATTTGCTATGCAAAACAAAACGTCAAGATTGTAGGCACCGACCCCGGTATCGCGGCAGAGCTTAACGGCGGTACGCATATGCCTTTTGAAGACATCGGAATGCTTCGTTCGATACCGAATATTTTGATTTACGAACCTACCGATGTCAGGGAGTTCGAAGCGTTGTTGCCCGAGATTATGGATTATCCGTATCCCGCATATATTCGTATGCACCGCAAGAACCCGCCTATAGTTCATAGCGAGGGCGCGGAACACTCTCTCCTTAAAGCCGAGGTAATGCGCGAAGGCACCGATGTTACGATAGTCGCTTCCGGCATAATGGTTGAAACCGCCCTTAAAGCGAGCGACGAGCTTGCGGAGCGCGGAATTAAAGCCGAAGTCATTTGCGCGCACACCTATAAACCTTTCGACGCCGAAACCGTTTGTGCGTCCGCACGCAAGACGGGAAGAGTAGTTACTGCCGAAAACCATAACGTAATAGGCGGTTTGCGTTCAGCCGTGGCGGAAGCTCTTTGCGAGAATTGCCCCGTACCTCTCGAATGCGTCGGCGTAAAAGAAAAGTTCGGCGAAGTAGGCAAGGTCCCGTATCTCCGTAAGGCGTTCAATATGGACGTCGAAGACATAATAGGCGCGGTCGAAAAAGTTCTTAAAAAGTAAATCCCGAAAAAAGTTACAGTAAATCTCAAAAAAACATGCGAGATTGATTAGTGGTTTAATAGGCTGACGAAAACACGTTAGCCTATTTTTTATGTATCAAGAACATTAGCGGATTGCATATTTTAATTTTTTTTGAGATTTACTATACACGCTCTCGCTTTGCAATTTGGGCTAAAAGGCGAGGCTTTCAGCGCGGGCTAAGGATACTTTAATAGAATTTATTGTGCCCGCGCTACGGGGCTTGCGCCCAAATCTGCATACGCATACGCCTGTATAGCTTCCATTCCGATTTCCTCGCCTTTTAGTTCCAAATATCAAACCGAGCGCTACACAATGCGCCTATAATTAACTTCGGTATTAACATCTTCACGACTTTATTTCGCAACACGACGATTGTATTAACATCGGTAAATAAGGTAATTAAGAATAAAATAACAATCCCTCAGTCTACGCCGTGAACGGCGTATCCAGCTCCCTTTACACAAAGGAGCCTTCTTTTTTGTGCTTAAAATTAGCTGTTTTTCCTCTGAATATGCTTATTTCCTTATATGAACGATAGCCAATAAAAGGTCAGCAGTCTATGTGGTGGTATAAAAAGTGCCTTCCACGGTTAGGCCGCCTTGTGTAAAGGGGGCTGTCTACGGCATAGCCGTAGACTGAGGGATTGCTATTAACTTCAGCATATGTATCGTTAATTCGGTAAATTCAGGAGCGAAAAAGCGTCTAAGCGGTAAGGCTCCTTTGTGTAAAGGGAGCTGGATATGCGATTGAAAATCGCATAGACTGAGGGATTGTAATCTACTCCGCGCCAACGGCGCCCCAATTACACCTTGCAATAATGCCGTCGACATAGTATAATATATACAAGCAGACATTAAATGCACAATCAACAATTAAGTTCAATGGCAATATGCAATCAAAACACAACAATCAATTAGTACCACTTGCAAAAAATTTACGCAAAGGAATGACGAGAGAAGAAAGCCATTTATGGTATGACTTTTTGCGTACTTATCCCGTACGTTTTTCAAGGCAAAAGGTATTAGGAAAATATATTGCGGATTTTTATTGCGCGGAGGCGAATATTGTAATTGAAGTTGACGGCTCTCAACACTACGAAGATGAAAGTATAGAGAAAAATGATATCGAACGTACGACATTTTTAGAGGGCTACGGAATAACCGTTATTCGTATTCTGAACGGCGAAATAAAAAGGAATTTTATAGGGGTATGCGATTATATAGATTATGAGATACAACAAGCAATCAAACAAAAAAACGACAAAAAGTAGCGCGGTATTTAGGAGTATACAACAATCCCTTAGGCGCAAGCGAGGCTTGCGCAGTGAAATCTTGCTACGCAAGGTGAAATCCGCTTTCGCGGATGAAATCTGCCTATGGCAGATGAAATTTTCACTACGTGAAAGTTGTGGTGGCACCGTTGGCGCGGAATAGACAACAATCCCTCAGTCTACGCCGTAAACGGCGTATCCAGCCCCCTTTACACAAGGCGGCCTAACCGTGGAAGGCATTTTTTGTGC
>CAYZOJ010000088.1:0-4274 GCA_964480195.1 uncultured Christensenellaceae bacterium | reverse complement strand
GATTTACTTTTAATCGGGATTTACTATAAATATACTTGACTTGCATATATGAGGCTTGTATAATTGTAGCGTGCTACACTTATAGGATCGGTGAAATCCATGGACCAAACACATATCGGCTATCTGATAAAATCCATCAACGACAAGCTCAAAACAAAAGCGGACGAAGATCTCAAAATGCATAACCTCACTCTTTCTCAAAGCAGAGTGGTTGCATTGCTCTCGGCAAAAAACGGCTCTGCCACACAAAAAGAACTCGAGGATGTTTTGGGCGTAAGCCACCCTACCGTTGTCGGACTCGTATCGAGAATGGAACAAAACGGTATCGTGCGCACATTCTTCGACGGAAACGACAGAAGTAAAACCGTAGAACTTACCGATTACGCTCACGCGCTCGGGAAAAGTATGGAAGAAACAATAAACGAACATGAGAACTCTTTACTCGAAAACTTTACAGACGACGAAGCAGATTCTTTAAGAACGTTACTTAAAAAGCTACTCGCAAATCTTGATAAATAATTTAACGCCGACCGTCGCGTCGGCTTAAAATATAAACACGAATGTAGCGTGCTACATTTCCTATGTATCAAAATGTAGCACGCTACACAAAAAGGAGCAATATGATAAAAACACTGGCAAAAAGTTTGAAACAACACAAAAAAGGCACTATTTTTACGATTTTATTGTCGGTTGCGGAAGCGGGATTCGAAATCTTGATACCGCTTTGCATGGCGGATCTCATCGACAAGGGAATCGACGTCGGCAATACGAGCGCGGTATGGAAATACGGCGCAATACTGCTTGCCTTAGCGGTTCTGCAACTCACAACGGGCATACTTTCGGCACGTATTGCCTCAAACGCCTCGGTCGGATTTGCCGAAAATCTCAGGCAAGACATGTACGACAACGTCCAGACGTTCGCGTTTTCCAACATAGACAAATTCTCGACGGCATCTATCGTAACGAGGCTGACGACGGACGTTACCAACATACAAAACGCCTTCCAAATGCTCATTCGCATGGCTATCAGAGGTCCCGTAATGCTGGTCTTTGCGATGACGGTATCGTTTAGCATAAACACAAAAATCGCGCTTATATTCCTTGCGGTCATTCCCGTTATGGCGGTGCTGTTGGTTTTAATCGTCAAAAACGTAAATCCGATTTTCAATCGCGTATTCCGCACTTACGACAAACTCAACAACGTCGTACAAGAAAACGTACGCGGAATCCGAGTGGTAAAATCGTTCAACCGCGAAGACTACGAAATCGACAAATTCAAAAGCATATCCGAGAGCATTTACGTGGATTTCACCAAGGGCGAACGCCTACTCGCGTTCAACTCGCCCATAATGCAATTTTTTATGTATGCTTGTATGATTTTGATATCTTGGATCGGCGCAAAAGCGATAGTCGCAAGCGGTAACAATCCCGATTTAGGAATGACGACCGGTGACCTTACGGCGTTGTTCTCTTATGCGACTCAAATTTTAATGAGCCTTATGATGCTTTCGATGGTGTTTGCGATGATGACTATTTCGATTGCTTCCGCCAAGCGCATAGCCGAAATACTCGAAGAAAAAACCGATATCGAAAATCCCTTAAACCCCGTAACGACGGTAAAGGACGGTTCGATAACGTTTGAGCACGTCGACTTCGTTTATGCAAGCAGAGCCAACAAAAAGGTCCTCGACGACATAAACATATCGGTGCGTTCCGGCGAAACCGTTGGTATTATCGGTGGAACGGGTTCGTCCAAATCGAGTCTGGTCCAACTCATACCGAGGCTGTACGACGTAAGCGGAGGCAGGCTGACGCTCGGCGGTGTGGACGTAAAAGACTACGATCTTAACGTCTTACGCGACAACGTGGCAATGGTTCTTCAAAAGAACGAATTGTTCTCGGGCTCAATAAACGAAAACCTGCGCTGGGGAAACGAAAACGCGAGCGACGATGAAATCCGTAACGCTTGTCGCCTTGCGTGCGCCGACGAATTTATCACGACACTCCCTCAAAAATACGAAACGCATATTGAGCAAGGAGGCGCAAACGTATCTGGCGGACAAAAGCAACGTTTGTGTATTGCGCGCGCATTGCTTAAAAAACCTAAAGTGCTGATTTTGGACGACTCCACAAGCGCGGTGGATACCCAAACAGACGCTTTAATACAAAACGCTTTCAGAGAATACATCCCCGAAACAACCAAAATAATCATTGCACAGCGCATATCGTCCGTAATGCACGCGGATAAAATCATCGTCTTAAACGACGGAAAAATAGTTGCGATCGGCACGCACGACGAGCTATTAAAAACATCCGAAATCTATAAAGACGTTTATAAATCCCAACAAAAAGGAGGTTCCGACAATGAATAAGAAAAGAATCGATACGCCTAACGAACTCTCGGAAAAACTCCCGCCCGTAGCGCGGTTCGACGCAAAAACCTTACGTCGACTGCTTTCATATATGAAAGATTACAAGTATAAACTCATATTCGTTACGGTCTGTATTTTGATAAGCGCGGTTGCGCAAGCGCTGTCCGCTTTGTTTTTGCAGTCCCTCATCGACGATTACATAACCCCTCTTCTCGGCGAATCCGCACCCGTGTTCACGGGGCTAATAAAGGCGCTCGTCGTAATCGGAGTCGTATATCTCGGCGGTGTTCTGTCGACATTGTTTTACAACCGCACCATGGTTACGATTGCGCAAGGAACTCTCAAAAAAATCCGCGACGATATGTTCGAGAAAATGGAACGTCTGCCGATTAAGGCGTTCGACACGCGCTCATACGGCGATATTATGAGCTTATATACAAACGATACCGATACTCTCCGTCAGATGATAGCACAGTCTATGGCGCAACTCATTTCGTCCGTATTTACGATTGTCGCCGTCTTTGTTTGTATGCTTTACGTCAGCGTTTGGTTGACGCTTATAGCCGTTCTAATCTTGTTCTTGATTATGTTGATAGTAAAAAAGGTAACAGGCAAAATCGGCGTTTATTTCATTGCTCAGCAAAAGACCCTTGCCGACGTCAACTCTTACGTCGAGGAAATGGTAAACGGGCAAAAAGTAATCAAAGTCTTCTGCCACGAGGAAACCGCAAAAGCGGAACTCCGCGCAAAAAATCGTGCTTGGGCTAATGCCGCCTCCAACGCCAACGGATACGCTCACTCGATGATGCCGATGATGAACGCTCTCGGATACGTTCAATACGTCGTCCTCGCCGTAATCGGCGCTTATTTGGCAATCTCGGGTGCGACAAACATCTCTCTAACAGGCGCGGGAACCCTTACGCTCGGTATGATTGCGTCGTTCCTGACGCTATCCCGAAACTTCACCAACCCCGTTTCGCAAATATCCAACCAGTTCAATTCGATAGTTACAGCACTTGCCGGTGCCGAGCGTATTTTCGCGTTTATGGACGAGGAGCCCGAAACCGATAACGGCTACGTAACCTTGGTAAACGCAAAACTTGTCGACGGGAAAATTACCGAAACACCCGAAAGAACGGGAATGTGGGCTTGGAAACACCCGCACGGCGACGGCAGTCTTACGTACACCGCACTCGAAGGCAGAGTGGTTTTTGAGCACGTTGATTTTGCTTACACGCCCGAAAAACAAGTTCTCCACGACATATCGCTATATGCGGAGCCCGGGCAAAAAATTGCTTTCGTCGGCGCAACGGGCGCGGGAAAGACGACGATTACAAATCTCATTAATCGTTTTTACGACATCGAAAGCGGAAAAATACGTTACGACGGAATCAATATCGAAAAAATAAAGAAAGCCGACCTTCGTCGCTCTCTCGGAATAGTTCTTCAAGACGTCAATCTGTTCACCGGCACGGTTATGGAAAACCTCAAGTACGGCAATCCCGACGCCACGGACGAGGACTGTATAACCGCCGCCAAACTTGCGAATGCTGACGGCTTTATACGAATGCTCCCTAACGGTTACGATACCGTTTTAAGCGGTGACGGAAGCGGACTTTCGCAAGGACAGCGACAACTGATTTCGATAGCGCGCGCCGCCGTATCGAATCCGCCCGTTATGATTTTAGATGAGGCAACTTCTTCTATAGACACGCGCACGGAAGCCCTTGTCCAAGACGGAATGGATAAACTCATGGCGGGAAGAACGGTATTCGTAATCGCCCATAGACTTTCGACTGTACAAAATTCCGACGTGATAATGGTCCTCGACCACGGAAAAATCATCGAACGCGGAAACCACGAAAAACTTATTGCCGAAAAAGGCACCTACTATCGCCTATA
>CAYZOJ010000087.1:0-4598 GCA_964480195.1 uncultured Christensenellaceae bacterium | reverse complement strand
TCGCACGAGTGATTGCTCGTGCGATTTTTTTGTTGCAAACTTTATGATATGAGTATATAATTTAATTAGAAAATAAAAGGAGCTTTTATGAAAAAAGTCAGGAATATTCTTATGATACTTGCACTAGTGGCGGTTGCAACGGTTGCCGTGGGTTGTACGGATTCCGGCTCCAATTCGTGGACAACGGATATGGGCACGTACGACAACGCCTCTCTTTATTCCGTTGGCGATTTTACATATAACATTAGCGACGTCGATAAAGTCGAAGTCGATTGGGTTTTGGGTTCCGTCGAAGTAATCGAAAGCAGTGAAGCCACTCTTTCCGTAAGCGAAAACGGCGCGAATACGCTCCCGAATGACCAAAAACTTCATTGGCGTTTGGACGGCAGAACCCTTAAAATCAAGTTCTGGAAGTCGGGTTACTCGACCAAAGATGACGTCGCTACGAAAAAAGACCTCGTTTTGGAGATTCCCGCGGGTATCGTCCTCGACATCGAAACGGTGTCCGCTTCCATACGCGCGCAATCGAGTCTTACCATGAGGGAAGTGGATTTTGAAACCGTTTCCGGCAATATAAACTGCGGTAATGTGTCTTGCGTCGGCAGTGCGGAGTTCGAAACAACGTCCGGTAAAATCGAATTGGGCGACATTATCGCTACCGAAATTGACGTCCAAACCACCTCAGGCAGTATCGTGTTCAACGCTAAACGCGCAACCGAAGTCGAGGTCGAAACGACTTCCGGTAATTGCACAATCGTAATAGAAGAAGTTCCGAGCGTAGAGATAGAATCCGTTTCCGCTAAAGTTAGCGTTACGATTTCTAACGGCGCAAACGTAAGTTTCAGCACGGTAAGCGGTGATCTCATAACAGCAAAGGAATACACCAAGAACAATAAAAACTATGTTTTCGGCGACGGCGCCTGCCGTATCGAGGTCGAAACGACTTCGGGAGATCTCGAAATCCAATAGGCATTTATTAAGTATGTTTTATAAAAAAAGACCGTTTCGCGTTCCGAAACGGTCTTTTTATCTTTTTTAGGGCTATTTTATAAATGCGGAGAACGCCTTGTGCGCTTCGTAAAGGTCGGCTTTGGAGATGACTTCGTAAGGCGCGTGCATCGAGAGTACGGGAACACCGACGTCAACCGTGTCGATATTGTACTTGGAGAGGTACTTCGCAACGGTTCCGCCACCGCCGAGGTCGACTCTGCCGAGTTCGCCCGTCTGCCATATTACGCCGTCGCGCTCGAATGCCGAACGGAGATGTGCGATAAATTCGGCGCTTGCGTCATTGGAACCGCTCTTGCCTCTGGAACCCGTGAATTTATTCATAGCCACACCGTGTCCCATATAGGACGCGTTGAGGCTTTCGAACGCGCTCTTAAAGCTCGGGTCGTATCCCGCGGTAACGTCTGCGGAAATGCACTTGGAAAGGGATCTGAGAAGAGCGGGGGATACGCCGTAACCCGCGGCGATAGCGTCGATGACGTCGCTTATGATTACGCACTGCATACCCGTATTGCCCTCGGAGCCGATTTCCTCTTTGTCGGCAAGAATCGTTACGACGGTTTGGTCGGTATCGGTTTCGAAAGTTGCGGTGATTTCGGGATAAGCGCAAACTCTGTCGTCATGACCGTAGCTTGCGATGAACGAGCGGTCGAAGCCGACATCGCGTGCTTTAACGGCGGGTACAGCCTCGATTTCCGCGCTAAGGAAATCTTCTTCCGTGATGCCGTATGTTTCGTTGAGGATTTGGAGTACGCCGAGTTTAACCGCGTCTTTCTCTTCGCCGTCCGCGGGAACACCGCCGACGAGGATGTTGAGATTTTCGGGGTCGAATGCCGTCGAAACGGGTTTGACGGATATTTCTTGCGAAAGGTGCGGGAGAAGATCCGTTATGCAGAAAATCGGGTCGGCATCCTTTTCACCTACATTTATGGTAACCGTAGTGCCGTTTTTGAGAACCACAACTCCGTGTAATGCGAGGGGGATGGTCAGCCATTGATACTTTTTGATACCGCCGTAATAGTGGGTTTTGAGATAAGCCATATCGTTGGACTCGTAGAGAGGAACCTGCTTTAAGTCGAGTCTGGGGCTATCGACGTGCGCGACCAAAATGCGAAGACCGTTTTTGACGAGGCTTTCCTTAGAGCCTGCGCGGACTATAAATAAGCTTTTACCGCGGTTGTCGTAATAGAGCTTTTGATTTTCGGTTATGGGATCGCCCATGCGATAAGGAGCGTATCCTTGCTCTTTAGCCATAGCTATGGTTTCGGTTACGGCTTCGCGTTCGGTCTTGCCGTTATCGAGGAACATTTTATATTTCTCGCCGTAAGCGAAGATGGCATGGCGTTCTTCGGCGGAACGGTTTTCGTTGGCGTTTGTTCTTTTATATGTGAGATCCATAGTAACCTCCGATGTATTTTTATATATGATACCATTTTTTAGCGTAAATGTATAGCGATAAAGCCGTAACCGCCGTAAAACATTTGTCGCGCACACGCACGTGTGATATAATGCCTTAGTCGTAACGAATCTAAAGGTGAATATATGTCGATGAATTTGATAAAAAGCAGACTTGCGAAATATTTCGGAGATAAACAATTCTATAAAACCGCTATGGCGGTAGCCGTGCCGATACTTATACAAACGGCTATTACCGAGTTCGTCGGGCTTTTGGACAACATAATGGTAGGCAGGGTCGGCACCGAACAGATGTCGGGAGTTGCGATAAGCAACCAGCTGATATTCGTATTCAACCTCTGCATATTCGGGGCGACGTCGGGGGTAGGCATTTTCTCGGCGCAGTATTTCGGTTCGGGCGATGACGACGGAATGCGCTATTCCGTACGATTCGGACTGTATATGAATTTAATTCTACTCGTCATAGGTGCGAGCGTAATAGGTGTGTTCAACAGACCGTTGATAAAAGCTTTCTTGTACGAGTCGAACGCGGAGGGCGATATTGCCAAGACGCTCGAGTACGGAGTCGCATACATAAAAATCATATTGATAGGATTACCGCCGTTTGTGGTAACGCAGGTTTTGAGCGGTACTTTGCGTTCGGCGCGCAAAACCGTAACTCCGATGCTTGCAGGACTCGGCGCGGTACTCGTGAACCTTGTGTTTAACTATATTCTGATATACGGTAAATTCGGAGCTCCTGCTTTAGGCGTCGAAGGCGCCGCGATAGCGACGGTAATATCGAGGTATGTCGAACTTGCTGTTTTGGTAATTTGGTGTGCGGTTAACTCTAAGAAGTTGACGTTCTTTAGGGGACTGTTTAAGTCATTTAGGGTACCCAAAGAGTATGCAAAGCAGTTTTTCATAAAAGGTTTGCCGATATTTTTGAACGAGGCTTTATGGTCGACGGGGATGACTATGCTAATGCAATGTTATTCTACTCGCGGGCTCGATGCCGTTGCCGCATTCAATATATCGAACACGCTCGGAAACTTTTTTAACTCGGGCTTAATTTCGATGGGTAACGCGGTAGGGATAATTGTCGGAAACATTTTGGGAGCAGGGGACATCGAGGGCGCCAAGGATACGGATCGCAAACTCATAATGTTTACGTTTTTGTTCTGTACGGTGCTTGCCGTATTGTTGGCGGTAGTAGCTTGGTTCTTCCCGCTCATTTACGATACGACGACAGAGGTTAGGGCGCTTGCGACAAGGCTTATACTCGTAGTTGCATGCATTATGCCGATAAATTCTGTGGTGAACGCGATGTATTTTACAATCCGCGCGGGAGGCAAAACGTTCATTACGTTCCTGTTCGATTCCGCGTTCACTTGGGTAGTGCCTGTACCCGTCGCATTCTTGCTTTCGAGGCTTACAGATCTTCCCGTATTGTGGCTGTATGCGATAATAAGCAGTCTTGAAATAATCAAGCTGATTATAGGCTTTATAATGCTCCGTAGCGGAATATGGTGTCGCAAGTTCGTTGACGCAACCACGGAAGCGTAGGCGCCGATTGGTTAAAAGTCTAAATTGCTTGCTTTATAAGCTCGCGTTACTTGGATTTGAGTGGCGTTGGGCTTATTTTTTATGCTCTAAACGGGCTCTAAAAAAATTTACTAAAAATTTACAAAATTTTTTGTCACATTTTGCTTTTTCGCGGAGTCTATAGGTGAAAGGGGGTATTTAGACATTTTATGTCCGAATACCCGAACTATAAAAAGCGAATGCGGTAATACGCCTTACGAAATCAATTAAAAGCATAGGCGTAACACAAATCAACCTTAATAAAACAGGAGGTAATATGTAAAACTATTATATTAAAATTAGAAAAAGATATGTTTTTGAGCTTCGATAAAGGTACGCTGTCAGAAATACGCTAAATTCACTTTAAAAAAACGGGTATTGCCACAATTTGGCATTTGTGGTATGATATACACAGAGAGGAAAGAGTGGTTTTAATTAGGCGTAGGGGAAAGCCTGCTAATAATATTTCTATCGGGTGCCCCTTATACGGAGTCTATGCGTTTCTAAGTAAAAGCTTAGAACACTTATAGTGTATGATTAAATAAGGAGGTATTGCCTATGACGCTTAAAATGTAGTAACCAAAGTTAATCAATTTATTGAACAGGAGGTA
>CAYZOJ010000086.1:0-4607 GCA_964480195.1 uncultured Christensenellaceae bacterium | reverse complement strand
CGTCATACTCGACGCCTCCGACGGTAACGTATAAATCTATTCTGTCCAATAACGGCCCGGATATCCTCCCGACATAACGGCGTCTTTCCGTAGGCGTGCACTTGCAGGGTTTATTGGGGTCGCGCGAACCGTAATTTCCGCAAGGGCAAGGGTTCATACTTGCAACCAACATAAATCGCGCGGGATATTCTATCGAACGCGCGACGCGCGTAACGGTTACCACGCCGTCTTCGATGGGTTGACGCAAGGTTTCGAGCGTCTTTTTATTGTATTCCGGCATCTCGTCCAAAAACAAAACGCCGTTATGGGCAAGGCTGACTTCTCCGCAATTACTCTTGGAACCGCCTCCGACAAGACTAAATAAGCTTGCCGTGTGATGCGGAGAACGGAACGGGCGCTCTGTTACCATGCCTTCTTCGCTATCGAGTATACCCGCGATACTATGGATTTTGGTAGTTTCGATTGCCTCTTCAAAAGTCATGTCCGGCATTATTGTCGGAACGCATTTTGCAAGCAATGTTTTACCTGCGCCTGCAGGTCCGCATATTAAAATGTTATGTCCGCCGGCAACGGCTATTTCCAAAGCGCGCTTGGCAAGTTTTTGCCCTTTTACAAATTTTAAATCGACGCCGTATTTGTTCTTTGCGCTTTCCGAATGATATTCTTTGAGCTCTACGGGTTCGATTTCTTTAAGTCCGCCTATAAACGCACATGCCTCCCCGAGCGACTTTACGGGATAAACTTCGGCGCCGAGAATATAGCTTGCTTCTACTGCATTTTCGCGTGGAATGATAAACTTTTTGTATCCGTTTTGGAGGGCAGATATTAGTATGGGCAACACGCCGTTTACCTTTCTAACGCTTCCGTCAAGGGATAATTCGCCCAAAATGACGTAATCTCCCAGCCTCTCTGCGCCTATTTGCTCCGTGCCTGCCAAAAACCCTAGGGCTATGGGCAAATCGAAACACGACCCGTCTTTTTTGACATCCGCAGGTGCCATATTGACAGTCGTGCGCTTGGGCATAAACTCAAAATAAGAGTTCTTGACAGCCGCACGAACGCGGTTGCGCGCCTCTTTTACCGAATTTGAAGGGAGCCCGACAATATCGAACGATGCAACCCCTTTTTGGGTGTCCACTTCTATATCGACGGGGTATCCGTTTAAGCCGTCCAAAGCGTAACTTTTAACAGTTGCAAGCATAGGCGTATCCCCACTTAGCAAACGAGAGCCCTTTGGGGCTCCGTCTGCTTAATTTTAATTATTCTTCGGAGTCCTCGGATTCCGCGTTTTTACGAGCAGCCCTCTTGAGCTTTCTTTCCTCGTTAACTTCCTTTATCGCTTCGCCCGTCGCCGTTATAAAGGCACCTGTCTTGCTAGCCCCAGTTTTTAGTTTTGCGCCGATTTTGCGTGCCGTAATTTCAACATACTTGAAGTACGGAACGTTTATTACGGTGTGTTCTACCGCCTTACGATTTATCATAACGTCGTACGCAACTATTACAAAGTAGATGACTGCTACAAGAGCAAGCGATCCGAATACGTACATTACGGCAGTAGAGGAATTGGAAACCGCTACTATACCATCCGTGGTGTATCCCGCAACAAGATAAATGTATGCGGAGTTTACAAATGCAAGTGCAGAATATGCCGTAAAGGCTATATACAATCTGGTTTCTTTGAGAAGCGCAGCCACGATGAACATAAGCGGTAACGCAACGTAAAGAGCATTGTGATCCATATTGTTACCAAACGTCCAGAACGCTATTACGCATACGACTGCGATGAGCGTAAGGTCTATTCTGTTACGAGAACGGAAGTACGCTACTGCAAGTACGCCTACGACAAATGCGATGTAGATGACGGTTACAATTATAGATTGTACGGTAATGGACTTGAAGTTATTACCGAGCATTGCTTGGAAGTTGAATGCGTTTGCTGTGTAAACTTGACCATGTTTAAGGGTCTCGAAGTATCTCGTGACACAAGCAAAGAAATCTCCGCCGGCGACTTCGTTGTAAACGAAGGGAAGCGAGATAAGATAGAACACGATTACGGAGCCGACTATCACGCATACGGGAGCAATAAGGCGTTTGTACTCTTTGTCCTTAATCGCCTTGTAAACGATATACGCGGTGTACATGAGAACCGCCGGGCAAACGTAAATTGCGGAAACGGTAGTCATGCATGCGCCGAAGTAAGCGATTGCCATTCCGAGGTAACTCTTACGTTCGAGCAAGAACCAGAACGCGAGAACTATAAGGAATACCGATACGCTTTCGAAAGAGCCCCATGCGGACGACAGCGAGAACGCTACGGGAATTAGCGAATAGAAACCGGCAAGTATGGTTGCGGAAACGTTGCCCTGCTTCTTTGCGATAAGTTTATAGATAAGAGCAATGGTACCGAGGTCCGCCGCTATATTGATGAGTTTGATTATGCATACGACGGAAAGCGTCGCGGCGGTATCGGAAAGTCCCATAGCACCGAGTGCTCTGCCTATTATGCCCGCAAACGACAAGAGATACATGGTAAGAGGCATAAGAGTCGTAAAGCTTTCGACATACTGATAGAGGTATGTTGTGCCGTGCTTTGCGACAAACATCGCCATAGTTGCGTTTTGCTCTAATTCATAACCGAAATATGTGGAGGAAATACCCTTGCTTCCGGCAATTATTGTCTGTACTAAAGTTATTGCTATTCTAAGGAGTCCCGAAACACCGAGTACGATGACAAGTCCCAACCACTTGGAAGAAACGAGCTTTTCGTAGAAATTGTTTTCTGTTTTGACGCCCTCGAATGCAAGACTTCTCGAACGCAATACGTAAAATACGTAAGCAAGTACCAACGTGGCTATTCCGCCGAGTACGATATAGACAATGTTAAGTTTGGTAGGTTGTCCGTAAACGGCGCTTTTGAGTTCGTAGATGCCGTATTCGCTTCCGCTCTCGGTGGCGTCCGCCTCGGTTACTCTTTCGAGTGTGGCGTCTTGAATGTAGACGACGGCGCTTGCGGGGTAATCTTCGAGACCGACAAAGAATGCCAAGTTGTATTCTTTGGTGCTATCTGTGTGAAAATAGATAGTATCCGTATCATACGACGTAGTGGTGTGAATTTTCTCGGAGGACTTATCGTCACCGATATTGAAGTTGCTGTTTTCTAAAAAACCTACGTAAAAACCTACCCATTGGGAAATATCGTCGGTATCGGAAAACTCGCCTATCGAATCGACTTTATAAGTATACGTGACTTTGTAGTACGAATCGGGTTTGAGATATACCTTTTGGCTGGCTACGGCATATCCTGCGTTTTGGGTATTGATCTTTAAACCGTTAGAGCTTGTGCTAAACACAGAAGATACCGCTTTATCGTTACCCGCGGACAATGTCCAATCGGTCTTGACGTCCTCATTTTCTCCGGTGTACTCGAAGTTCGATTGTTCATTCGAAAATTTGAGGATTTGTTCGTTGTAATTTTTATTCGCCGTCGTAGTGCATCCTACAAGCACGAGGGACGCAAGTACGAGTACGACAACGCATAAAATCAATCTTTTTTTCATGATTGCTCCTAAAAAATGTGGTTCCCTTAAAAATGTGAGGTACGGTGCGACCGCGCATAATGCGCGGTCGCTAAACTATCTTGTTATCTGGAAGCTTGTTTTACCTTTGCAGCCTTACCGGTGCGTCCTCTGAGGTAGTAGAGTTTTGCTCTTCTTACCTTACCGCGACGAGTTACCTCGATGTGGTCGATCTTGGGCGAATGGATGGGGAAGGTTCTTTCTACACCGATGCCGGAGCTGATACGACGTACGGTAAATGTCTCGCGGATACCGCCGTTCTTACGAGCGATAACTACGCCCTCGAACGCTTGCAATCTTTCACGCGTGCCTTCAACAACCTTTACAAATACCTTGACGGTATCGCCGATGCCGAACTCGGGGATGTCGGTTCTCAAACTTTCTTGTTCGATAATGTCGATAATGTTCATAGTGACTTACCTCCTGCTTTACACAATAACGTACGTACGAGCTTGGGATTTTTATCTCGCATAGGTCCGTTACAAAGTCTTAATTATCATAGCAAAAACGTAAGAAGTACGCAAGCGATTTTGCGTACTTCTTTAAAATTAAATAATATAAATAGCAGTCGACGGTTTTTTAGTACCAATACCCGTAAAAAGCATTTTCGATATGCTCTATTTTGTCGTCGCGTACGGCAATAATATCAAACCGTACGTCGTAATCTTCGTATCCGCGTTCGAAAATGAGCAGTTCCGTCGCTTTAATAATCTTGGCTACTTTTGTGCGCGTTACGCTCTCGACGGGGTCTCCGTGCTCCTTACTCGAACGGTACTTGACTTCGACTATGACAAGCGTGCCGTCTTTGATTGCAACTATGTCAAGTTCGCCTTTGCCTGGATAGTTGACGTTGCGCCCTACTATCTTGTAGCCGTTTTTCTCTAGATATTCGCCTGCCGTGTATTCGGCTAAAAGTCCTTCCGCTCCGTTGTTCATATTACTTAAAAAAATTTTTGATAAACGTTTTGCGATGTATAGGACACGGTCCGTATTTTTTGAGCATTTCGATGTGATATGCGGAGCCGTACCCTT
>CAYZOJ010000085.1:0-4610 GCA_964480195.1 uncultured Christensenellaceae bacterium | reverse complement strand
AAGGGTACGGCTCCGCATATCACATCGAAATGCTCAAAAAATACGGACCGTGTCCGATACATCGCAAGACGTTTATCAAGAATTTTTTCAAATAGGGTATGAACAACGGAGCGGAAGGATTGCTTGCCGAATACGAGGCGGGCGAATATCTTGAAAAAGAAGGTTATAAAATAGTCGGACGTAACGTCAACTATCCCGGCAAAGGCGAGTTGGACATCGTCGCGATTAAGGACGGCACTCTCGTCATAGTGGAAGTTAAATATCGTTCGAGCAAAGAGCACGGCGATCCCGTCGAGAGCGTAACGCGCACAAAAGTCGCCAAAATAATCAAGGCGACAGAACTGCTCATTGTCGAACGCGGATACGAAGATTACGACGTCAGGTTCGACATTATAGCCGTTCGCGACGGAAAAATCGAGCATATCGAGAACGCGTTTTACGGTTATTGGTACTAAAAGTCGTCGCGATTGCTATTTATATTATTTAATTTTAAGGAAGTACGCAAAATTGCTTGCGTACTTCTTGCGTTTTTGCTATGATAATTAAGACTTTGTAACGGACCTATGCGAGAAAAAAATCCCAAGCTCGTACGTACGTTATTGTGTAAAAGCAGGAGGTAAGTCAGTATGAACATTATCGACATTATCGAACAAGAAAGTTTGAGAACCGACATCCCCGAGTTCGGCATCGGCGATACCGTCAAGGTATTTGTAAAGGTTGTTGAAGGCACGCGTGAAAGATTGCAAGCGTTCGAGGGCGTAGTTATCGCTCGTAAGAACGGCGGTATCCGCGAGACATTTACCGTACGTCGTATCAGCTCCGGCATCGGTGTAGAAAGAACCTTCCCCATCCATTCGCCCAAGATCGACCACATCGAGGTAACTCGTCGCGGTAAGGTAAGAAGAGCAAAACTCTACTACCTCAGAGGACGCACCGGTAAGGCTGCAAAGGTAAAACAAGCTTCCAGATAACAAGATAGTTTAGCGACCGCGCGTTATGCGCGGTCGCACCGTACCTCACATTTTTAAGGGAAACCCACATTTTAGGAGCAATCATGAAAAAAAGATTGATTTTATGCGTTGTCGTACTTGTACTTGCGTCCCTCGTACTCGTAGGATGCACGACGACGGCGAATAAAAATTACAACGAACAAATCCTCAAATTCTCGAACGAAAAATCGAACTTCGAGTATACCGGAGAGAACGAGGACGTCAAGACCGATTGGACTTTCTCGGTAGGTAACGATCAGTCCGTATCTTCGGTATTCAGCACCAACTCTAACGGTCTTAAAATCAACACCCAAAACGCGGGATACGCGGTTGCCAGCCAAAAGGTATACCTCAAACCCGATTCGTACTATAAAGTCACGTATACTTACAAAGTCGATTCGATAGGCGAGTTTTCCGATACCGACGACTATACGTCATGGGTAGGTCTTTACGCAGGTTTTGCGGAGAACAAAGAGTTTAATATCTCCGACGAAAAGCCGACCGAAGTCCGTGCAACGACCAAAACGTATCTTACGGACACTTTCTATTTCCACACCGACAATACCAAGGAATACAATTTCTCGTTCTATGTAGGTCTTGAAAACTACCCCGCAAGCGCGGTCGTATATCTCAAGAGCGCAACGCTCGAAAGAGTTACCGAAGCGGAAGTCAACGAGATTGGTGAAGATTACGGAATCTACGAGCTCAAGAGTGCCGTTTACGGACAACCCACCAAGCTCAATATCGTATACATCGTACTCGGCGGAGTAGGCACGTTGGTGCTTGCTTACGTATTCTACGTATTGCGTTCGAGAAGCCTTGCGTTCGAAGGCGTCAAAACCGAAAACAATTTCTACGAAAAGCTCGTTTCTTCCAAGTGGCTCGGTCTTGTTATCGTACTCGGCGTTTCGGGACTTTTGAGATTGATAATCACTTTAGTGCAGACAATAATAGCGGGAAGCGCGGGCATTTCCTCGACGTATTTCGGCTATGATTTAGAGCAAAACGCATACATGGCGTTGTTCGTTGCAAAGCACGGCACGACTTACCTTTACGAGTATGTCGAAAGCTTTACGACCCTTATGCCTCTCACTATGTATCTCTTGTCGTTTGCCGGCGTAATCGGCAGAGCGCTCGGCGCAATGGGACTTTCCGAATCCGCCGTATCGCTTTCGGTCGTATGCATAATCAAACTTATAAACATTGCGACTGACCTCGGCACGATTGCTCTTATCTATAAACTTATTGCAAAAAAACAAGGAAACGTTTCGGCAACAATACTTGCCGGATTCTATTCGGTACTTCCCGTAGCGTTCTCGTTGTCCTCTGCATGGGGCTCGTTCGAAAGCGTATCGGTATTCCTCATCGTACTCGCGTTCTGGTTCTTGCTCGAACGTAAGAGCTACCTCGGAATGGCAATCGCTTACTTCGGCGCATGCATGACCACCGTTTCCGCGATTTACGTTTGCCCGGCGGTTCTTATGTACACCGCGTATATCGTTTACAAGGCGATTAAGGACAAAGAGTACAAACGCCTCATCGCTCCCGTATGCGCGATAGTCGGCTCCGTAATCGTGTTCTATCTTATCTCGCTTCCCTTCGTGTATAACGAAGTCGCCGGCGGAGATTTCTTCGCTTGCGTAACGAGATACGTCGAAACTCTCAAACACGGTCAAGTTTACACCGCAAACGCATTCAACTTCCAAGCAATGCTCGGTAACAACTTCAAGTCGATTACCGTACAATCCATTATCGTAACCGTCATCTATATTGCGTTCGTCGTAGCGGTTCTTGCGATAGCGTACTTCCGTTCTCGCAACAGAATCGACCTCACGCTCATCGCAGTCGTATGCGTAATAGCGTTCTGGACGTTCGGCAACAATATGGATCACAATTCGCTTTACGTTGCGTTACCGCTTATGTTCATCGTGGCTGCGCTTCTTAAAGAAACCAGATTGTATATAGCGTTTACGGCATATTCCGCACTTGCGTTTGTAAACTCCGCATACATTTATCTTGTTGCGGGATACACCAATGACGGCATCGTCGCCGTTTCCAATTCCTCCACGGCGGTTATGTACGTATTCGGTGCGTTGGCATTGGTAGCTGTTATTTACTTCGTAATAGTAGCGTACGACGTTATGATAAACCGCAAAGCGGTCGAACACACGTCCATAAACGTTCCGTACTTCAAGTACGTCGAAATTACGGCGCGCAAGGTTGGCGCAAAGCTCAAACTCGGAGCGAGCAAGACAGGCGCGTTCATAACGGCGACGGGCGAGGCTATAAAAGAAGTCAACGAGGAAAGGAAGC
This sequence comes from uncultured Christensenellaceae bacterium, assembly GCA_964480195.1. Lineage (GTDB taxonomy): Bacteria > Bacillota > Clostridia > Christensenellales > DTU072 > Stercoripulliclostridium_A. The sequence continues at coordinate 1,308 of CAYZOJ010000085.1, read as the reverse complement.
TCAAGAGGGCTGCTCGTAAAAATACGGAATCCGAGGACTCCGAAGAATAATAAAAAAAGCGGACGGAGCCCCCAAAGGGCTCTCGTTTGCTAAATGGGGACACACGCATGCTCGCAACCGTAAAAAGTTACGCATTGGACGGCTTAAACGGATACCCCGTAGATATAGAAGTGGACACCCAAAAAGGGGTTGCTTCGTTCGATATCGTCGGGCTCCCGTCGAACTCCGTAAAAGAAGCGCGCAACCGCGTACGCGCGGCTGTCAAGAACTCGTATTTTGAGTTTCTGCCCAAGCGCACGACGGTCAATATGGCACCCGCCGACGTCAAAAAAGACGGGTCGTGTTTTGACCTGCCGATAGCTCTCGGCTTTTTGGCAGGGACCGAGCAGATAGGCGCGGAGAAGCTCGGAGATTACGTAATTTTGGGAGAACTTTCTCTCGACGGCAGTGTTCGCAAAGTAAACGGAGTTTTGCCGATCCTTATTTCCGCCCTTCAAAACGGATACAAAAAGTTCATTATTCCATCCGAAAACGCCGTCGAAGCGAGCTATATACTCGGAGCGGAAGTGTATCCCGTTGAGTCCCTTGGAGATGCCTGCGCGTTTTTAGGCGGGCTTAAAGAAATCAAACCCGTAGAGCTCAAAGAGTACCGTTCGGAAAGCGCGAACAACAAGTACGGCGTCGACCTCAAATTCGTAAAAGGTCAAAAGCTTGCCAAGCGCGCGTTGGAAATCGCCGTTGCAGGCGGGCATAACATCTTAATATGCGGTCCTGCGGGCGCCGGAAAAACCTTGCTTGCGAAATGTGTTCCGACGATAATGCCGGATATGACGTTCGAAGAGGCGATAGAAACCACCAAGATTCACAGCGTTGCCGGGGTGCTTGATAGCGACGAAGGTATCGTAACGGCACGTCCGTTCCGTTCTCCGCACCATACGGCAAGCCTTTTCAGTCTTGTCGGAGGCGGAACGAAGAGCAGTTGCGGAGAAGTCAGTCTTGCGCACAACGGCGTGTTATTTTTGGACGAGATGCCCGAGTACAACAAAAAGACGCTCGAAACCTTACGTCAGCCCATAGAAGACGGAGTTGTAACGGTTGCGCGCGTCGCGCGTTCGATAGAATATCCCGCGCGATTTATGTTGGTGGCGAGTATGAACCCGTGTCCTTGCGGTAACTACGGTTCGAGGGACCCCAACAAGCCTTGCAAATGTACGCCGACGGAAAGACGTCGTTATGTCGGCAGGATATCGGGACCGTTATTGGACAGAATAGATTTATACGTTACCGTCGGAGGCGTCGAGTATGACG
>CAYZOJ010000084.1:0-4738 GCA_964480195.1 uncultured Christensenellaceae bacterium | reverse complement strand
CTCACGACATTAAAGTCGAGGTCCTCGGCTTCCGACATTAATCGCACGAGCTTTGCCGCAATAGAGTTCTCGGTATTATAGTTTATCGTGGTGGAATAGAGTTTGATTTCCTCGTCGCCGTCTTTAATCACGCAAACGCGCAAGTCGCCCGATAATACCATTTTGGGGAGAAGTGAGGATATCGTTTCGTGATCGTCTATTCGGAGCACTGAGAGGGCGCCTTGGATGAGGTCTTTTTCGGGGAGTGCGGTATGTCCTCCGCGATTGCCGGCTTCCGTAAGAGTATGGAGAATCCCGGCTGTTATGCGGAACTCGCTGTTTTCGCCAAATCCCAGTTTTTTTGCAATTTCGTCAGCGGTTATAAAGCCTATACCGTCAACTTCTTTTACCAGTCGATAGGGGTTTGTCTTGACGATTTGTTCGCTGTTTTCGCCGTAAACGTTGTAGATTTTCATTGCTTGCGACGCGCTTACCGAGTGATTTTGTAGGAATATTATCGTCGAACGCATAGCGGTGCTTTCTTTATACGAAGCGACTATGTCTTCCGCCTTGGCGCGACCGATACCGGGAACTTTGGTGAGTAATTCAGGATGATTTTCGAGTACGTCAAAGGTGCGCAAACCGAACGTCTTTACGATGTTGGCGGCGGTTACTTTGCCGACTCCGTAGAACAACCCGCTTGCGAGATAACTTTCGATACCCGCAAGATCGGTAGGTGCCTCGAATGTGGCGTGTTCGATTTTGAATTGTTCGCCGTATTTGGGGTTTACAGCCCATTCTCCCTCGAGCGTCAGCGTTTCGCCTTCTTGAACGTACGGCAAGCACCCGACCGCGGTCAGGTGTCTGTCTTCCGTTTCGAACTCCATTACGGTATAACCGTTTTCCGGATTATGAAAAACGACTGTATATACGCTTCCTTTAATTACCATATATTAATTATAACATACGCGGAGCCAAAAAGAAACGTTTGACACTCAATTACGTTATATATAATTTGTCGTGTAAGTGCTTTTGCCCGTAGGTGCCTATTGACAAAAAACGGAAAATATGCTTAAATTAAATTACAGGAGAACGTTATGGAATTTTACTTTACTCAAACTTTAATAACATATTTCCCGTCGAGTAGGCGTTCGTTCGCCTTGTTTTGTATATAGAAAAGTTAAGAGGATGTAACTATGAAAGAAAAAACGGCAGTCAATAAGAAAAAGAAAGTAAAGGTAATCAGTATAATTATTATCGTCGCAATACTTACATTGTCCTTTAGTATATATAGGTTCAGTCGCCGAAAGGCAAGCTGGATTTCCGATGAAAAACACCTCGAACGCATATCGGCAAGCATTCAAAAGAATTACATAGACACGTACGGTGCAAACTATGTCGGAGATAAAGACGGTAAATTTACGGATTATCCGGAAGTCATACCGACAGCTTTTCAGGTATACCCGATGTATGACGCAAACGACGAGATGAGATATTGTCTTGTCGAGTTCGAGCCGTACGGCTATACGTATGTGCGTATTAAAGATAGTTGTTTCTTGTTTTATTCTTACAAAGCGAACAGAAGTTTGTACACAAATGCAAGGTTTGGTAATAATTATTGGTTTCCTTGCGATAATACGCAAAGCGGTTATGTGGGTGAGAACGATATCGAAACGCAGACATTCTATTTTAACAGCCCGTTTGCGATAAGAGCCCGTAGCGACGAAAAATATTATTTGCTCAAAGGCCATATACCTGCGGTTAAAAGGGCGGGAACGTTTATAAATCTTTATACAAACGAAGTCGTATCGGCAAGCAATTCGGAAGACTTGACGGCACAACCTTATTCTCAAAGTGTTGGCTTTGATGATACGTCCAATGCGTATGCTTTATAGTTAGTCCGTATCGGTAGATAGTGTATAAACGTAAAAAGGAAGTGGTTATTATGAAAAAGGATGCTGAAACCAAAAGGAAGAGGAAAAAAGTCAGAAAAATAATCTGGAAAACAATAGGTATAGTACTTATCTTTACGGTGTTGGTGGGTTATGTTTATCTAACAGGAGTTAGAAAAGCAAGCTGGATTTCCGACGAACGCCACCTCGAACGTATAGCGGAAAGGATACAAAAGAAATATATCGACGGCGACGAAACCGTAGGATATCCGGCGGTTAAACCGACTTCGTTTAAGATTACTCCTGTATATAACCAAAACGACGAGATGGAGTTTTGCCTTGTCGAATTCGAACCGTACGGTTTCAAATACGTTAGGATTCGAGATAATACTGATCTAAGTTCTGTTTACGGTATGGGCACGATGTATACGACAAACAGAGGTGGCGGAACTTGGACTCCTTTTAGGGTCGATGCCGAAAACGGCAACGAAATTATAGTGGAAACGGATAAAAATACCGAAGAAATACTGTCTTGGTGTTCGGAAAAACATTCCGTTTCGGTCGGAAATGTAAACGTTGAATTTTGCGAGTGCTGTAGCTTAGGTATGCTTGCCGAAACAAACGGCGAATATAGCGAGTTTGCTAAGCGCGCAAAAGTTGCCGAACTTATGGATAAAAAAATTGACTCATACACTATCAATGATTATTTTAAGCAAGCAGGCAATGAGCTTGAAGGATTCTTTTACTATTATGATTGGTGGGGCTATGCAATGGATTTATACGAAGAAGACGAAGGATACGAAGAAGACAAAGAATACTTATTTTTATCTGAAGAGTTAAATAGTAGGTACTATCGACTATACTATGACTTGTTAGGCACTACTCAAACGATATTCAACGCGTCAAATAATCCTGTAACAAGTAATGTAAACTACTGTGCGTCGGAAGGCGCTATCGTCGGGATAAATACAAGTAAGACGATTACTTTTGAAGTCGGCGACTCGGAAACTTCGGGTTCCGAAAAGTATTTGCAATCGTCCTTAAACGACGGCGAAACAGTACAACCGTTTACGATATCGTATACTAAGGAAGAGGCTAAAAATACGGAACTTAAAAACATCGTGGCGCGCCTGTTCGGGTGTGAAGACGCAGACGCGTTTATGCAATACGCACAAAAACTTGCCGATTATTATGCGTTGAAGTCAGGAAAAAACGAGTTGTGTTACGACGGAGCAATAAAAAATACTAAAAGCTCGGTGATTTTGCCGTACACGTTTAAGAGCGGGTGCTCCGAAACCGTACTCGCATATATTGCTTGGAATTATGACAATGATACCAAATCGTACGATATGTATGTTTGGATAAGCGACGTGGAATCCGCCAAAACGGCTACAAACTATAATGGAGCACTCGGCGATGATGAACGCGCTAAACTCGAAGTATACGGAAGGTGCATACTTTTTGAACAAGCTCACAAAACGCGATATAGCCAAAGTCCGTTTGCGCTAAGAGCCCAAAGCGACGAAAGGTTTTATTTGCTTGGATTTAAGGACACATACATACCCGCTGTCAAACGCAACGGCGCATTCATAAACCTTTATACCAACGAAGAGCTCTTAACTTATAACGGCGCATTGCTTGCGGAACAGCTTTGGGCAACCGAGATTAGCTTTACGTATTACCAATACGAGCGTACTGGCGAATTGTAAAAGAATAAAATCAATTCGCCAATGTCTGATCTCGAGTGAAATGTAATAAAAAAACAATAAGGATGTTGAGGCGACGCCTAAATGCGTCGCCCTTAAACGCAAGGAAACGCGTTTTATCGGAGCTGTTTGCGTCAGGCTGGTTCAAAAGCGTTTTACATTGAAGTTTTTCGTTAATTCACTCTGCAAGAAAAAATCAACCTTTTACATTCGGTAACTGTTGAAATACTTTTTGCTTTTTGATATAATCAAAGTATCTTAAATGAAGTAGGCGCCTTTTATGATTTTTCAAGAAACCGAAAAAGTGGAATTAAAACGAATATTAAACGATACCTTGTCGAAAGAGATAGTTGCATTTCTCAATAGTTTTGATGGCGTAATTTATATTGGCGTAGAAAACGACGGAGCTGTTGTCGGCGTAAACGAACTTGATGAAACACAAAAGAAAATAGCGGATATTATTACGACGCAGATTTTACCTAATCCACAAAGTTTTATTGAACTCGGCACGAAATTTGTTGACTGTAAAAACGTAATCGAGATTAAGGTCGCAAAAGGTAATTCGCTCTATTATATAAAGAAGTATGGTCGTAGTGCGAACGGTTGCTTTGTCCGCATTGGCACTACTTGTCGCAGTATGACGGAAGATGAAATAGAACAAAGATTTTTGGAAAGCATAAGCATTCCAGAAAAGGCAATCAAAGATATGCCTATTTTGCGAGAAGATTTAACATTTGCCAAATTAAAGCAATATCTTATCAATAAAGGTATTCATATCAGAGAGAATACGTTTTATAAAAATTTCGGGCTGGTGACAGCTGACGGGAAGTTTAATATTTTGGCGGATATCCTTGCAGATGCAAATATGAACTCTATAAAAGTTGCCGTGTTTAAAGGAAAAGATAAATCCGAATTTGTAAAAAGAAACGAATATGGATATACTTGCCTTATTGAATCGCTTGAAAAGGTTATTAACTATTGCGACGCATTAAACGAAACGTTTATAGACGTGTCTGTTCGCCCGAGAATGGAACAACGGCTTTTCAATAGCGAGGCGTTTAAGGAAGCGTGGATTAATGCTTGTGTGCATAACAAATGGGCGGAAGAATTAGCTCCTGCCGTTTATTGGTTTGAAGATAGATTGGAAATCGTTTCTTACGG
>CAYZOJ010000083.1:0-5098 GCA_964480195.1 uncultured Christensenellaceae bacterium | reverse complement strand
TATCAAAGAAAAATAGGTTACCGAGCTAACGATAACCTATTGAAGTTCTAACCATTTCTGCTTGTTTTCGGGATTTGCTTTTACCCTATTTTTCGGGGTTTACGTATAACCGTTCGCGGAGATTACTCGTGATTTCGACATCGAGTCCCATTCGGGCAAGCGACGTAAAGAACTCCCTCTCGAACTCCGTTTCCACAAGCATTCTCGTAAACGAAATACTCGTCGTGCCGTTATAACTCACCACGCCGATATTTACGGGGACCTTGCGACTGATGTTTACGTTAAACGCAAATCTTTTTACAAAACCCTCCATTCCCTCGGGCATTTCGACGGTGCCGTAATTGGATATAATGAGCGTCTGCTTGGTATTCCGCGCAAGCGCTTTACCGGCTTTGGTGAAGAACTCTTTGAGGAAAACGGGCATATATTTCATATACCATTTAGAGGACATAAACGCCGAGAACGACAATTTTTCTTTTAGCTCCGCTTCGTCAGAAACCCCCTTTTTGAGCTGGGCTTTAGCGACGCGGATATAATCTTCGAGGGTAGGCGGAGTGCTTGCGGGATTCACCGCAATCTTGGTCATCGTCGTAAAATTACGGAGCGTTTTCGAGGGGAAAATCTTGCGTAGATTTATAGGTATCATCGCCACCAAATCTTTACTTTGGTCACCCCTAACATAGACTTTGTATATCGAAAACAGCGCAAGCGCGGTAATGAGTACGGTTACGGTGCAGTTGTTTTCGTGCGCGAGAGCGAGGAGCGCTTCCGTATCGACGTAGCCTTGTATCAAGCCGTATCCCAAGGTCTTAAAACGCTTTGCTTTAATGCCGAAAGAATCGCGTCCCGCCATTTTTCCGACAACACCGCCGAAAAGATTATAGTGCGTATAATACTTGGAAATGCTGTCTTCGAGTTCCTCTTCCGGCACGGCTTCTCCCTCTATTTTTATCGTACCGTGCTCGGGGAGCGTTTCTCCGCACTCGTCGAGATAGGCATATACAAGGGATTTAAGAAACTCCATAGCTCCCGTCGCGTCGCAAAGCCCGTGGAAGAAGTCGACGGATATGCGTCTTTTGTAATACATCACGCGGAAGAGATATCGGTTATTCTCGTAAAAATCTATCTTGCGAAGGACAACGCCGTCGTCGTGATGCGCGACGGGTTCCAAGTCGTTCGAATCGAAATAATAGCGGAAAAGCCCTTTACGTAAAAGCACCGCGAATGTCGGGAATCGCGGTAGTATGCGAGAAATCGCCGTCGCGAGGTTCTCGCCGTCCACATAATTTTCAAGTTCTACGGAAAGACGGAAAATGCTCATCGTATTTTGGGTCGTACTCATCGGATACATATCCGCCGAGTTATCCAAACGGAACCATCTACCGCCCCTATCTTGTGTATCGGGCATGCTCGTATTATACCTTATATGCAAAAAATAGTCAACCTTAATCATATTCTATGCCGACAAGCATACATTTTATCGAGGTTTTTATGTCCGAAAACAAAACAAGTCATAAACTCGTCTACGCGGACGGCAAGCTTTCCGCGACCGGCGTAAAAGAAGTTCGCGAATTCTCGGACGAATTCGTTTTGTGTTCTTTGGAAAGCTCGGGGCTCACCGTCGAGGGCAGGGGCCTTTCGGTTAAGTCGCTGGACGTCCAAAACGGCATACTCGAAATCGACGGAGAAGTAACCGCCGTCCGCTACGGAAACGGCGGTAAGGAAAGCTTTATAAAGCGACTCTTCAAATGATACGGGAAATTCTGCCCGAGTTCACTTCGGCGCTCACATATTTTACCGGAGGCGTGGTATTCTACGTCGTTTACCGACTGTGCGTCGCGCTTTCGACCAAATTAAAACCCGTACTCCGACTGATTCCGGACTTCCTTGCGGGGCTTACCGGCGGAGGTATTTTTCTGTTGATAACAGAGCTCGTCGCGGGTGCCACAGTAAAGCCGTACGGCGTTATTTGCTATACCGCGGGATTTTTGCTCGGAAGCATACTTTCCTCTTCCTCAGTCCCTATCGCGAAAGTCGCGACGGACGCAAAAAAGAAAGTGCGCTTCCCTAAACGCAACGCCGTAAAATCGAGGAAGCCGTCCCCTTCGGACTAAAATGGGCTTGTCTTATACAAAATAATGTGTTATATTACCTATGAGGTAATATATGCGCGATTTTATAAACAGACACTCTAAACTCTCTTTGGCTTGGCTGGTTTTTTGCTTTGCGTACTCGGTAACGCTACTCGCTTCCGGCTTTAATTTCTTGGCGCCGATATCCGTAGCCATAATGGCGGTAACGTCCGTATTTATATTGATACGCGAAATTTTGAATAAACCTTTCGAGCCCGTATACTCCTATGCTTACGCCCTATCCCTCGTGGCAACCTTTATATATCTCGTCGCTTGGGGCGCGGACGACATAGGCAAAAAGATATGGTTCAATATCGTTATTTCCGTCGTTCCCGCAATCTGCGCCGTGGCGATAATCGTTATTAACGGTAACCGTATCGAGCTAAAGAGGCACCTTAAACGCATAGTTTCCGCCTGCCTTGCCGTTGTGATGACGGGAACGGCAGTCGTTATGTTTTTCTTTATGTCGCTCCGCGCAAAACCCACTGTCGAAAGCCTTCAAGACGGACACGACGAGTATCTCAAACGCCTTTCCGAAACCAAAGCAAGCGCCGACGCGCCCAACGTTCTCATAATCTTAATGGACGATATGGCGTACTCGGATATCTCCGCTTACAGCTATCTCGGACAAGAGAACGCGACCATCCAAACCCCCAACATCGACTCGATTGCCGAAAACGGCATATTTATGGAAAACTTTTACGCGTCGGCTCCAGTCTGCACTCCGTCGCGTTTCAGTCTACTCACCGGAAGATATGCAACCCGCGGTTACCTCGACAACGTAATCTTCCCTACTGTTTACGATTCCGATCCGTATTCGTTTACTCATTTTGTCAACCCCTATCAGTTCCTTAACAACGTCGACGGCATTTTGGGCGACGAAATCACGATTGCGGAAGCGCTCCGCGCCATCGGCTACGACACCTCTTGTATCGGCAAATGGAACCTCGGCGACTACGGCGAATATCTTCCCATGAATCAAGGCTTCGACTATTTCTACGGCAGTTATTACGTCAACGATATGACGCCTTACAACTGGGTTCGCGAAGAAAACGGAGTGGCAACGGAAGTTCGTTCTCACGCCGAAAACCTCGACCAATCCGAAAGCACCCGTCTTTTAACCGACGAAGTCGTTTCGACAATCAAAAAGTCGACGTCCGCAAATAACCCCTTCTTTATGTTCTACGCAACCCCGTGGCCTCACTACCCCATCTACTCCGACAAAAACGGTAACGGCAAGGGCGACACCACCGACGACAGCTATATCGACTGCATAGAAGAGTTCGACGACTATCTCGGCACGATAATCGAAACCCTTAAATCGGAAGGCGTTTACGACGACACTCTCATCATATTCACCTCGGACAACGGTCCCGGGAGAGAAGGCGTTACGGGAGCTTTGCGCGGTCGCAAGAACACCACTTTCGACGGCGGAATGAAAGTTCCTATGCTCGTAAGCTACCCCAACGGCGACGTCAAATCGGGCGGTTACAAAATCGAATCGAGCGCGATGCTCACCGACCTCTTCCCGACGATACTTTCCTATGCGGGAGTAGATACTCTCCCCTCCGACAGAATCATTGACGGCGTAAATCTCCGCGCACTGTGGAACGGCTCGGTCGAACCCGATACCCGCGTTCACGACGCTCTCTATTATATGAAAAAAGGCTCCGTCCAAGCCGTACAACTCCCCGTCGAAGTGGACGGTAAAGTATATGACTTCAAATACTACGACAGCGTTCGTACGGAGAACTCGGCGTTCATAGATCAGGTATATAAAAACTATCTCTTCAATCTCGATACCGACCCCGCCGAGGGATACAACGTATCTATGGTACATCCGGATGTTGCAAAACAACTCGACCAAAAGCTCGAAGAGTTCCGCAAACACTTGAAGGAAAACCGCAGAGGTAAACTTTAATGCCCCCTATCTCCGTAATGATTAAGCCGGCGTCCGGCGATTGCAACCTTAGATGTGCATATTGCTTTTACCGCGACGTTGCCGAAAACAGAGCCTGCCCATCTCGCGGACACATCTCACACGAAACCATGCACGGCATACTCGAAAAGGCTTTCGCGTTCGCAAAAGGCGCGCCGATTACGCTGAACTTTCAGGGCGGAGAACCGCTACTGCGCGGTAAAGAATTTTTTGTAAACGTCGCAAAAGACATACGCGAACTCAACATTTTCCACTCCCCCGTTTTTGTCGGAATACAGACAAACGGGACACTCATCGACGACGAATGGTGTTCCGTATTCAAAGAAAACGATTGGCTTATCGGGCTTTCACTCGACGGCGACCGAACCGCAAACCGTAATCGGATTAAAGCTGACGGCGGAGAGGCATTCGAGTCTATCCTCAGTGGCGCCGAGCTCCTCAAACGGAATGCGGTCAAATTCAATATACTTTCCGTGCTCACAAAAGACGTCGCCAATCGCATAGAGGACGTCTATGAGTTTTTTACCCAACGCGGGTTCAGAAATCTACAATTCATCCCCTGCCTTAAACCTCTTGACGGCGAACCGATAGACGAGTCTTTCCACTTGGATAACAAAAGCTATGCGCATTTCCTCATCGCCGGCTTTAATCTCTATCGGAACGACATTCTAAAAGGCAAGTACGTTTCCGTTCGCAACTTTGATAACTTCGTTCGCCTTGCGCACTTTATGCCCGCAGAGCAATGCGGGATGAACGGACACTGCACCCACCAATACGCAATCGAAGCCGACGGCTCCGTATATCCTTGCGACTTCTATTGCACCGACGAGTATCTGCTCGGCAACATTAACGACACCGACTTTTTCGCGCTCGAACGCACCGAACGCGCGATGAACTTCATAAAAGAAAGCCTCGTCGTTCCCGATAAATGCAAAAAATGCCCCTACTACGCCTTGTGCAAGGGCGGATGCAAACGTGAACGCCGAGATATGGACCTCTGCGACGCGCTTCGCGCCTTCTTCACCTA
>CAYZOJ010000082.1:0-5177 GCA_964480195.1 uncultured Christensenellaceae bacterium | reverse complement strand
CGCGCGAAAAACTCGGATATTTCCCCTATATTCATTCCTTGTCCCAGTGCCCACATCAACTTGGTCGTCGCGCACTCCGACGTCATATCCTCCCCGGGAATTACCCCTTTATTCAACGCTCTGCGCCCTACTTCGTACTTGGTAAGGTCGCTTCTTTCGTACAAACATTGACTGCACACGACAACGGGTATTCCTCTTTCGACAAGCTCTCCCATCGCCGAAATAATGTCGCGACGGATAAAGTTAAGCCCGCCCGATCCGAATGCCTCTATCACGACACCTTTACAGCCCATATTGGCAAGCGTCAGGAATAACGCGGGATCCATGCCGGGAATAAGCTTGATGAGCACTACCCGCGAGTCCACGTCCTTACGAAGTCTGCATTCGGAAATTACGGGTTTTTTAGGATAAGCAATCATATGTAAGCCGTCGGAATTGACCTCGGCAACGGCAGGCGCTTTGACGCTCTCGAAACAATTAAATCCCGTCGTACGCACCTTTACACTGCGACAACCGAGTAAAATTTTGCGGTCGAAAGCTATAAACACACCGGGGATTCCCGACGAAGCCATTGTCAGCGCGCATCTGAGGTTGACGGTCGCGTCGCTCAACGGGTGGTTTATGGGAAGTTGGCTTCCCGTAAGCACGACGGGGACGTCTATGCCCTCGAGCATAAATGTGAGCATCGAAGCGGTGTACGCCATCGTATCAGTGCCGTGCGTTATGACAACTCCGTCATAGCCCGTACGCATATCGTATACGCATTCCGCTATGTACTGCCACTCCTCGGGTTGCATATTGGTGGAATCGAGCCTCAAAATGTCCTTGATTGTTATGTCATAAGGCACCGCGCCGAGATAGGAAAGTACCTCGTCGCCGTCCTTTGCCGGCACAAGTCCGCGGTCCGTCATCACCGAAGCTATCGTCCCGCCCGTAGATAATACCAAAATTTTAGGATTAACGTTTTCTGTTTCCATATCAATTCAAATCGCTGTGCGCAAGCGCAAAAATCGGATCTATCGGAGCTCCGATTATCCTGTCCGGCCCGAACAACATTCGCGTTGCCTCCTCCGGGGTAACCACGACGGTCGCGTCGCCCGAACAGTCCGCCGTAAACGCTTTTCCGTCCCTTATGCCGAACGAAAACTTGTCCTCGCCCACTATTTCGACAGACACGCAAAAGTCCTCGGAATAGCCGTAAAACGCTTGCGCTTCGGCATAAAGCTTTCTTACCACGGAGCGATAATTCAAAATTTTGAATTTGAACCCGGCTTCGACCGTTACGCGCTCCGAAATATCCGAAAGAGCCTCGTTTAATTCGCGCTCCCTCGGCAACGCCTGCACTTTTACAGACACGCCTTTATATTCGACGTACGCTTTTATAACCTGCTTGTAAAGCTCGACGGCGCTTTCTCCGATTTCGTCAAGCACGACCCCGTGGAGCGTATTAAAACTCGCATACGCGTAACCGCGTTGCCTTCCGCCTATTTCGACGATATACGCTCTTGCAAACCAATTTCCAATCGTATCCGACGTCTGCTGCGTCGGGAAAATCGTACGTTTGGAGTTTAGGCTCGCCACCTTGTCTACGAATTCTTTTTGTTCACGAGTTTTAACGGGAATAAAGGTTATGGGCTCCTTGATTACCACGTTTCGGGCACTCATTTTGCCAACTTCGTACTCTTTGTTACGTCCGCCCGGGTAAAAGCCCATATGCTCGTATCTCTTGCGCCTTCCGGTTAAGCAAACAAGCTCAGTGCCCTTTGGGCGGTACTCTTCTATCGCGTGATTTACAAGACGAACCATTATCCCCTTGCCCCGCGCGGATTTTCGAGTAGCCACCATACCGATGTCGAGTATTTTGAGAGGCTCTTCCCCTCCCAAGTTTATTTCGCCCGGATACGCGCATACGGCACCGTCTATTTTGCCGTTTTCTCCGCGCAAAACGTAGTGATAGCACATCGAGCTACCGTCCGCATACAGCGACGGTATTAGTCTTTTGAACGGACGTTTGAACGTTATGTCCAAAAAACGCAAAACCTCTTTATAATCGCTTTCGGCGGGGACGGTAATCATTATTCTTCCTCTTTGTTCGTTTCGGGTTCGCCTTCGACGTTTTTGTTCTTTGAATTTTTTATCTTCTTCCAAAGCCTCTGAACGTAAAGTTCGCCCGTCTTGCGCGAAGCGGCTATATCGTTCATTATGAACGTCGCCACCGCCACTATGCCTATAACTATGAATATCGCAAGTATGCCCTTCCACATTATTTCGAGGGATTTGAGCACGTTGCTCTTGGTTGCTTCAGTCATCAATGCCATTATCGAGTACATATCCGCCTCCTAAAGTACAAGCCCGATGATGAGTCCGCCGACGATTGCCGAGGCAATCTGTCCCGAAACGTTGGTGCCTACCGCGTGCATTAGCAGATGGTTGGTGGGATCCTCTTCGAGCCCCATCTTTTGGACTATTCTCGCAGCCATCGGGAATGCCGATATGCCCGCCGCCCCGATCATAGGATTGATCTTGTTATCCGGCTTGCTGAAAAGGTTTAAGAACTTGGCAAACATTACACCGCCGACCGTATCGAATATGAACGCGAACAGTCCGAGTCCCATTATCATAAGCGTTTCCCATCTTACGAAGTTCTCCGCCTGCATTTGGAAAGCTATCGTTATTCCGAGAAGTAGCGTGATGAGATTGGCAAGCACGTTCTGCGCCGTATCCGAAAGATTATCGAGCACTCCGCACTCGCGTATCAAATTACCGAACATCAAAAATCCTACAAGCGCCAAAGATGCCGGAGCGATAATGCCCGCAACCAAAGTAACGACTATCGGGAAAAGTATCTTGGTTGTCTTACTTACTTCCCTATTGGTGTACTTCATATGTATGCGACGCTCTTTTTTGGTGGTGATGAGCCTTATGACCGGCGGTTGTATGATGGGTACAAGCGCCATATACGAGTACGCCACGACAATTATCGGCGCAAGATATTTACTGCCGAGGGTCTGCGCTACGAGTATCGACGTCGGACCGTCAGCGGCACCGATTATGCCTATCGCGGCTGCATCGCGAATCGTAAATACGTCGTTACCGATAAGGGACGCAAGCAATATCGTTACGAATATTCCGAACTGCGCTGCTCCGCCCAATAAAAACAACTTGGGATTGGAAAGAAGCGGTCCGAAATCTATCATCGCGCCTATGCCTATGAACAAAAGTATCGGCATGGCTTCGCTCGCTTCGATACCGACTTCGAACAGCCACTCGATGATGCCCGTCGTGCCGTCAACCGTCAAAACGTTGCTGAACGGAATGTTTACGAGTATCGCGCCGAAACCTATCGGCAATAACAGCGCGGGCTCCATGTCCTTTTTTATCGCAAGGAAGATGAGAAGTCCTCCGAGCGCCCACATTACTACCTGTTGCCAGGTAATGGCGTTTACGCCTTGGATTAAATAGTCCATACAAATCTCCTTAATGCCCAAACTCGGCATATTATCATTATATAAACTATTTAACGATTTGTCAACGGCTGTTATAATGCGCGTGCGAGAATACTTAACGCCATTCTACATATCATCTTATTATGAAAAACGATTTTACCGACTCGAACTCTCATCCCGAAAAATTAAAAAACGCAAAACTCATAGTCTTTGCCGTAATGATCGTCGCGCCGATAGTTTTGAGCGTGCCACTACACTTTTTATACGAGCTTACAAACTGCCCTTTTATCGCCCTCTTTTCACCGACGAACGAAAGCGTTGCCGAACACGCTAAAATCATAATTTATCCCGTTTCGATCTCAACCGTCATACTGTACTTCGTCCTAAAACGCTCTATGCGTTTAAGTCCCGCAAGATTTTTTACCGCCTCGATAACCTACGCACTAACCGCCGAATACTTTATGGTTACGATGTTTTACTTTGTGTTTTACGCTCTCGGTTTGCCTTCCACGCTTTGGGCGCATATCTTGCTCGAAATCGTTTCGGTAATAATAGGCTCGATTTTAGGATACCATATATATAAATACGGCAACCCGAAATACGGATTGCCGATTGCAATTACTATGTATGCAATAACATTTATATTGATGTGCGTATTTACATTTTTACCGCCCGAAGTTCCTTTATTTATATCCTGACGCTGACTTCGCCCGTAAAAATCGAAGCAATGGTTCCGTCGTCGTATTTTACATCCAAACCGAACCCGTCGTTGACGCAAATGCAATACGCGGGTCTTTCGCCACTCTCGGAAACCACCGTTACCGAGCGCCCGACGGTAATACATCTTTCGCGGTAACGCTCGAGTACAGAGCCTTTATCCGCGCCTCGATATTCTCTCAAAATATTGTTTATAACTTTGCCTGCAAGCGCATTTATGTCGCTTTCGCCTTTTGTTACCGCGCCCGCGCGGTCTGCTATATCCGCGGGAAAACCGCCTTCGGGCTCCCTAACGTTTATTCCGACGCCTATCGCGACGTTGAGCCTTCCCCCGCCCGAAACGCTTTCGGTGAGTATCCCGACGCATTTTTTGTCCTCGACGTATATATCGTTGACCCATTTGATTCGCGCGTCTACGCCGTATAGCTCGTCGAGAGCCTCCGCAACCGCCACCGCGGTCATTGCCGTAAGATAACCTATTCGCTCGTCCGAGTAGTCGGGACACACCAACATCGACATATATATACCGCTACCGTGAGGCGAATAGAAATTACGCCCGAGGCGTCCTTTCCCGGCGGTTTGACTGCGCGCTATAAACGCCGTAAACTCCTTTGCGCCGTTTATGCCGGAGTCCTTACATACGTCGTTTGTCGAAGGCAGTGAGTCGAATACGACAACTTCCGTATCGCAATACTTTTTGATTTCGCCGACAGAAAGCTCGGCTATTCTTTTTTCTTCCATGCCTCAATGCTACCACATTTCGTCAATATAGTCAAACATCCCGTGTTTTTATAAAAAGGGTCTTTACTAATCCATAAAAACATATTATAATTATAATATCAAATTCGGAGGTAACACTATGGCAAAAGCTAAAGGCAAAAAAGACTACTTCGGTTTATCGAGAATAGTCAGCATCATCCTCGCAATCATTCCGTTCACCGCATGGATACTCGGTGTCGTAACAAGATTCAAAGAAGGCAAAATCCTCGCCGGCGTAATCCGTATTTTCGGCGG
>CAYZOJ010000081.1:0-5198 GCA_964480195.1 uncultured Christensenellaceae bacterium | reverse complement strand
CCTTGTTTTAATAGACTGTGTTTTCAACAAAGTTTAACATCTTTTTAACGAGTTTCGGTTATAATTATGATATAATTCGTTTAAGGAGATTCGAATATGAAAAAGAAAAATGTCTTTTTCGTCTTTTTGCTTGTTTTTCTTACGCTCGCGCTCGCTTGCGGGCTTGTAGGTTGCGGTAATAATAAGGACGACAAGTTTTCGCCTTGGGACAATCTCGGAGGCGGACAAACGGGTGTCGACATTACGGATACTTCTTCCGTAAGCACGTCGGAGTACCTTGTCGATTCGATTATTTCGGCAAAAAACGGAATAACCGCCTCTTACGACCCGAGCGCAAGCGACTGCTACTTTATAAATCTCGAAACGCTGTCTTCGACGGACCTCTCCGCGGTAACCGCATACGCGTATAAAAATAACGAGCTCGTAATCAAGTCGGGCGGTGTTTTTGTTCTTAGCGGAAGCTTCACGGGCTCGATAACCGTCAACGATACATCAAGCGACGTTCGTATCGTGCTGAACGGCGTAAACATCTCGACGACTGACAGCCAAGATTCCGGCGCGATCGTATTCAAGAAACCCTCTTCCGACACGATTTACGAAAGAATATTGACTGTCGCCGAGGGCACGGTAAACACCCTTGCGGATAGCGTCGGCGACACTGCCGAGGGCGACGGCGCCGTAATCCAAGCAAAAAAACGTTCCCTCGTCATCAACGGAAACGGCACTCTTAATTTGAATTGCGTCGGCGCCGAAACGACGGGTATAAAAGTCAAAACTTCGCTTACGATAAACGGAACGACGATAAAAGTCGACGGCGCTACCAAGTCGGGGATTAAAGCTGACGAATCCGTCGTCATTAAGAACGCTTCTCTTACGATAAAAGCTTCGGGCGACGGCATTAAAACGGACATCGAACCCGAATCCGCAGACGAGGCGCGCACATACGCTTCGGACATAAAATACGGCTACTTATACATTGAAAACTCCGATATCGACATCATATCGGGCGATGACGGGATTTGCGCAAACGGGTGCCTGTATATAGCCAATTCGGAAACCAATGCCATAAATATAACGACTAACGGCGGAGCTCCGACAACGGTTACGGAGCGCTCTTCCGACAATGCCGACGGCAAGGCGTTAAAGACGGGAGGCATTGAATTCGAAGACGTCGATTACCCATCTACCGCGGAAAACGGATACGGGCTCATCATCACCGGAGGTCGGTACACGATAAACTCGAACGACGACGCTCTTTCGTCAAAAGGCAATCTCATCATCCTCGGCGGGACGTTCACGATAGCGTCCGGAGATGACGGTTTACACGCGGAATACCTAACGAAAATCGTCGACGGCACAATCACGGTAACCAAGTCGTATGAAGGAATAGAAGGTGCGACGGTCGAAATCCTCGGCGGAAAAATCGACGTTACCGCGACGGACGACGGAATCAATGCCGCGAACGGCGATCTCGGCAGGTACTCCTTCTACATTTTGATAACGGGCGGAGAAATCACCGTCAACGCGGAAGGCGACGGTATCGACAGCAACGGCACTGTCAAAATTACCGGAGGCAACATCTACATTTACGGTCCGACCAAAGGCGAAAACGGCGCGCTCGACGCGGATACGGGAATAATCGTAACCGGCGGAAACCTGTTTGCTTTAGGCTCGGTCGGAATGGTAGAAACTCCCTCGAACAACTCGACTCAACGATATATCAGCCTCACTCTTTCTTCGGCAGCACAGGCGGGAACCGTCGTAACGGTTTCGACCGAAGACGGGCAAACTCTCGCGACTTTGACACCGCCCAAACGTTATCAATCCGTCATTGTCAGCCTTAACTCGTTCGAAGAAGGCGCGACCTATACCGTTTCTGTCGGCGACTCGACCTACTCCGCAACGCTCGACGATATCGGCACCGCGCTCGGATCAAACGCTAACGGTATGGGCAATCAAGGTTTTCGCCCGGGCGGAAGAAGATAAAATCAACTTCCTTATCACATAAACGCAAAAATGCTACCGACTTCGGTAGCATTTCTTTTACGCCTTCGGAAGAATTGCATCACACACAAAAAGTTTTATCATTCTATCGGAATGATGTCGTTATAGAGTGCCGTCTTTTTGTCGGTCAAATCGCCGTCAAGATGATAGTGGCCGAAATACCAATGCCCGTACTTGACATTTTCTTCAAAATAACTGAGCATACCATTTTCGGGATACGCCTTAAAAATTTTGGACGATGTTCTGAGCGGAGGATAATACAAAGCTTTTTCGTCGCAAGAATGCGTTATGATGTAATCGACCTCAAAGTTCACCTTGGAAAGGTTTTCCGTTGCCTCGCGCATGTCCTCGTCCGACGGAAGTTCCTCGCTCCACCAGCTCTTGCCCTCGACTCTCAACCATCTGTCTATACTCGTCGCACCGCCGAAAGTAAAATAGGTTTTCCCTAAAATATCGAAAACTTGCCCGCGCATAAGATGTATAATGTCGGGTCTAATTTTATGAACCTTACCGCCATGCCACTCCTCGACGGGAAACGAACCCAAAAGATCGAAATTTTCGTGATTGCCGTCAATAAACAGTACGGTAAAAGGAAGATTTTCGTACGGTTTTAGAGTTTCGTCAAGAATTTCCTCGTTCCAAACCCCGCCGAAATCCCCTGCTATCAGCAAATAATCGTTTTTATCGAGATCGGGATTGCTCTCAGCAAAACACTCGAGTTTCCAAAAATCGTGTTGTCCGTGGGTATCTCCCGTTATATAAATCATATATCCTCCTTTTGCTTAACGTATGTCGAAGGTAGTTATCCCGAAACAATATTAACTCTATCCGTAAAAATTGTCAAGCCCGAACCGCACGACGCGGACTTAACGCGTTTTATGCGTATTGCTCTGTTTGCCGAAATCAACACTTAGGGCAACCGCAAACAAATAAACGGGAACTCAAAATCGGCAGAAATCACATCGGACGGCAGTCGAAATGCTCTTCCGCTATAGCGTTGAGTTGCGCCTTAATGTTTATAAAATCACAATCGAGATCGAGCGTACGAACGCTTATTTTATTACCGCTCATTCGATAGGTTTCGTCGGGGCGAACGTCCTCGTCTGTCGCCGCGTACAACAGCATGCCCGAAACGGTATGCGGTTCTTCCCCGAACCGCGCATCCTTGTTTTTGACATAGGTAAATATTTGGTAGATGTTATGGGAATGCACGGTATGCTTATCGTATTGAGTCTGCGTCGTGTGCGAATAGTATTTTGCGTCGATAATGAGAACACTACTATCCTTCGAAAGCATTATGTCGCTTTGCATAACGGGAAGCAAACCGTTATTGTCGTCGTCCAGTGCCCACGGGATTTGCGACGCCGACGCGGAAAGCTCCGACCACTCTTTTCGATAGTATTCGAGTATGAACTTTTCGTAAAGACGATTGAGGTACTTTTCGTCAACGAACGAGTCTACGCGATATTCGCCCTCTTCGGTCGTTACGAGCAAACCCTCGATAACGAGTTGGCATAGTCCCATAAGCATACGGTACGAGTCGTTGCTCCTTTGGAATCGTATACGTTCCCACTTTATAGACCTCGGGTCGACGGTGTCTATATCTCCGAAAAACAACATTTCGTTTTTAAGTTTATCCTTGAACTCTTTGTCCACGTCGGAATGTCTTATCAAAAGATTCGCCGTCGTTTTAAGAATGCTGTTGAGAAGATTGTTTGCGGAAAGCTCGTCGTAATCGCACGCGACGACGCGTTTGCGCGAAACACGATTTTTGAGCGTTGCGGGCAAGTCGATTTTACCGCGTATGACGGTTAAATCCTCGCTAACGCTCACATATTCGCGGTAAAGCCCCTGCTTTAATTGTTTTCCGATACCCTCAACCAAAATCGCCGCCAACAAATTATGCAAGTTGTCGAACTCTTCCGACGCAACGTTGTCGTACTCGTCCCGACGCAACGGCATAAACGCATACGCAAGCATATAATAAATATTTTTTATGAAGGTATTTTTATACTTTTTGCTCATTTTAATGCGTTATGAAGAGTATCCGCCCACGCTTGAACCTCGCTCGGCTCGTCGAACCAATATTCGTTTAACATCGGGATTATTTCGTAATCGACAATCGAACGCAACCACCCGTCAATATCGCTCGAAGGGTTGCAAAAATAGCTATGTCCGATACAAAATCCCTTTCCGAGAGATTTGTCTTTTGCGATTGCAACGTTTAAATCTTTAATTTTGGAAATAAGCATATCGAATTTATCGCTATTCGGCTTGTTCGCGATAAACCCTTCAGTTTCGAATCCGGGCTCCATTTCGAAGAATCCGAAACGACGACGCAGTGCGTAATCTATCATCGCAAGACTTCTGTCCGCAGTATTCATCATACCGATGATATAGAGGTTTTTCGGAACGCAGAAAGGCTCGCCGTTATATGCGAGAGTAACGTTTTCGTCGCGATGGTCGCTTTCGATTGCCATAAGCAATTCGCCGAAAATTTTACTCATATTGCCACGATTGATTTCGTCGATTATAAAGAAGAAATCGAGATCGGGTTGCGCTTTTGCCCTTTCCGCAAAACGCTTAAATATACCGTCTTTGAGTTCGAACCCGTCCTGCACGGGCTTATAGCCCATTATGAAATCCTCGTAAGAATAATTCTGATGGAATTGAACAAGCTCTACGCGCGCTTTATCTACAACGCCCATAATCGACCACGCCAACCGCTCTGCCGAGAACGTCTTACCGACGCCGGGCGCGCCTTGAAGAATAATATTCTTTTTTCTTTTGAGAATTTCGACAAGGAACTTATATTTTTCTTCCGCCATATAGACTTCCGATAAGAAATCCTTTTCGGTATACGACGGAAGTACTGTCGTTTCGACTTCCGCTTCCGCGCAGGCGACTTCATCTGTCATTTCGGATTGTTCTTCTTTTGCTTCCTTATCGGCATTTTTTTGAGCCTCTGCTAATGTGCTGATATAATATCCTAAATCTATCGTCAGCGTCTTTAACTCGGGGTCGGGATAGCATTCGGGGGTTATGCTGTTTTGAAGTAATGACGTGAGTTCCTCATCCTCTTTGATTGCTTCGTTTACTTCGTCATATAAGCGTAAAAAGTTGCGAAGATTGTCTTCTTTGTTCCAGCCCTTTATGATTAAATCCGAATCGAGTTCTTTTAGAACGGACTTCGC
>CAYZOJ010000080.1:0-5218 GCA_964480195.1 uncultured Christensenellaceae bacterium | reverse complement strand
CGCGGGTGAAATCTGCCTACGGCAGGTGAAATATTCGCTTCGCGAATGTTGTGGTATTTAAGAATATATACGACAATCCCTCAGTCTACTCTTAAATACCTTTATCAACGCGTTTACGCGTTGTATATCATCACGCCTATTTTTCGGGTTTTACTTTTTGTTTAGTATAGATAAACAAATTGAAGTTTAATAATTTTAATCTATTTGTTTGACAGTAGTATAATTCACTGATATTATATGCGTATAAGAATAATCGAATATTCTTGTAAAATCGGAGGCAGTATGGAAATCGGACCGAAAATCAAGTCTATAAGATTGCGCCGTGGACTTACGCAGGAGGAGCTTGCTATGCGTTCGGAGCTGACCAAAGGCTTTATCAGTCAGCTCGAAAACGACCTTGCCAGTCCCTCGATAGCCACTCTTACGGATATCCTTAACGTACTCGGGGTAACTTTACAACAGTTTTTCGCCGAGGAAAAGGAAGAGCAGGTGGTATTCGGCAAGGCTGACTTTTTCGAATCGGCAAACGGCACGGGTACGAGTACGTGGCTTATTCCCAACTCTCAGAAGAACGAGATGGAGCCGATACTTCTCATATTGCCCGAGGGCGGAGAGAGCGAAGTTCGATACCCGTTCGAGGGTGAGGAATTCGGCTATGTCGTCGACGGCAAGATAATCTTAGAGGTTGACGGCAAAAAGCATACGGCAAAGCGCGGGGAGGCATTCTATGTAGACGGCGCGCGCGAACATAAGATAATAAACGCGGGCACGCGCGAAGCAAAAATAATATGGGTTACGACCCCGAGTAATTTTTAGAGGTTAGAATGGAAAGAAACACAAAAGACGCAATTATCGAGCTTAAAAACATATGCAAAGACTATGACGGCAAACCCGTAGTCAAGAACGTAAGTTTTTCTATCAAACGCGGTGAGTTCGTCACGTTTTTGGGACCGTCCGGATGCGGTAAGACGACGACTCTTCGTATGATAGCCGGATTCGAGAAGCCCACTTCCGGCACGATTGTATTCGACGGCAAAGATATTACGTCGGTGCCTCCGCATATGCGCAACGTCAACACGGTATTCCAAAAATACGCGTTGTTCCCGCACCTTAACGTATTCAACAACATAGCTTTCGGACTCAAAGAAAAGAGGGTACCTACGGGCATTACGTATAAAGACCGCAAAGGCAACGAGTACGAAAAACTTCGCAAGCTCACAAAAGCGGAGATTAAGGAAAAAGTCGACAACGCCCTTAAACTTGTCGACCTCGAAGATTACGGACATCGTAACGTCAACAGTCTTTCGGGCGGACAGCAACAGAGAGTCGCTATAGCGCGCGCACTCGTAAACGAGCCGGAAGTATTGCTCCTTGACGAGCCCTTGGGCGCGTTGGACCTCAAAATGCGCAAGGATATGCAGATCGAGCTTATGAATATGCATAAGAAGATAGGCATAACGTTCATATATGTTACCCACGATCAAGAAGAAGCTCTTACGATGAGCGACACGATAGTGGTTATGCGCGACGGCGTCATCCAGCAGATAGCCACTCCGCAAAAGATTTACGACGAGCCCGCCAACGCGTTTGTCGCGGACTTTATAGGCGAATCGAACATTTTCTCGGGTTGCATGATAGGCGATTACAAAGTCGAACTTTTCGGCAGAGAATTCGAGTGCGTAGACAAGGGCTTCAAAAAGAACGAGCCCATAGACTTAATAATTCGTCCCGAGGACATCTTTATAATTCCTCGCGATAACGCCGCTTCGATGATGGACGCGGTAGTTGATTCTTGCGTGTTCAAAGGCGACCACTATCAGATAACCGCAATCGTGGACGGCGAGAATGAGGTACTCATACACGACAATACGGAAGTCCAAAAGGGCGATATTATAGGATTATACATCAAGCCGTACGACTTCCACGTAATGCACAAAGCGCGTATCATAAACGAAATCGAAACCGAAATGTGGGATACGGGCGTTGTCGAAATTTGCGGTGGCAGATTCGAGTGCAACTCCGATCTTCCGAGCGGAACGCCGGTTAAGGTCAAAATCGACTTCGACGACGTTCAGGTATTCGACGACGAGGAAGACGGCATTATCGGCGGAGAGGTTGTCAGCAGTATTTATAAGGGCAGTTACTATCAGTGCATTATTCGCGCCGACAACTATTTCAACTTCTTTGTCGACACCGAGGACGACTGGTTAAAGGGCGACAGAGTAGGACTTTCGGTTGCTCCCGATAAAATCATTATCGAAGAGATAAAGAGGACGGAAGAATGAATCTTAAAGAGTTCGGAAAAAAACTTGTAAATAAGGTTAAGAACTTCCGTTTGACGAGGAGCGTGTTCTCTTATCCTTACATACTGTTTTTATTGTTGTTTGTAGTAATACCGTTGGTACTCGTTTTGGTCAACGCGTTCATAGCGGACGGCGAGTTTGGTTTTGAGAACTTCAAAACGCTGTTTACCGACGGCGCAAGCCTTAAAGTATTGGGCATTTCGCTTGCGGTAGGTCTGATTACCACGGTGCTCTGTCTTTTACTCGGCTATCCCGTCGCGTATATTTTGAGTAAATGGTCTTACGGTAGCGTTATAGTCATACTGTTTATGCTTCCGATGTGGGTCAACTTCCTCATTCGTACGTACGCGCTTCAAACGATATTCGAAAACCTCGAAATCACTCTCGGGATGGGTACGGTCATATTCGGTATGGTCTATAACTTTATTCCTTATATGATAATGCCGTTGCATACGACGCTCAGCAATATAGACAAGTGCTATGCCGAAGCCGCGCAAGACCTCGGCGCCAATCCCGTTACCACGTTTATCAAGACGACGTTGCCGTTGTCGCTTCCCGGGATAATGAGCGGAATCACAATGGTATTCATACCTACGATATCGGCATTCGCCATATCGCAAATGCTCTCGAACAACAGTATAATCCTGTTCGGCGACAGCATAAATATGAAATTCGAAAACCAACTTTACGGCGTCGGTAGCGTAATGAGCCTTATTATGCTTGTGCTCGTGCTACTTTCCAACTTCGTAATGGGCAAAATCAACAAAGGGGAGGCGGCGAATAACTTATGGTAAAAAAACTTGCTTCCAAAGCGTATATAATCCTTATGCTCGGGTTGATTTACGCTCCGATAGTTATGATTATCGTGTATTCGTTTTCGAATACCAATAACTTCACATTCCCCGACGGCTTTACCTTCGACGCGTATATATCGCTGTTTACGGACGCTCCCCAAAAGCTGTGGAGCAGTCTTCGCAATACGATAGTTATAGCGGTAATCGCCTCCGTCGCGTCGACGATACTCGGCTCGATATCGGCGGTAGGCATTTATTACCTTCGTCCGACCCCCAAAAAGATTGTCGAAAACGTCAATCAGCTCCCGATAATCAACTCGGAAATCGTCGTTGCGGTTTCTCTTATGATGTTTTTCGGAACTTTCGGATTCCCCCAAGGCTACATAAGACTTATATTCGGACATATTTCTTTCTGCACGCCGTACGTCATACTTTCGGTAATGCCCAGGCTTATGCAGATGGACCCCAACGTTTACGAAGCCGCGCTGGACCTCGGCGCAAACCCCGTAAAAGCGTTGTTTAAGGTTATACTTCCGATTATACTTCCCGGCATACTTTCGGGCTTTGTGATGGCGTTTACGATTTCTCTCGACGACTTTATCATCACTCAGCTTAATAAAGGCGCGTCGACCGGTATAGATACTCTTTCAACGTATCTCTATTCGTCGCTCCGTAACGCCAGCGGTCTTAAACCTTTCTGGCTCCCCGTATTCAGTATCATTATTCTCGTTGTGGTATTGGTATTGCTTCTTGCAAACCTCCGTTCGTTCAAGAGCTCGGGCAAAGTTAAAGAGGAGGTTAAAAAATGAAAAAACGTTTAATTCTCGTATTGGCTTTGTGTGCTTTAATCGCGATAATTGCTATCGCAATGGTTGGCTGTAACGGTTCGGAAGAAGTGGTCGAAGAATATCAGACGCTCATCGTCTACAACTGGGGCGACTATATCGGCGAGGACATCGAAGACGATTTCGAAGCCTATTATAAAGAGTACTATAAAGAAAAATACGGCAAGAACATAGAACTCGATTTGATATATTCGACGTATGAAACCAACGAGATAATGCTCACGACCGTCGAACGCGGGGAAGAAAAAATCGACCTCGTATGCCCCTCGGAATACGCCATACAAAGGCTTATGCAGGGCGGATATCTTCAAAAACTCGATTATAGCCTTATCCCCAATAAAGCAAATGTCAATCAAGACATTTACGATAAGGTTGACGAAGTCTTTACCGGTATTTCCGTTCCCGGCGAAACCGAAGCTCAAAACATGAGCGACTATTTCGTCCCGTACATGTGGGGCACGTTAGGGATACTGTATAACACAGAAAAGGTAACCGAAGAGGACATTGCCACCGGTTACGGTATCTTGTGGAATGCGGCGGGCAACCCCGAACTCGACGGTAAAATCCTTATCAAAGACAGTATACGCGACGCGTACGTCGCGGCGGTTCTTCGCTTAAAGGAACTCGATAGACTTCCCGCGGGCTACGAGGATATCCCGATAGACGAGCTCATCAACACCGTAGACGATACGTTGCTCGGTTACGCCGAACAAATATTCAACGAACAATCTTCGGTCATAAAAGGTTACGAAGTCGATTTCGGAAAAGCTCAAATGACTTCGGACAGAGCGTACGTCGATCTTGCTTGGTCGGGGGACGCCTTGTGGGCAATGGAAGACGCCGAATACCTCGACTATTACGTTCCCGAAATAGGCGGTAACGTTTGGTTTGACGGTTGGTGTATGCTCAAAGGTATCGACGAAAAGCATCAAGAAGCCGCTCTCGTATTCATCGACTATATGTGTCGTCCCGAAATTTCGATGCGTAACTCGATGGCGATAGGGTATTCTTCCGCGATAGATAAAGAAGTCGTCAGAAACAGCGAGGAAGCGTGTGCGATACTCGAAGAAAACGATTACGATCCCGACGAATATTTCGATGACGAAATACGCTATCCCGATATTAAAACCTCGACGCTCAGCGTTATGAAAGATTTCGGATCGCAGAACGCCCAAACGATAGCGATGTGGGAGAGAGTCAAGAGTAACAAAGAAGATACGACTTGGGTCGCGTGGGTTATCGGAGTAGTTTCCGTATTGGTCGTAGCGGGCGCCGT
>CAYZOJ010000079.1:0-5422 GCA_964480195.1 uncultured Christensenellaceae bacterium | reverse complement strand
TTTTCGGGATTTACTTTATAACTTTAGCGGGCACCCCTGCAACAACTGCTCCGGCGGGCACGTCTTTTGTTACGACCGCTCCGGCACCGACAACTGCGCCGTCGCCGATTGTTACTCCGGGCAATATTTGTA
Source organism: uncultured Christensenellaceae bacterium (assembly GCA_964480195.1). Lineage (GTDB taxonomy): Bacteria > Bacillota > Clostridia > Christensenellales > DTU072 > Stercoripulliclostridium_A. The sequence continues at coordinate 5,290 of CAYZOJ010000079.1, read as the reverse complement.
CGCCTGCGCATAGCCAAACGTCGTTACCTATATGAACGTCTTTATTATATTGTAACCCTTTAGATCTTCTTTCGACGTCGAGAGGGTGGGTCGCCGTAATTATCGTAACATTCGGACCGAACATACAACGATCGCCGATATAAATATGTCCGTCATCTACGAGCGTCAAGTTAAAGTTAGCATAGAAGTTATTGCCGACGTGTACGTGTTTACCGCCGAAGTTTGCGTGGAACGGCGGTTCAACATAAGGCATTTCTCCGCAATCAGCGAATATTTTTTTAAGAAGCCTCATACGTGCTGTCGGAAAGAACCCCGGAATGCGGTTATAGCGATTAACTTTAGCTTTATAAAGCTCTTGCTTTGCCATGATAGACAAATCACCGGGATCGTAAACTTCGCCGTTTTTCATTAACTCTAAGTTGCGTTGTCTTTCTTCTTTATTCATATATATAGCCTCAATAATTTAGTGTAGCGATTTCACTTGACCGAGTGTAGAACGCGTCATCTTATTCCCATTCGATTGTCGCCGGGGGTTTGGAAGTTATATCGTAAACTATGCGGTTAATTCCGTTGCATTCGTTAACGATACGATTGCTTATTTTGCCGAGGACGTCGTAGGGGATTTTTGACCAGTCCGCCGACATAGCGTCAATACTGTTGACCGCGCGAAGTGCAAGAGTATAGTCATACGTGCGCATATCTCCCATAACGCCGACACTGCGCATATTGGTAAGAACGGCAAAGTATTGCCAAATCTCGGTATCAAGACCGTTCAAAGCTATTTCCTCACGGAAAACAGCGTCCGCGTCGCGAAGAATATCGAGTTTTTCTTTGGTGATTTCTCCGATGATACGTATCGCGAGTCCGGGACCGGGGAAGGGCTGACGCATAACGATTTTACGACTTAAACCGAGCTCCAGACCGACTTTACGTACCTCGTCTTTGAAGAGGTCGCGGAGAGGTTCGATTATTTCGTCGAAGTCGATTACATCCGGGAGTCCGCCGACATTGTGGTGTGATTTTATAAGAGCGGCTTTTCCGAAGCCCGATTCGATGACGTCGGGATAAATCGTTCCTTGTACGAGGAAGTTCATTTTGCCGAGTTTTTTGCCCTCGTCCTCGAATACGCGAATGAACTCTTCGCCGATGATTTTACGTTTGCGTTCGGGGTCTGTAACGCCCGCGAGTTTGGTGAGGAAACGTTCGGACGCGTCTATCGCGAGGAGGTTCATTCCGAGACCGTCGCGGAAGCATTCGACGACTTCTTTAACTTCGTTTTTACGCATAAGACCATGGTCGACAAGCATACACGTGAGGTTTTCGCCTACAGCCTTATAAACGAGAGTGGCTGCGACCGCAGAGTCAACGCCACCGCTCATTGCACAAAGAACTTTTTTATCACCGACTTTTTCTTTGATCTTTTGGACCATATCTTCGACGAAGTTATGCATAGTCCAATCGCCTTTCGCGCCGATTACTTCGTAGAGGAAGTTGGAAAGGAGCTTGTTGCCGTATTCGGAGTGAACCACTTCGGGGTGGAATTGTACGCCGTAGATTTTTGTCGCCTCGTTACCGTATGACGCGACGGGGCAGGTGGAAGAACTTGCGAGAATTTCAAATCCCGCAGGCACGCTTTCGACGTAATCGGTATGCGACATCCAAACAATCGTATTTTCGGGGATGTTTGCAAACAGCGGGGACTCTTTATGCGTTATGTTGATTTTGCCGTATTCCTTGGTCGTTGCCGATTTTACCACACCGCCTTTGAGGTGCGCGATGAGTTGTGCTCCGTAGCAAATTCCGAGAGTCGGTATTCCCAAATCGAGGATACGGGGATCCAAAGCGAGAGAATCTGCTTCGAACACACTGTTGGGACCGCCGGTAAGAATAATGCCGACGGGAGCAATTTCTTTAACGCGCTCTAAGCTTGTGGAGTAGGGCAGAAGTTCGCAATATACTCCGAGATCTCTTATACGACGAACGATAAGTTGATTATACTGTCCGCCGAAGTCCAAGACGATGACCGTTTGATGTTGCTGGATAGAAGATTGTTCTTGCATAATCGTAATTAGTTTTTAGGCGAGTAGTTGGGCGATTCTTTGGTGATAGAGATATCGTGGGGGTGGCTTTCGACAAGAGAAGCACCCGAAATTTTAATAAACTCGGAATTTGTGCGGAGTTCGTCGATAGTGTGTTTTCCGCAGTAACCCATACCCGAGCGGATACCGCCTACGAGTTGGAATACAACGTCGGAGAGAGCGCCCTTATAAGGCACACGCCCTTCGACGCCTTCGGGAACGAGTTTCTTTGCGTCTTCTTGGAAGTAGCGATCTTTACTACCGCATTCCATTGCCGCGAGAGAGCCCATTCCGCGGTAAACCTTAAAGCTTCTGCCTTGGTAAATTTCGAGAGCTCCGGGGGATTCCATGGTTCCCGCGAGAAGACTACCTATCATAATAGCGCTTGCGCCTGCGGCAAGACCTTTGATGATGTCGCCCGAGTATTTGATACCGCCGTCGCCGATAATGCGTTTGCCGTGTTTATCGGCTTCCTCAGCGCAATCCATAATAGCTGTGATTTGCGGAACGCCGATACCCGCGACGACGCGCGTTGTGCAAATGGAGCCGGGACCGATACCAACTTTAACGACGTCGGCACCGCTTTCGATAAGAGCCTTGGTTGCGGCAGCGGTTGCGACGTTGCCGGCGATAAGAGGAAGATCGGGATAAGTTTCTTTCACCTTGCGAACGGTGTCGAGAACGCCTTGATTATGACCGTGTGCGGTGTCTACCGTGATGATATCGACTTTTGCGTCGACCAAAGCTTTAACTCTGTCGAGGGTGTTTTGACCGACTCCGACCGCCGCGCCTACGATAAGTCTGCCGTTTTTGTCTTTTGCCGCGTTCGGGTATTGGATGGATTTTTCTATATCCTTAATCGTAATAAGACCCTTTAAGTTGCCGTCTTTATCGACGAGAGGGAGTTTCTCTATACGATGTCTGCCGAGGATTATTTGCGCGTCCTGTAGAGTCGTTCCTACGGGCGCGGTGATGAGATTTTCTTTGGTCATAACATCCGCGATGGGACGATTGAAATCGGTTTCAAAACGAAGATCGCGGTTGGTCAGTATGCCCACGAGTTTTTTACCTTTGGTAATCGGCACACCGCTTATTTTGTACTTGCGCATAAGAGCGATAGCGTCGGTTACAAGATGTTCGGGACTCAAATAGAAGGGGTCGGTTATAACGCCGTGTTCACTGCGTTTAACTCTGTCAACGTGAGAGGCTTGCTCGTCTATGGTCATATTTTTATGAATGATACCGAGACCGCCTTCGCGCGCCATAGCAATTGCGAGCCCGGATTCCGTAACCGTATCCATAGCCGCCGAGATCAGGGGAATGTTCAATTTAACCGTGTCAGTAAGTTTAGTTGAGATATCGGCGTTCTTGGGCAACACGTCGGAGTATTGCGGAATTAAAAGAACGTCGTCGAAAGTCAAACCTTCTTTAATAATCTTGGACATAAAAACTCCTTTTAATTTCTTTTTGTAATTATATTATTAAAGAAAACAAAAGTCAATCGTTTAGCTCTTAAAGTCCGAATGCGCGGGATTAAAAAGTTTTTAATTGCAATATTGTTTCGTGTTTGATATAATCGGTAAGGAGGTCAATATGGAAAAATTAGTAGCGGCTACCAACAACAGTCATAAGTTAAAAGAGTTTATTGAGATCTTGGGCGATAGATTTACGATATCGTCGCTTAAACAAGAGAACGTTTCCGTCGAGGTCGTCGAAGACGCCGATACCTTTTACGGCAATGCCTTAAAAAAGGCAAAAACCGTATCCGAAGCAACAGGAATGCCCGCATTGGCGGACGATTCCGGTTTGATTGTAGAAGCATTGGGAGGCGCCCCCGGAGTGTATTCGGCGCGTTACGGCGGTGAGGACGGCAACTCAGAACTCAACAGAAAAAAGCTTCTTAGCGAAATGCGCGGGATAACCGATAGACGCGCCGCGTTCTATACATCAATAGTCCTTTATTATCCCGACGGAAAAATAGTAACGGCAGAGGGGCGAACCGAGGGTGAAATTCTCACCGAGGAAGTGGGAAGTAACGGATTCGGTTACGACAGCTTGTTTTACTCGTACGACTTAAAAAAGAGTTTCGGCGAGGCGGAAGCCGGCGAAAAGAATTCCGTCAGTCATCGCGGGCGTGCGCTTACCGCGTTATGCGATAAATTAAATAAGACATTTTAATTCCGAACCACATAACATATAAAGGAGATATCGTAATGGCAAACAAATATTCAGGCACACAGACCGAAAAGAACTTAATGGAAGCGTTTTCGGGCGAATCGCAAGCCCGCAATAAGTATACCTTTTTTGCGTCAAAAGCGAAGAAAGAAGGTTATGAGCAGATAGCGTCGTTATTCCTTGAAACCGCCGATAACGAAAAAGAGCACGCCAAGCTTTGGTTCAAAGAGCTTATGGGAATAGGCGACACTGCCGAAAACTTAAGTTCTGCCGCCGACGGCGAGAATTATGAGTGGACCGATATGTACGAAGGTTTTGCAAAGACCGCCGAAGAGGAGGGTTTCCCGGAGCTTGCGATAAAGTTCAGAATGGTAGGCGAAATCGAAAAACGTCACGAAGAGAGATATCGTGCGCTTCTCCATAATGTAGAAACGCGTGAAGTATTTAGTAAGAGCGATGTCAAAGTTTGGGAGTGCCGTAATTGCGGACATATCGTAGTCGGAACCAACGCCCCCGAAATCTGCCCCGTATGCGCGCACCCGCAAGCCTACTTCCAAATCGAAGCCAAAAACTATTAAAATCCAATTAAGCCCGGTGACTTTATCAAAAAAAGACTTCCCAGCGGAAGTCTTTTTTTATTCTCATATATGCTATGATGTAAGTGAAAAAGTTTGCTCGCAAGGGCTTTTTCACGCCGTATTTCAACTATACGTACTCAAACATATCCAAAACGGCAAAAAGTTAATAAGCGGTAAGGCTCCTTTGTGTAAAGGGAGCTGGCTACGCGGTTTTTAACCGCGTAGACTGAGGGATTGTCTTTCTGCTCTTAAATACCATAACTTTCGCGTAAGCGAAAACATCATTTTGCAAAGCAAAACATCATTTGCCGATAGGCAAACATCATTGCCACAGGCAACATCATTGAGTAACGGGGCGCTCCGCACAAAAAAATAACAACCGATTACTTCGGTTGTTATTTTTTTGGAGCGGGAGACGGGATTCGGACCCGCGACTTTCACCTTGGCAAGGTGACACTC
>CAYZOJ010000078.1:0-5429 GCA_964480195.1 uncultured Christensenellaceae bacterium | reverse complement strand
CTGTTGTTTCTATTATTTGCTTTCGCGGTCGGCGGCAATCTTTTTGATTACTTTGTAGATTACGTTCAAGCCCGTTTCAAACGTCGATACGTCTATGCGATCACTCGTGTCGTTGGTGGTGTGGTAGTAGTTTGTGGACGTCGGGTTTTGCGCCGCAAAAGTAAACGTCGGAACGCCTGCTTTGCAGAACGGCGTACTGTCGCATCCGCCTACGGGGTTGCTGATGATTTTGGGATTGGCAACTCCGCTTTCGCGCATTGCTTCGACACTCATATTAATAAGCTTTTTATCGAAATGCGTGCCCTGCCACGTGTCGCCTTTGATAGCTTCGAAATGGTCGGGATCGGCTACCGAGTCTACGTTTATGAGATATGCGTTATCCAATGCTCCGTCGTTTTTGTGGGCTTTGACAAAAGCGTCGCTTCCTTTAAGTCCCGCTTCTTCCGAGGCGAATCCGAGGTGCACAAGACGCATTCCTTCCGGCATATCTTCGGGGTGCTCCTTAAAGTATTTGAGTATCATCATATTGATACCGATACCGCTCAAGTTGTCCATCGCGCCAGGGCTTGCAATCGTCTTATCCTGCGACGTGTATTGCGTAAGGAAATAGAATCCCGGTACGAATGCAATCGGTACACAATAGAAAACAATGTTCCAAGCCTCGTGATAGTCGAATACGCCGAAATTGTAGCATATTCTTAGAATGCTCATCACAAGCATTACTACGACGCCCAATATGCCGTAAATTGTTTTGGGGATTGCGGTGTTCGGGTTCTTTTTGGCAAGTTTCCAGCACCAACTGCTATCGTAGTGAGCTCCAAGATAAACGGTATACTTGGTTTCACCGCTCGCCGGGGGCAATTCCGTGATGATGTTGTCGGCGACTGCTTGCTTGCAAAGCCCGTCGAACGTGCCTTTATACAAAACTATTTGGAAAATCGCAAACAAAAGTACGCCCGTATACATTAGCATCGAAGCAAACGCTCCGCCGAGTCCGCCCATGTAATAGACAAGCGTCGTGGCAAGTACAACCCAACCGAGCTTGTTTATCGCGCCTATACTCGCTTCGGGCGCAAAAATAAACCTTTCGGTTTTGGGCGTAAGTCCGGTACGCGCTACCATTTCGGCTTGAATCTTTTTGCAAGCCTTCTTTTCTTCGTCCGAACCGGGTAAACGCGCTCCGTCGGCTTCAATGAGTTTAACAAACTCCATCGTTTCGTCTGCGTATTGTTTGAACATCTGACTCCTCCAAGAGATTACTAAAACGATTATACCACCGTTCTTTTAATCAATCAATAGGCAATCCTTTGATTTGACGATATTTTTCTTCGACAATTATATTGTATTTGGCAGAATACTTGCCCTCGCGGAAATAGAATCTGTTCACCCTCGAATCTATCGTAAGGTCAACCGCTTCGTAATTCTTATGGACGATTGTCGAAAGCTTTATAAGAGGCACTTCAATCAAAACGTCGGAACCGTCGTCGTAGCGCTTGCCCTTAAAGCCTATATACTTATCGTTGATATACAACTCTCCCTCGCCCATTTCGTGATACGTGTTGGTATCGTCGTTTTGCTCCCATACGACTTCGTGGCTGACGCAAAAATCGGGCTTCGAAATCTCTTCCCTTACCGCCTTACGCTCATAGTCGTACCATAAGTCTATACGGTCAAACGATATAGAACCCTCGTCGGGCAGGAGTTCACCGTACTCCGTATACTCGACTTTATTACCGCACGCGGAACACGTAAGGTAATGTTCGTCAGAAGACATCGTGTACTCGGCACCGCATTTCGGGCACTTATAAAGTATATAATGGAGTCCCAAAGCGGGGTCTTTGCATTTATATCTCAAATGATTTTCGCGCTGATAGAGGTTATCGTTAAAGCTGAATTTACCTTTGAGAACCTCATAAATATCCTTGTCGCTCATCGTTTCGAGTTGCTCTTTTGTAAACAAAAGCTCGCTCTTATTGGTTACAACTCCGTACTTAAAGCCTTTGTACCAACGCGGACGCGCGCAATATCCGCCGTAGTTATGGCAGAATACGACGTCGGCTTTGAGGAGTTTAAGGAGCTTGGCAAGGCTTTCCGGTAAATAGTGGAGCGGAGTCCCGTCAAGCGTAAACTTGCCCTCGGGGAAAAGCGCAAGACTGCATCCCGCGTCTACCGCGCGTTTCATCGTGCGAATGCTCGACAAATCCATTTCGAATTGGTTGATGGGAATAAATCCGCCCGCCTTTTTGATGGGTTTGATTTTGGACCAAGTAAAGACGTCCCTTCCGCAAACAATATTCAAGCGCACCGGGCGCATTGCTATCATCATAAGAGCTACGTCCATTATACAAGTGTGCGTGCCTATGACGACAAACGGACCCTTGCGTTTTTTAATCTCGGGATCGCGAATGTATCTTGCTTTTATCCAAATATGGGAAAGCAATATACCGACCGGGAGCAGAATGTAATACAGCCACCGTGCGGGCTTGGACGGAACTTTGGTATCGGTTTTCTTTTGAAGTTTTGACATCGCCGTGTTTATTTGAGGTTTTCGGGATTAAGACAGTCGAGTTCGGGAAGTACGAACCTGCCGTCCTTGCGAATAAGAACGTCGTCGAAGTAGATTTCGCCACCGCCGTATTCGGGAGTTTGTATGAGGACCAAATCCCAGTGTACCGCGCTTTGATTGCCGTTACTGCAATCGTCATAACAGCACCCGGGGGTAAAGTGAATGGAGCCCGCGATCTTCTCGTCAAAGAGAATGTCGCCCATGGGGTTTACGACGTAAGGATTTACGCCTATCGCAAATTCGCCGACGTATCTTGCGCCCTCGTCGGTATCGAATATAGCGTTGACCGCAACGTTATCGTTTGCCGTCGCGTTAATAATTTTTCCGTCCTTGAACTCAAGACGGACGTCCTTAAATTCTATGCCGTTCTCTATCGAAGGAGCGTTATAGTGGATATGTCCGTTGACGGAGTTCTTGACGGGAGCGGTATAGACTTCGCCGTCGGGGATATTGCATCCGCCGTCGCATTTGACGGCGCCTATTCCCTTAATGCTGAACGTCAAATCGGTATCGCGCGCGATTAAACGCACCTTATCGGTTCTGTCCATCAAGGCTTTGAGAGAGTCCATTGCCTTGCTCATACGCCTATAATCGAGCGTGCATACGTTAAAATAGAAGTCCTCGAACGCGTCCGTGCTCATGCGCGCTTGCTCCGCCATTCCCTCGTTGGGATAGCGCAAAATGACCCACTTCGTCTTGCATACTCTGAGTTCGTGATGAACGGGATGGAAATAATACTTATCGTAATTTTGCATTATCTCGGGGTCGACGTCGGAAAGCTCATAGCAGTTGTTCCCTCCGCGTATCCCTATATACGCGTCCATTTCCGCCATACGGTATGCGTCGTACTTAGCCATCGCCTTTATGAGTTCGACACTCGCCTGCTTACGTAAAGCTCGCGCTACGCGCATATCTTCTATCGAAACGAACGGAAGCCCGCCTACCGCGTATACTTCGTCTACTATCGCGTTTACAAGCATATAATCTATGCCTCGAGCCTCGATAAGTATCTTTTCGCCCTTTTGAAGACGGCACGAATAGTTTACTAAAAGTTCTGCAAGTTTTTTTACTCTCGGATCTAACATATTAAGCCTTTTTCCTTTCCCTCTTTACGGGGTAAACGAGATTTTCCTTTTTGGGATTGATGATGACGTTATAGTACATCGCCGCGTCGTTTTTGGCGAGTTCCAAGTCCATATCCATACAATATCCGCACTCTTTGGGAGTTGCTGCGGGGATTTCGCCCTCGTAATCGGATACGTAATCGAACGTGCGCTCTATAAGAGGCAAAATGTCTTGCGACGTAAGGTCGCCCGCCATCAAAAGATAAAAGCCCGTTCTGCAACCCATCGGTCCGAAATATATGACTTTGTCGCCCCATAGCGGGTCGTTTCTGAGATATGTGGTGATGAGATGTTCAAGTGCGTGTACGGAGCCCGTTTCCATAACCTCGTCGTGATACGGGCGCTTCATACGAATGTCGAAAGTCGTTATCACTCCCGAACCCATAATATCTTTACGAGATACGAACAGTCCGCATTTGAGTTTTGTATGGTCTACGCAAAAGCTTGCTACTTTGGAAGCGTCTAATTCCATTATGTTTCTCCTGTAGTTTCCGATTTTATTTCATTTTACATTGTACTATATTTTTAACTTTATTACAAGTGTTATTTACTTTATCGGGTATCAGAATACCCGCAACGGATGAAAGTTGTTTGACGAACGGCAAAAGTAAAAGCGTGGTAACCAGATTGAATGCGATATGAAAGTACGCGACAAGTACCGAAACTTCGTAGCCGTCGAGCGCCGTAACGAGCTTTTCGCCAAATAAAATCGTAAGCGGTAAAAAGAGAATCACCCCCGCCATATTGAATAAAAGGTTGATTAACGCCGTACGCTTTGCGTTTACCGCCCCGCCGATTGACGCAAGCATCGCGGTCGCGCACGAACCGACGTTACTGCCCATTATTACGTAAAACGCGCCCGTAACGGGCATTATCCCGAGATGTACTAGCGTAATGACAATACCCGTCGTTGCAGAAGAACTCTGTATTACAGCCGTAAACGCCAGTCCGAAGAGTATTAGCCCGAAAGGATTGTTTCTACCGCCGAACAGATTGCGGAAAGCCTCAAACTCGTTAAGCCCCGTAGCTCCCGCTTTTATTACGTCCAAGCCTATAAAAATCAAGCCCGCGGACGCGATTATCCAGCCCGTGGCTTTGACGCGAGATCGCTTTGATACCATAATTATCATCGCGCCGATAAACGTCAAAAACGCGAACGCTTCCCCTATCGGAAGACTGTTTGCCGAAAATATGAGGGCGGTAAACGTCGTGCCGATGTTCGCGCCCATAATTACGCACGTCGCCTGAAACAAGCTGACAATCCCCGCATTGACCAAACCGACAAGAATAACCGTCGTCGCGGAAGAGCTTTGTAATACAGCGGAGCTACCGATACCTAAGCCTATCCCGCTAAAACGATGATCACCGATTTTTGAGAATAATCTTTCGATTCGCCCCCCGGCAACGGCTTGAAGGTTGGCGGATATAAGCTTCATACCAACCAGAAAAGCCCCGATACCCGCAAAAGTTAATAATACATATCGCATATTAGATATATAGAGTAAACCCCGAAAAATATGCAAGAATTATTAGGACTTTGATAAACTGAAGATAGCTCGGTAATCTGTATTACTTTAATAGAGAACTTTAGCGGATGCATATTTTTAATTTTTCGGGTTTTACTCTATATATTACACGCTCTCGACGGGCGCAAGCGGGACTTGCGCCCGTTATACAATCCTTACGGATTGATGATATACACGCTATCGCGTGATGATATACACACTCCGTGTGATGAT
>CAYZOJ010000077.1:0-5706 GCA_964480195.1 uncultured Christensenellaceae bacterium | reverse complement strand
TCGTTCGTTCGTTCGTTCGTTCGTTCGTTCGTTCGTTCGTTCGTTCGTTCGTAAGGGATTTTCTCATATAACTCGCTCCAACGCAACCGTTTTATGTATGTTTATTATATACTTATATACTTTATTTGTCAATATATAAGTGCTTTTTTTAGTTATGACCTCTTGCCGGCTTCGTACGCTTCCTTCATCGCGTTGTGGGTGATGATTTCGCCTTTTTCGTATGCGCCCATACCGTAAATTACGCCCATTTCCTTTGCGCCTTCGACACAATCGGCATAACCGCGGAAACACGCAAGCGTGGTTTCGGCGGATTCGTGTTCGCTGTCGGCTGCCGTTACGATGTAGTAGAACTCCTTGTCCCGAACTTCAAGCCAACGCGCCACGGTCCTGTCGATGAGTGCTTTGAGCTGAGCGTCGATAGAATAAAAATATACGGGACTTGCAAGTACCAAAACGTCGGCGTCTATCATCTTTTGAAGAACTTCTGCCATGTCGTCCTCGATAATGCACTTGCCCGTATCTCTACACGCATAGCACGCGCGACAGTACCTTATGTCCTTTTCCGCTACGCATATCTTTTCGACTTCGTGCCCGACTTCGCGTGCGCCTCTTGCAAACTCGTCGCACAAAATATCGGAATTGCCTCCCTTTCTGGGACTTCCCGATAAAATCAAAACCTTTTTACTCATAGTAGTTACTCCTTTTTAGTCGGATTGAGTTTATCGCTTTACAAACGTACGCTTAGCCGTTCAACACAAAGCGCATTAAAACGGGGCTGTGGTCGGAATAGGCAAATCCCGTCTGCTCGTTGGAAAGCCAAGTGATTTCGACGTTTTTACTTACAAGGAACCCGTCGACGATGATGGTAAAGTTGCCCTCTTCGTACGGAATATCGCAATTACGACAAGTGGGTTTGACCTGCCCGTCGGAATACTCGTCCGCGCGATAGATTCCGGTATAGGTGTCGAACAGTTCAGCGGGGAACGGTTGCGCCCATCCGAAATCGACGTCACCGCCACCGTTAAGGAGCTGTGTGGAGTTCCCGGTAAAGTCGTGGTTGAAATCCCCTCCGCAAACGACGTAATTACCTTTCAAATACTCGTCGTTCATCTCGCCGAGGAGCATATTCATTTGCGCCGAACGTATTTCGTCGCTACCGCCGTATGCCGAAAGATGTACGTTGAACAGTACCAATTCTTTACCGTTCTCGGTCGGGACTCTCGAAGTCGTGTAGCAACGGTCGAGATCCAAAAACTTGGAAACACCCGTCGAAATCGGTAGCGATCTACGGTTCGCCGACGTGATATTAAAACGACTATACGTCTTCATTCCGCTGTTGGACTTGCCGTGCGGTTCGAATATCGGATAGAACAAGTATGCCGAATGGTAGTTGACGGCAAACGACGAAGAATACCCCGTAAAATAAGTGTCGAGTATTTCGCGCTCGTCAACATGGTAACTGCGGGTCGAGTCTATGTCTATTTCTTGGAAAAACACAAAATCAGGATTGTAGCTTTGGGCTTTCTCGGCACCCGCGCTTATGCACGCCTTTACGCTCTCTTCACTTTCCGCTCTCGACTCTTCGCCCCCGTCCATAAAGAACGTAAAGTCCGCCGTGTACGCGCCAAAGCCGAGGTTTTGCGTAACTATCGTGTATTCGACGCCCGTCTTAACTTTATCCGACGTCGCGCCCGCGGTCGGCGTCAATGCGAGGTTGTCCTCTATCCTCGAATACGAGAACACCACGTACCCGAGGTACGCAAGTACCGCAATCACGAGAATTATAACTATACTTATGACTGCCGTTAAAACTCTTTTTACTGCTTTTTTCATAGCGGTTCTCCTATAACTAACTTATATTATATCCGATTTCCGTCCGAATTTCAATACCGATTTCGATTGTCAACGGTATAAACTCTCGGTTCGATTTTGCAACGTTTAGGCTCTCTATCGTCCGTTTTAGGCACCCTCTTTACGGGTCACAGCGTTTTTATGATATTCTACCCGCGTAATAATTTATGATTAACGCTTCCAAACTCAATGCAACGGGTACGACGTCAAGAGTTTCGTGCTTCCATAGATAGATTACGTTCATTGCTCCGTATCCGCGCGAGGTATCGTAACAAAAATAGTCCCCGCAACCGTTACCGCCGAAAAAGACAAGGTCCTCGACAACAGGACAGCACTCTCCCATCAACGTCCTGACGATTATGTTCGTCCTTACCGCTTCATCGACCGAAAATATCAAATCTCCGTCGCCGTCGAACTCGCGATAAAGGCTGACAAGCTCCATCGGGAATGCCGTTTCAAGACGGTTTTCCGCTTCCATAATCGCACCGAACTCGGCGCCTCCTCTTCGAACAGCCTCTTTATACGCCGTCACATCGGCTTTTTTAAGAACAGTCACATAAACGCCCTTAGGCTTTTTGCTTAGCCCTATCCCCGATCCGATTCCGAGAATAAAACCCATACACGCAATTCCCGCTCCGGTTGTGGAAAGTACGTCTATCCAGTACGCCTCTTTCGACGAAAACGCAAACCCCGCGCATACCGCGCCTATTGTCATAAAGGCAAATTCCGCTTCGAACTCTTTTTCGGTCGTGTTCGATTTGTTCTTCGCGAACGCACAAAACACTAAACCTATCGCCACAACGGCGAGAGATGCGTACATTAAACCTCTGTACCACTCAGGGCACGCGGAAAACTCTTCGATTTCCGGGAACAGCGTTTCGGACATTATTATACATACCGCTATGCCGAGCGCGCCGATAAACGTTATCAGCATCGAAATTATCGCTTTTATAGTCGATTGGTTTATTTTACCTTTGACCATGGCACGCCTCTCCGAAACTCCGATTCGCAACACCGCAAATCTCTTATTAACAATATAATATATTTACGCTCCGAAATCAAGAGTCTTATGCGTTCTACTTGCCGTCTTGACGTTTGTATGCCCGCGCGTGGCGACATATGTAATTCGGTACTTTAATAAAAATTCCGTATAGACAATCCGACTTATTGGTTGTATAATATTGTTAGTCGAAGTTTCAGCTTCGAATCAAACATCGGAGGCAATATGCAACATTACATTATATCTTACGACGTCGGCACTACGGGCGTTAAAACCTGCCTGTTTTCCGTTGACAAAACCATCGACCTCATATCCGCAAAAATGGCGGGCTATAAGCTGTATGTTTTAGAAAACGGAGGCGCGGAGCAACACCCCGACGAATGGTGGAGCGCAATGTGCACCACTACTCAAGGCGTACTTCAAGAAACGGGTATCGACCCTAAACTTATAGAGGGCGTTTCTTTCTGCTCTCAAATGCAAGCCCTCGTTCTCGTCGATAAAGATATGAACGCCGTCCGTCCCGCAATGAGTTATATGGACCAACGCGCAAAAGAGGAAATTAAAAAAGGTATCGCCCACGGTTTCCAAATCGCCGGCGCCAACGTTATAAAGCTTCTCAAATCCCTCTACTATACCGGAGCCGTTTCGGCAAGCGTAAAGGACCCCGTTTGGAAATACAAATGGGTCGAGGCGCACGAACCCGAAGTATTCAAAAAAGCCGATAAATGGCTCGACGTAAAAGAATACCTTATCGGTCGCGCGACGGGTAACGCGGTCATGACCGAAGACTCCGCCTTTGCTACTCTCATCTACGACATACATAAAAAGACTTGGTCCAAGCCGATGTGCAAAATGTTCGGCGTAAACCCGAATCATCTTGCAACCATCAAAAAGTCTACCGATTGCGTTGGAACGGTTACCCAAACCGCCGCGAACGAACTCGGGCTCGCCGTCGGAACAAAAGTATTCGGCGGTGGCGGAGATGCCTCTTTGATAGGTGTCGGCGCAGGCTCCACTCGTGTAGGCGACACCCATATTTATAGCGGAACTTCCGGTTGGGTCGGAACCGTCGTCGACAAATCCATGGTCGACACCTCCGCGATGATAGCGGCAATCGTCGGCGCGGAATCCGGCAAGTACAATTATTTTGCCGAAATGGAAACTTCCGGCAAATGCCTCGAATGGGTTCGCGATCACCTTGCACTCGACGAAATCGGCATTTATCTCGAAAAGAAACACATCACCGAAGACATCGAAAAGAAATATACCTCTCTTTACGACTATATGACCTACGTCTGCTCCAAAGCTCCCGCTGGCTCGGGCGGAGTTATATTTACCCCGTGGCTCCACGGCAACCGTTGTCCGTTCGAAGACCCGTCGGCGAAAGGTATGTTCTTTAACATCAGCCTCGAAACGGGAAAGACCGAACTTATTCGTGCGGTTCTCGAAGGCATCTGCTTCCATAAGCGCTGGATGCTCGAAGCCGAAGCTCGCAAGGCACCGATATCCGACGTCATCAGATTCGTCGGCGGTGGCGCCCTATCCGAGTTTACTTGTCAGCTCCTTGCGGACATCACCGGACACACCGTCGAAACGGTCAAAAATCCTCAAAACGTCGGAGCTGTCGGCGCTGCCGCGGTCGTTGCCGTCGGTCTTAACATAATCGGCTCTCTTGACGACCTCAAAGACTTTATCCCCGCGGATAAAACTTTTGTTCCGAATAAAGAGCTCAAAGCCGTATACGACAAGAACTTTACCGTATTCAAAAATCTATACAAAGCAAACAAAAAGAATTTCGCGATTCTCAACAATTAGGAGGCACTATGCAATATCGTATAATGGAAAAGTCCGCGCTTTTGGACGAATCCGGCAATCTTAAACAAAAAGGATACGCAACGAGCTATATGCTCGAGTATAATCGTCAGCAAATCAAAGCGTCGAAGGCAAAAATCAAGGAATGGGACTATTACTACGTCGGCAACGATAATCACGCGATATGCTTAACCGTCGCAGATATGGGCTATATCGGCGCGCTTTCCGCAACGTTTATGGACTTCGAAACGCCGAGTCAAATAACCAAAAGCTCGGTAATCCTCTTCCCTATGGGCAAGCTCCATATGCCTACAAGCACCCTTAAAGGCGACGTCATAGTCAAAAACGGCGACGTCGAAATGTGCTTCGTATTCGACGGAAAAGTTCGTCATATCTTCGGAAAATACCCCAAATTCGGTAAAAACGGAGAGGAACTCGCTTTCGACTTCACCCTTTCCGACATACCGGAAGAGTGTATGTTTATAGCAACTCCCTTCGATAAGCCCAAGCATTTCTATTACAACTCGAAAATCAACTGCCTTACAGCGCAAGGCTCCTTCTCCCTCGGAGATAAGACCTACGACTTGAATAACGCTCTCGGCACTCTCGACTGGGGCAGAGGCGTATGGACATATGACAACACTTGGTACTGGGGTAGCCTCCAAACAATACTCCCCGACGGCAAAAAATTCGGTTTCAATTTGGGCTACGGCTTCGGCAACACTTCCGCCGCGTCCGAAAATATGCTCTTCTACGACGGAAAAGCCCATAAGCTCGAAGAAGTTAAATTCAACATTCCCGGCGACGGAACCGACAACGTTCGCTATACGGAGCCTTGGACGTTCACGTCGTCCGACGGAAGACTCGAACTCGACTTTACGCCGATAATCGACCGCTACGAGCCCGTAGATCTAAAAGTATTTTGCATGATACCGCATCAAGTATTCGGCAGATTTAACGGCACGTGCATATTGGACGACGGAACCGTAATCCACCTCGACAACGTCTTAGGATTTGCGGAAAAAGTCCATAATAAATGGTAA
>CAYZOJ010000076.1:3772-5946 GCA_964480195.1 uncultured Christensenellaceae bacterium | reverse complement strand
CGAAGTTTATTATAAGCGCATAAAAAACAGGTTAACGAGCTTTCGTCAACCTGTTTTTGCATTAATTATCCCCTTCTGTTTTTCGGGATTTGATTTTAGGTCCCGCAACCTTTAGTATAAACAACGGAGGAATCGCGTTTATTCTTCTTTTGTGGTTTCTTGTGCTTTTCCGCAGGAGTTACAGTACGGGCAACCTACACATCCGCTCGAACATCCGCTTGCCTTAGCCTTTTTCTTGCGCACTATCGAGCCGACTATTACTCCGCCTACTACAAGCACGCACGCTATTATGACTACTATTTCCCAAGGTCCCATGGTTACTCCTATTTCTTTTTGGTGAATACGTTCTTGATCTTATTGCCGATACCCGCAAAGCTTATTACGCCCTTGTTGTTGAGTACGATGAGAGCTATTACTACTGCCCATATCGCTGCGAATATGAACGACGTCCACCAAGCGGTTCCGATTAAATATATCATCATCGAAACTATGTACGACGCGCCTACCCAGAAGACCAACGTGTTATTGAAGGACTTCTTGTCGGGGAGTTCCGCTTTTGCGGTTGCTACTGCCGCGAAGCAAGGTATCGTCAACATATTGAACGCGATAAACGCTATAAGTGCGGGTGCCGTTATGCCGGTGCCTTCTATCATCGCTACGACAGCTTTTATTCCGCCGTCGACTTCTACGTCGATCATTCCGCCTGCAAGGCATGCGCCGAGCGTTCCGAATGTTGCTATAACGTTTTCTTTTGCGATAAGTCCGGTAAGTGCCGCTACTACAAAGACCCAGCCGTTTGCGTTAAGTTGAGAACCGAAGCCGAGAGGCGTGAATATAGGCTGTATCAACTTTCCGAGTCCTGCCAAAATGCTGTCGTTTATCATCTCGTCCGGGAGATAGTTCCAGCCCCATCCGAAGTGGCTGATGAACCATATCACTATAGTCGAAGCAAAGATAATCGTAAATGCTTTCTTTACAAAGTGCTTGGTCTTATCCCAGAGGTGAAGCGCAAGGTTTTTGGGTTGAGGCATATGGTATGCGGGAAGCTCCATAATGAAGGGAGGAACGTCGCCTTTCATCGTCGTGTTGCGCATAAGGAGTACCGAAGCAATAGCCACTACTACGCCCAAAATGTACATGCAATACGTGATTACGTCGGGATTCTTGAAGCCCCACATCGAAGCGATACCGCCTGCGATTGCCGTAAGTATCGGGAGCTTCGCTCCGCAACTGAAGAACGGTATAACGCGTATCGTCGCGACTCTTTCGTTTTTATCGGCAAGAGTACGAGTGTTGATGAACGCGGGAACCGAGCAACCGAATCCCATTATCATCGGCATAAACGCCCTACCGGAAAGTCCGAACTTACGGAATATTCTATCGAGTATGAACGCGACACGCGCCATGTATCCGCTGTCTTCCAGTATCGAGAAGAACATAAACAACACAAGTATCTGAGGCAAGAATCCGAGAACGGCAAACAAGCCACCGAGGATACCGTTTATTATAAGTCCGGTTACCCATTCAGGCGCTTCGGCGTCTGCAAGACCTTGTTCTGCGCATACGCTCAACAAGTCCGTAAACGTTGTCCATACGTTGGTAATTATTACGCCCGGGCTATAAATTCCCTCTTCGTATCCGAAGAAAGTGTGTACGTTTATTTCCGACGTAAACTCTTCTATCAAGTTGACGTCTTCGTCTTCCACGACATCTTCTTCGATTTCTTCGGTTATTTCGTCGTCTTCGGAATCGAATACGCCCATCGCGCCGAGGAACAAGAAGTCCTCCGAGAACGTCAGGTGGAATACCATAAAGAGTATGACAAGGAAAATCGGTATACCCCATATTCTATGCGTTAAAACTTTATCGGCTCTATCGGAGCGCGAAAGCTTTTCCTTACTACTCTTTTCGTTACGAGTGAGTACCGACGAATAATGCTTGGATATGTATTTATATCTGCTGTCTGCGACTATCGCTTCGAAGTCGGTTCCGAACGTGTCGTTTTTGAAGGTCTTTTTGAACTCTTCAACCATTGTCGCGGAACTCGGATGATCCTTAACTTCGATTTCGTCAAGCTCGACAAGCTTTACAGCGTGGAATAACGAGTTTTCTATGCCTTGTCCTTCGAGAGCTATTCTGCAATCGGTAATAAGGTGCATAAGGTCGGAGCCTTC
>CAYZOJ010000076.1:0-3672 GCA_964480195.1 uncultured Christensenellaceae bacterium | reverse complement strand
GCGTCAACTATATTGATAATACAGTCGGGCTTTTCGTCAAGAATGTAATTACGAGAAATAACTTCTTCCGGCGTGTACGGACTCAACGAATATATACCGGGAAGGTCGATTATAGCAACGGGTTCTGCGCATTTTTTGTATACGCCTTCTTTTTTGTCTACCGTAACGCCCGGCCAGTTGCCGACGTGCGCGGTGGAACCCGTAAGAGAGTTAAATAACGTCGTTTTGCCCGAGTTCGGGTTGCCTGCCAATGCAAACTTTTTCATTATTTGTTTACCTCCATCGTAACGACTTCCGCTTCGGTTATACGCAATGTAAGCTCGTAACCTCTGATAGTTACTTCTATGGGATCGCCGAGCGGAGCACGTTTCCTAAGATATACTTCCGCTCCGGGCGTAACGCCCATATCGAACAATCTGCGTCTGATTCTGCCGTCACCGCCTACAAGACGAATGACACCGCTTTCTCCGATCGCAAATTCACTGAGTTTCTTTTCCATATAAGGACCTCCGTTATGCTATGAGTATTTTTGTAGCCAAATTTTTGTCGAGGGCAAGTCTGCCGTCTTTGACGAGGCAAATGATACTGCCTCCGCTCGACGATAAAACAGTAAGCTCGGAATCTATGGTGAGTCCGAGATTTTCGAGATGCTTTTTGGTCTTGTCGTCCGCAAGCACTTTTACTATTCTGACGCTTTTGCCTATAGGCGCAACTATCAACGGCATTTCAACCTCCGATATGCGAATGTGAAATAAGTTTCGCATTTACAGCTATAGTATATGCTCGGCGTTTGCGTTTGTCAACGATTTTAACAAAAAAATTTTTTAACTTTCAAAAAACATCGTTCATGCGATGTCCGTTCAGGAAGCTATGAAAAAAATCCCAAAAAAACCGTTGACAAATCTTCATCCCGCGTCGTATAATGTGAACGGTTGAATAATTGTTCAACTGTTCAAAGTTAACTCGGAGGTCATCATGGACGAAAACAATAACAATATTATTATGGAATGCGAAGTCGATCACGTTCACGCAGAACTCGTTGAGCGCATTAAAAACCAAATGCCGGATGAAGAAACGGTATTCGATCTTGCCGAACTCTTTAAGGTCTTCGGCGACTCTACACGCACAAAGATATTGAGCTGTTTGGAGCTTAGCGAACTCTGCGTTTGCGACATCGCTCAATGCCTTAATATGACAAAGTCGTCGATTTCGCACCAACTGCGTATTTTGCGCGGAGCAAAGCTCGTTAAATCGCGCAAAAGCGGTAAGGAAGTATACTACTCTCTCGACGACGATCATGTATCAAAAATTTACGAGTGCGCGTTATCGCACATCAAAGAATAATTCGGAGCAATATGAAAAAGGTTATTAAAATTGAAGTAGACTGCGCGGTATGCGCACAAAAATGCGAAGATGCAATAAACAAAGTCAACGGCGTCAACTCTTGCAAAATCAACTTCATCACCCAAAAGATGACTATAGATTACACGGACGAAAGCGTACTCGCCGTGGCTCTCAAAACCGCGCGCAAAATCGAGCCTGACTTCGATATGGATATCTAAACTTCCTATATCGGTTACCTTAACCCAATATGACACGCAAACAAAAAAAGAATTTAATAAGGATAATCGTAGCTCTTGTCGCGTTCTTTGCGGTCCTCGTTACCGATAAACTCATTCTCGGCGCGATTATAGACGGAGCTACCCTTTCGACGGTCATACCCGGCAAGTACGGCTGGCTTCTCGCATTCGGGTGCTATCTCGTCGTTTACGTTTTTATCGGTTACGACGTCATGCTTCGCGCCGTGCGCAACGGCTTACGCGGTCAACTTTTCGACGAAAACTTCTTAATGGCTGTCGCCACTCTCGGCGCGTTCGGGCTTGCTATCTATAAGGGCGTCAGCGGTGCCGAGGTCGAAGGCTTCGACGAGGGTTGCGCGGTGTTACTTTTTTATCAAGTCGGCGAATGGTTCCAAGCTTATGCCGTAGGTAAATCCCGTAACGACATCTCCTCGCTTATGGACGTGCGCCCCGATTACGCCTCGGTCGTGCGTAACGGTGAAATACTCACGGTAGATCCGTCGGAAGTGGAAATCGGCGAAAGAATAGTCGTAAAGCCGGGTGAAAAAATCCCGCTCGACGGCATTATAGTCAAAGGATCTTCCGCTCTCGACGCAAAAGCTTTGACGGGCGAATCTCTGCCCCAAGAAGTTACTGAGGGTCAACGCGTAATAAGCGGTTCGGTAAACCTTAGTTCGACGCTCGAAATCGAAGCCGAAAAGGCTTTTTACGATTCCACCGTTTCCAAAATTCTCGATCTTGTCGAAAACGCTTCTTCTCAAAAATCGAAAGCCGAAAATTTCATTACGAAGTTCTCCCGCTATTATACCCCGACCGTGGTCATAACCGCGTTTTTACTCGCCCTCATCCCGAGTATCGTTACCCGCGATCCCGAAACTTGGATATATCGCGCCCTATCGTTCCTGGTTGTTTCGTGCCCCTGCGCGTTGGTCATCTCGATTCCTCTTTCATTCTTCGCGGGGCTCGGAGGCGCGTCTAAAAACGGTATTCTCATTAAAGGAAGCAACTTCCTCGAACAATTCGATAAAGCCAATATTTTCGTGTTCGATAAAACGGGAACCCTTACCAAAGGCAATTTTAAGGTAACCGCCGTCGAACCCGCCGACTCTCAAGAAGAAACATTAAGGCTTGCGTCCATAGCCGAAAAAGGCTCCAATCACCCTATCGCGAAATCCATTCTTGCCGAATACGGAAAAATCGTTCCCGAAGATTATGCCGTCGAGGAGATTGCCGGGCACGGTCTTGTCGCAAAAGGCGACTGCGTTATTCTCTCGGGTAACGCAAAACTTATGGAACTATACGACATCGACTATAAACGAGTCGACAACGCCGGCACCGTGGTATATGTCGCAAAAGACGGAAAATTCGTCGGCTCGATTTTAATCAACGACGAAATAAAACCCGAAAGCGTCGAAGCCGTATCCGCATTAAACGCTATGGGCGCAAAAACCGTAATGCTCACGGGCGACAACGAAAAAATCGCCAAAAACGTTGCCCAAAAGCTCGGGCTTACCTCTTATAAGTCATCGCTACTGCCTCAGGACAAAGTTGCCGAAGTCGAAAAACTCCTTGCCGAAAAAGGCAAAAACAACGTCTTGTGTTTTGTCGGCGACGGCATAAACGACGCGCCCGTTCTTATGCGCTCGGATATCGGTATCGCGATGGGCGGTGTGGGCTCTGACGCCGCAATCGAGGCATCGGATATAGTTCTTATGCACGACGACTTGAATAGTTTGAGCGTCGCCAAGAAAATCGCGCGCAAAACCATGCGCATAGTCTACGAAAACATCATCTTTGCCCTCGGTGTAAAGCTTGCGATTTTGGTACTTTCCGCACTCGGCATAACAAATATGTGGATAGCCGTTTTCGGCGATGTCGGCGTTGCGGTCATTGCAATACTCAACGCGATGCGCGCTAACGGAAAACTAAAATAACACCGCTAAATTCACTCGCGGTACGCAATCGAAAACGCTTGCGTACCGCAATTTTTTTAGTCCGAACAAAAAAGTCCCTTGAAAAAGTTGTGGGATTACACCAAAACTCCCTTGAAAAAGTTGTTCGTTTGACAAAAACTCCCTTGAAAAAGTTGCGG
>CAYZOJ010000075.1:0-6072 GCA_964480195.1 uncultured Christensenellaceae bacterium | reverse complement strand
GCAAAGGGTCATGACGACATTCACCACGAAGCAAAAGCTCCGACTTGTACGGACGTGGGTTGTTATGCGTATGTAACTTGCTCGCGTTGTGACCATACTACATATAATGAAATTTCTGCGCTCGGACATGACGAAGTCGCATACGACGGAAAGGCAGCGACTTGTACCGAACCCGGATATAAAGCATATGTAACGTGCTCGCGTTGTGACTACACGACATACGAAAAAATTGATGCTCTCGGACATAAGGGCGGTACAGCAACTTGTACGGAACAGCCCATTTGCTCCGAATGCGGACAAAAGTATGGTACGGCTCTTGGACACGATGTGAAATCTTATCCGGCTTTGGTTCCGACGTGTACGGAAGTAGGGCACGAAGCCTACGAAACTTGTTCACGTTGCGACTACACGACATATAAAGAAATTCCCGCGAGCGGACATACCGGCGGTGAAGCGACATGTACTCAAAAGGCAAAATGCTCGGTCTGCGGAGAGGAGTACGGCGAACTCGATAAAAACAACCATACCGGCGAAATCGAATGGATAAAGACGGAAACGACCCACAGCAGTAGGTACGAGTGCTGTTACGCAGAGGCGGACCCCGAAGCCAAGCACGAGTGGGCAAACGGAGCATGCCCCGTTTGCCAGTACGAGTGCGTACACTCGTACTGGACAAACAGTACTTGTAATAATTGCGGATACGAATGTACTTCGCACGTCGGCGGTGAAGCGACTTGTGTAAAACTTGCGGAATGCGACGTTTGCGGTGAGGAATACGGCGATTTTGACTCAAATAACCACGAAGGCGTGCTTGTATGGGTCAAATCGGACGTTACGCATATGCGTAGATATAATTGTTGCGGACACGTTGTCGTCGAAAAAGAGGCTCACGAATGGACCTCGGACGGCGTATGCGCCGAATGCGGTTATGTTTGCGGACACGCGAGTTGGACTGACGACGTTTGCGATACTTGCGGTTATGTCTGCTCGCACTCGAGCTGGACGAACGGCGTTTGCGACCTTTGTCATCATGTTTGCGAGCACGTCGGCGGAACTGCCACTTGCGGACGTCGACCGATTTGTGAGGTTTGCGGTTCGTCTTACGGAAATATAGATCCGCACAATCACGGTGATTTCCGTCATGTCGATTATTTGGCTCCGACGGCAAGCCAATACGGTAATATCGAACATTATCGTTGCTTCGAATGCAATACTTATTGGATTGACGAGATTCGCGATACGGAAGTTACTGCCCAAGACGTCCTTATCGCAAAACTTCCGCCCGAAATCATAAAAGGCGCTGACGGTAGCTATGCGCTTAAGAGCAAGGTAGGCTTGAGTGTTACGTCGAATGCCTCGCGCGAAGACTTTATAACGGTTCTGGTAAACGGTGAAGAGGTCGACAGTCAATTCTATACTTTGGGCGAAGACGAACTTTCGGTTGAGCTTTCTCCCGAATTCCTCGATACCTTAAAGAGGGGTAAGCATAAACTTATCGTACGCTCCGAAAGCGGTGATGCGTTTACGTCGTTTAGAGTGTTGCGCTTCAAAATGCCCGTTTGGGGCTGGATTATTATAGCCCTTGTCTTGGCGGGAATTGTCGCTTCGGTTACCGTACATATACTCAAAGAAAAGGGTGTTATATTGCCCGATTGATTTTAAATAAATCTCAAAAAAATATGCAAGGAATGATTAGTGCTTTAATAGGCTGACGATAACACGTTAGCCTATTTTTTTATATGAAGAACATTAGCGGATAGCATATTTTAATTTTTTTGAGATTTACTTGATGCTTATGATTAGCGATAGTATTAACATCTGTAAATAAAGTAATTAAAAAGATAAAGGCAATCCCTCAGTCTACGCGGTTGCAAACCGCGTATCCAGCCCCCTTTACACAAGGCGGCCTTACCGTTAGACGAACTTTTTGTGCCACCACATAATCTGTTTGACTTATATTTGCTATCGTTTATATAAAAAATAAGCATATTCGGAAGAAAAACAGCAGATTTATGCAAGTTTAGCCTGCCTTGTGTAAAGGGAGGTGGCACGGCATAGCCGTGACGGAGGGATTGTAAGGCGCAAGCGGAGCTTGCGCAGAGATATTTGTCTTACGGTAAGTGATATTAGGTACAATCAATATCATATATCACAATTGATATGCCTTAAACTAAATAATATATACGTGCGCGCGATGTTTTTTTGAAATACACTTTATTTTTAGTCCTAAATGTTGTACAATAGTTACGATGGGAAATATGGTTCCCTCTACAATTTCCTGCCAAAAGGAAGACAAACTCATATAATATTAAAGAGGTATATGCAATGAAAAAAATTGATTTGACCAAGTACGGCATCAGCGGAACGACAGAAGTTATTTATAATCCTTCTTACGAACTGCTTTTCACCGAGGAGACTCAACCCGGACTCGAAGGTTACGAGGTCGGCAAGGTGAGCGAACTCGGCGCGGTTAACGTCATGACCGGTATTTACACCGGACGTTCGCCCAAAGATAAGTTCATCGTTATGGACGAGAACTCCAAAGACACCGTTTGGTGGACTTCTGACGAGTACAAAAACGATAACCATCCGGCTTCGGAAGAAACTTGGAATGCCGTTAAGGATATCGCTATCAAAGAGCTTTCCGGCAAAAAACTCTACGTTGTAGACGCTTTCTGCGGTGCAAATAAGGATACTCGCATGGCTATCCGCTTCATTATGGAAGTTGCGTGGCAAGCACACTTTGTAAAGAATATGTTTATCCAACCGACCGCAGAGGAACTCGAAAACTTCGAACCCGACTTCGTCGTTTACAATGCTTCCAAAGCTAAAGTCGAAAACTATAAAGAGCTCGGTCTTAATTCCGAAACCGCGGTAGTCTTCAACATCACCAGTCGCGAACAAGTCATTATCAACACTTGGTACGGCGGAGAGATGAAGAAGGGTATGTTCTCGATGATGAACTACTACTTGCCTCTTAAAGGTATCGCGGCAATGCACTGCTCCGCAAATACCGACCTCGACGGCAAAAATACCGCTATATTCTTCGGACTTTCCGGTACCGGTAAGACTACGCTTTCGACCGACCCCAAACGTCTTCTCATCGGCGATGACGAGCACGGCTGGGACGATAACGGCGTATTCAACTTCGAAGGCGGTTGCTACGCAAAAGTTATCAACCTCGATAAGGAATCCGAACCCGATATCTATAACGCGATCAAGCGCAATGCTCTTCTCGAAAACGTTACCCTCGACGAGGACGGCAAAATTGATTTCGCAGATAAGAGTGTAACCGAAAATACCCGTGTTTCTTATCCGATTAACCATATCAATAATATAGTACGTCCCGTTTCGGCTGCACCGGCTGCAAAGAACGTTATCTTCCTTTCGGCAGACGCATTCGGCGTACTTCCTCCCGTATCCATTCTGACTCCCGAGCAAACCCAATATTACTTCCTTTCCGGCTTTACCGCAAAGCTTGCGGGTACCGAACGCGGAATAACCGAGCCGACGCCTACGTTCTCGGCTTGCTTCGGTCAAGCGTTCCTCGAACTCCACCCGACAAAATATGCCGAAGAGCTCGTCAAAAAGATGGAAGTCAGCGGTGCGAAAGCATATCTCGTCAACACCGGCTGGAACGGAACCGGCAAGCGTATCTCGATTAAGGATACCCGCGGAATTATCGACGCAATCCTCAACGGCTCCATCGAAACCGCTCCGACCAAGCAGATTCCTTATTTCAATCTCGAAGTCCCGACCGAGCTTCCCGGCGTCGATTCCGGAATACTCGATCCTCGCGACACCTACGCAGACGTCGAAGTTTGGAACACGAAAGCGGTCGATCTCGCAGGCAGATTCATTAAGAACTTTGCAAAATACGAGGGTAACGAAGCAGGAAAAGCGCTTGTTCCCGCAGGTCCGCAAGTTAAATAGCATATATTGACCATAATTTAAGCCCCGCAACAGCGGGGCTTTTCTTGTAAAAAAATTAGGCGATTATGCGGTTAGTTGCAGTCGACAGATTCGGGTAGGGCGGAAAGTTCCGCATATTGTGTATCGTAGAGCTTTTTGTAGACGCCGTTCATTTCCATAAGTTCGGCGTGAGTGCCGGCTTCTTGGACGACGCCTTTGTTTACGACAACGATTTTATCGGCGTTGCGTACGGTAGAAAGTCTGTGCGCGACCACGAGAGTGGTTCGACCGACACAAAGCTCGTTAAGGGAACGTTGTATCAAAGCTTCGGTTACGTTATCGAGTGCGGAAGTCGCCTCGTCCAAGATGAGGACGGAAGGGTTTTTAAGGAATACTCTTGCAATGCTAAGACGCTGTTTCTGTCCGCCGGAGAGCTTTATGCCTTTTTCGCCGATTTGAGTATCGTAACCCTCGGGGAGAGAAGATATATATTCGTGAATGCCCGCGCGTTTTGCGGCAGTAACGATTTCTTCGTCGGTTGCTCCGATTTTGCCGTAAGCGATGTTTTCTTTGAAAGTTCCCGTAAATAGGAATACGTCTTGTTGAACGATACCTATGTTACGGCGGAGCGAGTCGTTTTTGAGTGATTCGACGGGCTCGTCGTCGAGGAGAATTGTGCCGTTGTCGGGACGGTAGAATTTGGGAATAAGATGACATAACGTCGTTTTTCCGCCACCGCTTGCGCCTACAAAAGCATAAGTTTTTCCCGCGGGGATTTCGAGAGTAACGTTGTCGAGGACCTTTCGATCGTTTTCGTACGCAAACGTTACGTTTTGGAATTTGATATTGCCGACAACTTCATCTAAGTCGTGCGCGTCGGGGGACTCGTATTCGACAGGAACGTCCATAATAGCGCGATAGCGCTTAAAACCTGCCATTCCGTCTTGTAACTGCTCGAAGAAGTTTATAAGCGTTTGTATGGGGGATACGAACAAGTTTATCGAAAGCATAAACGCTACAAGATCGACATAGTCGAAGTGCTCTTTGTCGTAAATGCAGAACATCGTACCGGCAAGTAGGACGATGACGTTATAAACTTGAGTAACAAATCCCATGCTCGAGCTGAATGTTCCCATATATTTATATGCTTTTGCGCGTGCGCGAACGAAGTTGCGGTTGTCGTGCTCGAACCTTTCTTGCTCGTGCATGGCGTTAGCATAAGCTTTGGTGACGCGGATTCCTGCAATGCTGTTTTCGAGAGTTGCGTTAATGTTTCCGATTTCCTCACGACTTTTTTGGAAAGCACGGTTCATTTTTTTGCGCATACCGAACGCTATTATGAAAAGTACGGGCAGGAACGCAAATACAATGAGCGCGAGCTTCCAGCTTATTGTGCAGAGATAGACAAACGAACCGACGGTCATAAACGTAGTGATGAACAAGTTTTCGGGACCGTGGTGAGCGAGTTCCGAAACATCAAAAAGGTCGTTGGTCATGCGTGCCATAAGCTGTCCCGTTTCGTTATCGTCGTAGAAAGAGTAGGGCAGTTTTTCGAGGTGCGTAAAAAGATCGCTACGCATTTGGGCTTGCATTTTAACGCCCATTACGTGTCCGTAATAGCTGATATAATAATTTAGTCCGGCGCGCGCGATGTATGCGCCTAAGAGTATTGCGCAAACTATCAGCGTTTCTTTAAGCATTCCGTTGGGAATGTACTCGTCGAGGACTTTTGTTGTCGCCAAAGGATACAAGAGCCCGATGAGAGAGTAGAAGAACGAGCACGTCATATCGAGTGCGAAGGTCTTTTTGTGAGGTCTGTAATAGGAAATAAAATTTTTGAACATACTATTCTTTTGCATATAAACACCTATATAAAGTTTATCAAAAAAAGCAAAAAAATTAAAGCGTTTTCGAGGCGAATATATAAAAATCCATATACGACGTCGGAGCGGAAAAGTATTTACTAAATTAATACCGAAACGTGAGTCGATATTTGATAATTGATATTGACAAAAGCAAGGCTTTAATTTATAATTAAACCATACTACAGGGGCAACCCTAAAAATTAAAGGAGAACCACATGAAAAGAAAAATTTTCGTAATAGCCTTGTGCTTGGCTATCGTCGCAACTTGCGCGTTCGCATTCGTCGCGTGCAATGA
>CAYZOJ010000074.1:0-6159 GCA_964480195.1 uncultured Christensenellaceae bacterium | reverse complement strand
TTTTCGGGATTTACTTCCTAACGGCAAGGTTCATAAGCAATCGGATCATTTCGGGGCTGAGCATACCCGTTATATCTTGCATATTCGGGTTCGCGTGTTGCGGTTGTGTTTTGGAGTCGCTCCTCGGGGCAGAATTGTTCGCACCTCCGAAAAGCGATGAAAAGACATCTGCGGGCGACGAGGCGTTGCCGTTCATCATCGACATAAGTTTAAGCATTGTCTGCATATCGGGTCCGCCGGAGGAGTTTTTTCCTCCGTTCATAGCCATAAGGAACGGCAACATACTCATCAAATCCATCAATTCTTCAATCCTTCTACCAATTCGTTTAGTTTGCTTGCCTGTTCGGGCGTCAATAGGGGAGCGACTTTCGAGCGAATATCGTCGAGAGTTTTATTGTCGAGTTCGCCGTCTTCTCTTCCGCGTTCCGCAGTTTTGAGGAGCTCTTCCATAAGCTCTTGTTCGCTCATACCCGAGTATTTCTCGATTGCCTCTTCCGGGGTAAGATGAGGTTTGGAACCTCTGTTTTTGCGTCTGATGTAGTCGTTAATATTCATATTCGCCTCCCGCTATAATATGCCGTTCGCGTGAAAAACGTGCGAAATGCTTTCACCCAAAATTCACCTCGGGCAAATCCCTTTATAAGGTAATTCCTTGACAATTATTTACTAATAATTTACAATAGATTTACTAATAATTTTAGCAAGATACTTATATACGGAGGCAGACAATGTTGGACTCGGAAGTAAATGCCGTTATAAACGATATAATGACGTGTGACGCCAAAACGGTATTTCTTATTTGTCCGTCGGAATATAACCGCATAGATCTTTTGCGCGAGCTTTGCAATCGCCATTATAAATATTTTCGCTTCAGCCCGTTGACGGACGACTTTTGTCGTTTGGGAGTAACCGTCGGCAAACGCGTTTTCGGCAAGAATTCCGAGTGTTTCGACGTCGTTCGCGGTGCGGGAACCTGCGATTTCGGGAGTTCCGTTTCCACAATCACCTCTGTTTTACGCAAGATCGAAAAGGAACGTCGTGCGGTGTTGTTCGTATTCGATTCGATGGAGAAGCTTCCCGCCGATTACGACTATTCCGCATTCGTTTATTTAATCAAACACGCGCCGTCGAACCTCAAAATAGTGCTTTCGGCGACGGAATATTTCAAACTCGATTTTACCAGGCTCGAGCCCGACTACCCGTATATAATCAGTGAAGAGCACCTCGGATTAAAGACCGAGTACTGCACGTACGAAAGTTATTTATCCGGACTTGACGAAAAACAGCTGTCGTTTTTGAGCTACGTCGCGAATTTCCCGTTTGCGACGGGCGGGCTTGTCGAGAGCATTTGCGAAGGTTGCGAAAACACCCTCAAATATCTTGTGCGCAAAGGCGTTTACGCGTATCAATTCTCGATTGACGGCGAGGAACGTTACATTATGGACGACGGACTCCGAGAGTATTTACTCGGCTTGGATATGCCCGTGCCGGATTATGCCGACCGCTCGTACGAGGACAGATATTTCGAGTACGTCGCAAAGAGGGGTGCCGTCGGCTCCGACCTTATGCTCGCGTTGGAGCTACGTAGGTTCGAGGACGCCGAAAACATCGTTCGCGACTATGCAAAACACGACGGCTCCGCGTTCGAAGCGTACTCGTTTGCGTGCGCGCATTCCAAAGAAATAATGGCGTTTAATATCCCGGACGGCTTCCCCGGGCTCGAACTCGTGCGCGTTTTCGCGTGTCTTGAAGAGGCTCCCGATACGATAGACGCGGAACTTGCATACGCACTCGTAACTGAATACGCAAACCACGAAGAACCTCTTTTCTACGGCGCGATTTGGGTAATGCTCAAAGTGCTCGGAAGAGAGCAAAACGCCGAAAAGCTTACAAAATACGTCGATATTCTTAAAGAAAAAATCGAGTGCGGTGCAATCGACAAATGCAAGATTTTGCATAAATCCGCATTCTCCGATACGCCCGTATTCAAACAACTGTTGACCATCCAAGAGGCGGATTGCTATCTCCATGAGGACGGCGCGGAAAAGCAAGTTTGGTATCCCAAACTTGCCGAGATAGTAGCCTTTCAGTATATTAGGACGGGCAACTACCGTAACGCAGTAGCTATAGCCAATGAGGTGTGCAAGGCGCTTCCCGGGTTTGTTGTCCCCGCCAAAATCAGCGCGGTAAGTTATTTCGGAACCGAGCCCGCAAAGAGTGTTGCCGCGATAAAGCAATCTGTCGAATACGCATTGGAGCGCGACGACAACAGTGAGCTTTCGCTCTTGTATTCGGTACTTGCGATGTACGAGTTTTACAGCGGGAACGGAGATGAAATCGAAAAATACATGCAACTTGCGATGTCGCATACTTCCGACAAGCGCGATGACGAATCGAGATTTTTTGCCTTGATGGTGAGGACGTTATTGAGAGCTCGTGCGGGAGAAACGGATATTGCCAAAAAGCTTGCCGAATCCACCCTCAAATATACCGAAGCGCATTGTCCGACGTTTATCGTACAGGCGGCGACGGCGTACGCGTATGTCTGCTACAAAACGGGCGATCGCGAAAAAGCGTATTTTTATGCAACCGAGGCGGTACGCGCGTCGGGCGGAAACAGGTCTTGCGCGTGGATGATATCGACCGGGATGTTGGCGTCGCATTTATTCTCGACAGGGGATCTCCGGAACGTCGATTCGCTCGTTCGCAATATGCTTAAAGTGGTGGCGTCGCACGGACTGACGATGGTCGTCGTAAATTTTGCGGAAGACATTTTCGATCCGTTATTGGACTATGCTCGGGAGACCGGCATCGAACCCGCGGTGGTTCAAACCGTCGACATACTTTCGGGCAAAGGCAAAAACGCGTTGTCGGACGGCACAGTCCTTAAAATCGGAATGTTCGGCGACATAAGCATATCGGTAAACGGCAAAGAGATACAATGGAAAACGCGTAAGTCCAAGGAACTTTTCTTGCACTATGTTCTTGCCGGGGACATCGGCATAAGCCGAAGCGACATTATCGACTATCTCTGGAAGGGATACCTTTACGAGAGCTCGATAAACAATCTAAAAACCACAAACAACATTATCCGTACAACTATGGCGCGACACGGAGTGAATATGAAACTCCAGTACGTCAATGCGCGTTACGTGATGACGATAGAAAACCTCGACAACGACTATTTGCGCTATAAAAAGGTCATGGAGGATTACGGTCGGGCGGT
Source organism: uncultured Christensenellaceae bacterium (assembly GCA_964480195.1). GTDB lineage: Bacteria > Bacillota > Clostridia > Christensenellales > DTU072 > Stercoripulliclostridium_A. Next base: position 2,933 of record CAYZOJ010000074.1, on the reverse strand, counting down.
TGATATGAAGCGCAAAGTCGAGTTAATGGACGAGCTTCTTTCGATATACAGAGCCGATTTCGCCACGGATATGCCACAGTCGGATTTTGCGCACGAGCGCATAAGTCTTAAACAGGAAATGATAATCAATCTCTTAAAGCTTGTACGTGCTCTCACGAGTGACGGAGAGTATACCGAAGCAAAGAGGTTCTTGGGCTCCCTTATCCTTATTGACCAAAAGAACGATTACAGCAATATGGCGGCGGAGCTTGACAAATTTATAAAAATAATGGGTTAGCGTATGGAATATTCGACCGAATGGCGGGACTACCGCGTAATAGCAACAGGCAACGGCTATAAGCTCGAGGACTTTGGCGGAGTAATTTTGCTTAGACCCGATCCGCAAATCATATGGGAAGCGCCCTTCGATATGCGCAAGTATCCGGGGCTTCACGCCGTTTACGAACGCAGTTCGACGGGTGGCGGAGAATGGGTTAAATTCAAAAAAATCCCCGAAGAATTTCGTGTGCATTGGAGGGACCTTGAATTTTCGCTCAAACTCATGGGCTTCAAGCATACGGGAATATTCCCAGAGCAGGCATACAACTGGGCGCAAATGACCGACCTCATTCAGGGCGCGAATAGAGAAATAAAGGTTTTGAATCTGTTCGCATATACCGGCGGGGCTACCGTCGCTTGTGCGGCGGCGGGCGCCAAAGTAACTCACGTGGACGCGGCGAAGGCGATGTGTGAACGTGCGGGCGTCAACGCAAGACTTTCGGGGCTTGCGGACAAGCCCATTCGCTACATAGTCGACGATTGCGTTAAGTTCGTCGAACGCGAAATTCGTAGGGGCAATCGTTACGACGCGATTATAATGGACCCGCCGAGTTACGGAAGAGGTCCGCGCGGAGAGATGTGGAAGCTTGAAGACAAGATTTACGGACTTGTCGAGCTTACGGCGGGAGTGCTCTCGGACAATCCGCTCTTTTACCTCATCAACAGCTACACGACGGGATTGCAACCGTCGGTAATGAGCAATGTTTTGGAATTGGTGTTCGCAAAAACGCCCCATTTTACCAAAGCATACGAAATAGGCTTGCCAACTGAGCAAAAAAATATTATACTTCCTTGCGGAGCAAGCGCGATGATGCGTTTTTCAGAGGATTAGATTATATGAATAACGACTACTCGGACATTAACATCGTATACGAAGACAATCACATTTTGGTTGTCGTAAAACCGCAAAACGTTTCGACGTGCGGGGACGAAAGCGGGGATGACAATCTCCTCGATATGCTTAAAAAGTATCTCGTCGAGAAGTACGATAAGCCCGGCGACGCTTATCTCGGACTCGTACATAGACTTGACCGTCCCACGGGCGGAGTTATGGTCTTTGCCAAAACAAGCAAGGCTGCGTCCCGTCTTTCGGAGTCGATACGTAATGGCGAATTCGACAAAAAGTATCTTGCCGTAACTTGCGGGACTCCGCGCGAGAAAAAAGGCATTCTCAAGAACGCACTCTATAAGGACGAAAAAAAGAATCTCGTATACTGCGTGCCCCTTACGACAGAGGGAGCCAAAATCGCCGTAATGGAATACAAGGTCGTCGAAGCTAAAAAAGAAATAGCGTTACTCGACATCAAACTCGTTACCGGCAGATCTCATCAAGCGCGCGTACAGCTTGCCACGTTGACGACGCCGATATTCGGCGACTATAAGTACGGACAGGGTAAATCTCCGCTCGGATATAATTTGGCACTATGGGCATACGAGCTTCGCTTCCCGCACCCGACCACAAAAGAAATCATGGTGTTCAGGGTATATCCTCCCGTCGAGGAAGTGCCGTGGAAGTTCTTTGACATCAACACCAAGCTTGCGATAAAATAGCGGATTGGTTTAGCGTAACTAAAAAGCGAGAATTTCCGCGGAACGGTAAAACCGACTTGTATCAGAAATTGTGAGCGAGGATAAAAATGATTAAAACGTCCATTAGATTTTTTGATAACGTTCCTGTCCGCTCCGTATGGGATGAAGAAACTTCTCGTTGGCAGTTATGTGCCGTGGATATTATCGAAGCGCTTTCGTTAAGTTCTTCGCCGAGAATATATTGGGCAACCATAAAACGCAGAAATCCGCAGTTGATTGCAATTTGCAAACAACTGAAAATAACCGCCAAAGACGGTAAAAAATATTTAACCGACGTTATTGACGACGACGGATTAAATATGCTTATGGCAATTCTTCCGAGTAAGAAGTCGGACGCGTTTTTAAAATGGATTAAAACAAAGGGCACTTCTATTGATGAGCAAAGCAAAAAGAAAGCATACGAAATGTTTGAAAGCGGACTCATTAATGACATCGAGGTCGGAACCATAAACGGTTTACAACAAATCCACGCATACCTTTTTGGCGGATTATACGATTTTGCAGGACAAATCAGAAAGTTAAATATAAGCAAAGGCGGTTTTGTGTTCGCGAGTGTCGGATATTTAGACCAAACCCTTAATAGTATTGAAAAAATGCCCGAAACATCCGTCGAAGAAATTGTTAGAAAGTACGTCGAAATGAACGTGGCACATCCTTTTATGGAGGGTAATGGCAGGACAACGCGTATTTGGTTAGACTTAATATTTAAGAAAAACCTTTCTAAATGCGTCGATTGGAGCAAGATTGACAAAACGGAATATTTGAGCGCAATGAAATTAAGCGTGGTTGATTATAGTCAAATATTAATTCTTATCCAAAATGCTTTAACCGACAAGATAGAAGACCGTGAAATTTTTATGAAAGGTATAGATTATTCTTATTACTACGAAGAAGAATAAAAACGACCAAAGTTTATAAACATCGTTAAAGGCGTGGCGACTTACCACGCCTAATTTTTTTGCATTTTTGTAGGTTACCGCAAAGCATAAGACCGTTGCGTTTTTTTGCCTTTTTTGTAGTTTTTT
>CAYZOJ010000073.1:0-6246 GCA_964480195.1 uncultured Christensenellaceae bacterium | reverse complement strand
CATCCCGCGCCCTTGCCACTCTCCAATGCGACACCCCGCAAAAAATCTTCGACCTAATTATCCTATAATCGTGATTTAGGGTAACAAATTTTGTATTTAAGGAAACCCAAAACAGTTATCTACCGATTATATCCAGTAGATGTTGGTAACTGTCGACGACGTCGTAATGCACGTTTCCGCCGTTGAGTTTGTCAAATAGTTTTTTTGCGCAAGCGGTTTTTGCTTTTTCGATATCGTCGATATGTTCTTTACTGCCTTTGGTTTCTGCAATGAAGTAAACGTATTTTACGCTGTTTTCATAAAAGGCTATAGCCCAGTCGGGAGAATAATTGCCTATGGGCGTAGGAATGTGGAAAGCCTTTGGGAGTTTTGCATAGACGCAAACTTTATCCTCGTCGCGGTCAAGCGCGGAAGCAAAACTTTTTTCGACGTCGCTGTCGTACACGACGTAAGGAGTAACGTGTTTTTCGGTACGCAACGCCTTTTCGAAGTTTACGACACCGCCTATGTTGAATATGTCGGCGGAATACGGTTCTTCGTCGGTTACGTCGTATTTAATTGCGTCTAAAACAAGTCCCGCTTTTTGTTTATTGATTAAGCGAATTGCTTTTGAGATGAAGTCTTCCGGGTTTTTCTTAAACATATCGAACACGTCCGAGTGAATACCTTTTAGGATTGCGCAAACCGTTTTCCTTGTCAGGGTAGTGCCTTGTGAGATTTTACCGACGAGGTCGTAACGCGCTTGCGAACAGATTGTGTTTGAAAGTGTTTCCGTTTTTGTTTTTCCTTCGGTAAAACTTAGAGAGTCTTTCGCTTGCGAACCGATTGTACGAACGTAAGAGAGTTCCGTTACATACATTTCTCGGTTCAATGCGTTTATAGCGCGTTCGATGAGTTCGGCGCTATTCAGCGATACCGTATATGCGTATTTATGATTGATGTATTTCCAAAGCGCTTGGAATTCTTTTTTTGCAAAGTTTTCGTTGAGTGAATTTTCGGTAATTTTCGGTTTGTTTGCGCGTGTCACGATATCATCAAAAACCTTTTCGTCGAAAATGCCTTGAATGAGTTTGTGGATACCGTCGGCAAGATCCGCAATATCTTCCTGCAATGGCTTAAACGACGCCAATTCTTTTGCAGTGCGATAGTCGTCAGTAATGTTACCTTCGTAATCTATGTAGTCGTTGTGAATAAGATAATATTGGATTTTGGTGGCTTCTTTTGGGGTTATCGTATGTGCGACGCCGTTAACGTTGACGGTTTTGCCTATAAAGTATTCAGCCGTTGCCTTTGTAGGTCTTTCGTAAAGCGAGTACTTAATTTCTTGTTGTAAGTCGCTGACGAAAGCCTTATAGCTGTCGCTTGCTATAACCGTCAAAACGTTTATGTCGTGTACTTCCAATCCGGGGACGGAAGAATCTATTCTGTCGCCCGAGCGGTTTACACATAGGCGCATGCCACGACCGACTTCCTGACGCTTGTTTATTTCGCTGTCGGACTGTTTGAGCGTACAGATTTGGAATACGTTCGGGTTGTCCCAGCCTTCGCGGAGAGCCGAGTGCGAGAAGATAAAGCGAGTAGGTTCATCGAAAGATAGCAGACGTTCTTTATTTTTTAGTATCAGGTCGTATGCGGAGATATCGTCGACGCCACCGCGTTTTTCTACCGTATTTATTGAGCGATTAGTCTTTTTGTCTATAGAAAAATACCCTTTATGAGTGTCTTTTACGTCGATACTCTTTAAGTAGTCGACATACGTACCATCGTGATTTTCGGTGTAGTCCGAGAGGACGTTCGAGTATTCGTTTTCGAACATAACGCCGAAGTCGCCGAGTAGTTCGTTACCGTCCTCGTCGTACCGGCGATAATGAGCAACCTCGTCTATAAAGAAGAGGGACAAGCATTTAATTCCTAAATTAAAGAGTTTTTCTTCCTTTTCGAAGTGCGAAAGTATTGTTTCTCTTATTTGAATACGTCGGATATCCCTTTCGGAAACGTCCCCGTGTACTTCTCCGACGGCAAGCGTTTGCCCGTTAAGGAAAGTTATGGTATCGTTTACGGGATTTATTTCTTTTACGACGAAACCGTCTTTATATTGTTCGAGCGGTGGCATTTTTCCGCCTGCCGACAGGGGGTAGAGGTTATCGTTGACTTTTATAAGGCGAGTTTCTCGGTTGATACCTTTAGCGTAGTTTATTTCGAAAGTAAGGCGCGCCATGGGCGGTTTTTTAGGATCGAGAATGATTTGCGAAAAATAGATAAACCCGTCCGTACCTCGGAGATTTCGGAGCTCGAAGCCCTTGACCTCTATCTTTTTTACTAGCTTTTTTTGATAGGCGTCCAGTGCGTCGAGAACGTAGATTAGATTATGGGTATCCCTGTGTGTTGCGGAATAATTGAGGGTGAATAGCGGATTAAAGAGTTTAATACTCGATTGAGTGGCGTTACCGCCGAGTTTTTGCGGTTCGTCCAAAATGATAATAGGGCGGTTTGCCGATATTACGTCGATGGGACGCCGACTGCCGAAACTGTCCTGTTTGCTGTAAATAATGCGTGAAGCCTCGTTTTTCGCACCTTCTTTAAGCGAAGTCGCAAACGCTTGATTGTTGATAATCATAACGCAAATATTTTTGCTTGCGGAAAAGTTATCTAATTGGTTAAGATTTTTGCTGTTATATACAAAGAAGCGTGCCTTTTTACCGTAATGTTCAAAGAAGTGTTCTTCCATCACTTCAAACGACTTTTTAACGCCTTCGCGTATGGCAATGGACGGAACCACGACTATAAACTTACTCCAACCGTACTTTTTGTTGAGTTCGAACATAGTTTTTATGTAGCAATACGTTTTGCCGGTACCCGTTTCCATTTCGATATCCAGCGCCAGACGACACCCGCGTCCGAAAGGCTTGGAAAGAGCGTACGATTGTTTTATATTGTTTTCGAGTTGAAGAGCTCGGATATTATCGAGTAGTTGAATATCGTCGAGTGCGACGGGCGCATTTCCGAAACCGCTCCCGTCACTTTCGATATCGTCGAAAGACGAAAACTGTTTTCCGCCGACATCGCCCAAATCTCTTAGATAAGAAACTCGGTCATTAAACGGTTGCCCTTTGAAGACCTTAACAACCGCATTTACAGCCTCTGTTTGATAATCTTGTATCTTAAATTTGAATTTCATAAGCTAACCGGTAATACGCTTTATCCATTTGGTAATTTTTTTAGTTAAATCCTTATGATTTTGCCATAAAAGTATTTGCTTTTGTGCAATATCAAAATGTGGTTTAAGCGCCAGCTGCTTGTATGGGCATGTATTATCTTTTTCGCAGGAAAAGTCCTTTGTATCCCATACTTCTTGTTGACAAGAGATAATTACCTCTTTGTTAAGACCTAAGGCATAACCGGCTTCAAAATAGGCACCATAATTGGGTTGAGTAATATCCATAATTAAAAGGCAACTTTCTTTAATAAGTTGAAGCATTTCAGGTATTATTTGATGGTTGTGGATGATTTCGTCCATTAATATCGGAGAATAGCCTGCTTCAATTATTCCTTGTTTTATTGCTTCGCGAATTTCTTTTTCATTTTGATGAAATGTCATTGCCACGAAAATATTTTTATTCATACAGTCGTTTTTTTGTAATTCATATATCCTTTCTAATGATTTTGGTGTTAACTGATAGTCAGCATTGATTTTTTGTAGATATCCGTTTTCAAGTAGATACTTAATTATATAGTCAAGTTCTTTGTCGGCAGTATTTGGATTGCTTGAAATGAATGCAATTTGCTTGATGAGATCTTTAGAAATGACATCTCCGTCAAATTTCGTCAAGCCTTGAAGCTTTATAAGCATTTTATTGATTTTGTCATCGAATGTTTTAGGATACCAATTTTCTAACATATCAGCAGTTATACAAATTGCGGTTGAGTTTTTCTTTCTTTGCTTATATATGCCATAAGAGTTTTCATCGCCGATGTAATAAATACGTAAAACTTTTTTGTTATAGTACATATATTTTGTCAATTTAGCTTTATCATATTCCTTATTTGGTTTTTCGTCATCCGACATTCGCGTTGAATCCGGAATTATAAAACTTCCACAATTAGGACAATTATAGGCGCAGTAGCCATCGTTTGTTTCTTTGGCGTTGTTTGGTAGTGTACGACCACAAATGAAGCATTCACACATATTTATAAAACCCTCCTTGTAGTATTGGGTGAATAAGTTGCAAAGATTTGGTCAAAGTTGGTTGCAACGGTGTCGGTGGAAAAGGAATTATCACGGAATACGGCATACAACGGTTTGAGTTGGGCAATTGCCTTGATGGTTTCTTCATTGACATCTTTGTCGAAGCAAGCAATAAGGTCGTTGTCGTCCACGATAAATACGCGCTTGCCGGCAATCTCTTTTTCTTCAATTGTGGCAGAAAGCGGTTTGCCAAGTTCAAGCATTACTTGGAACAATAGGTCGAGCGGAGTACGGTCTTCCTTAATATTATCTTCAAGAGTATCAAGTAGAGATTGACTGTAGTCAGCAGACTTATAGTACACGTCTTTCATATTTGACGAGTCAAGTTTGAGTACACGGAATCCGATATCCAAATCTTGCGAGGTAAGCGGACTTTCCTCTTTGATTTTCTTCCCCGCACGGCGAATACGCTCTTTGCCGATTTCGCAAATGTTTTTATAGCCTGCGTTTTTGGCTTCTGAAACGATTGGCGTTTTTTCAGGTATTTGGACTAAAATGTATTTTATTTTGAAATCGTGTGTTGCGTTGAGTTCCATTATCGCTTGAGCAAGTGACGCAGAGCCTGAGAAAAAATCCAGTACAAGCGCATCGGTGGTCGCCATTATGTCCAGAAATTTATGGAGTAGTTTTGTTGGTTTTGGAAACGTAAAAACACGATTCCCTACCAAATTACGAATTTCTGTAGTACCATCAACTGTTGTAACATCGTCAATAATTGTTCTATACTTTTTAGCTCTTTTTATTGGATGCCCATCTCTGTCTACATTCTGGTATTCCTTTGCATAAACAGTCCATTTTCCGTGTTTATCTTGTTTCATCTCAATAAAGCCAGATGCGAAAGCTTTGTCAAATCGTTCTTTTGACCATCTCCACTGCCAATCATTCGTGAGATTACTATTTCTTTTTTTCCTGGCAACATGTTCTTCTTTGTTAACGCCACCGGGATAAACTTCAGAACCATCTGGAGCGATGATTGCGTAATCCAAGTTTTCTCTGTATCCGAGTGTGCTTAAATCAAGTTTACCTAATGCATATTTGCCACGTTCGGAGAAATATTCATCAATACTTTTGTATTTTTCAGGATCGATAGGTCTTCCGTTTGTGGAAATATTACTTATATTCTTTGAATAGCACACAACATATTCATGTTCTGTGACAATATGCGGATTATCATTTCCGCCTTGCGGTTTAGACTTCCAAACAAATTGGCATATTAGATTGCTTTCTCCGTAGATCTCATCACAAATTTTTTTTAGGTTTGCTTGTTCATTATCATCTATACTTATAAAAATCACGCCATCATCGCTAAGTAAATCCCTTGCCACTTTAAGTCGCGGATAAATCATATTTAGCCAATCGGTGTGGAAGCGTCCGTTGCTTTCGGTGTTTTGTACAAGGCGATTGCCTTGTTCGTCGTACTGTCCGCTACAAGCAAGGTATTCGTCGCTACTTTCCGAAAAGTCGTCGTTATAAACGAAGTCGTTACCGGTGTTATAAGGCGGATCTATGTAAATCATTTTGATTTTGCCGAGATACGTTTCTTGCAAAAGTTTCAGAACGTCAAGGTTGTCGCCCTCGATATAAAGGTTTTCGGTGTTATCAAAATCAACGCTTTCTTCCTTGCAAGGACGGAGGGTTGCGGAAATAGGGGAGTTGGCAAGAAGTTTAGACTTCTTCTTGTCCGGCCAAGTAAACTCATAGCGTTCTTCCTTGTCGTCGATAAGAACATTGCTCAGCTCTTGTTTGAGTACGTCGAAATCGACGGCAAGAGTAGGGACTCCGTCGCGCAAAACTTCGGTTACGGCGTTCGGGAAAAGCGAACGTATCTTTTGGATATTGGCTTGTACGTTATCCTTTGACATCATTTTTAGTTTATCCATTATTCCTCCTGAGGGGCGTTTATAAGTGTGCAATTACAAAAAAGCACCTTTCGTACTTTAATTATATGTGCAATGCACATAAAAGTCAAATACGAATTAGACGTTTGGGTATAATAAAAA
>CAYZOJ010000072.1:2068-6756 GCA_964480195.1 uncultured Christensenellaceae bacterium | reverse complement strand
AATCGGGAGGTAAACGATGAAGAAATCACAACAAACACCTTATAAAAACCGGAAAGAACAATAGGGTAGAGGTAATTAAAGTCACGCTTAAATATTTTGAGATAATCTAAACATAGATGGAGTCCGCGTTTGCGAGCTCCTTAATTTTATAAAAGTATTGAGAAAAATTGTGACTTTCCACAAAAATTCTCAATAGGAAACGGATATTGCCTAGTTGACAACGGACGCGTTAGGCGTTACACTAAATATGCAAGTTTAGATTATTTGCAAAGGACTTATTGTGGCAAACGTTTACAAAAATTTCGGATTCAGACGCAAAAGCGGTATTTTGATGGCGGTCAGTTCGTTGCCGTCGCGTTTCGGGATCGGCTCTTTCGGCAAGCCTTGCTATGAGTGGCTGGATTTTTTGAATGCGACAGGTACCAAGTGTTGGCAGATTTTGCCACTTAACCCGACGGCTTACGGCGATAGCCCGTATCAGTCGCCCGCTTCTTTTGCGGGGAACCCGTATTTTATAGACCTCGAACAGCTTTACGACGACGGACTTCTAACACTCGATGAGCTTGAAAGTGCCGTTGACTCTTCTTCCGTCATAAATTACGGCAAGTTGTTTTATGAGCGTTACCCGCTTTTACGCAAGGCGTTTTCGAGATTTGTGCCGAATGCCGAGTATAGGCGTTTTTGCGTAAAGCACTCGGAGTGGCTCGATGACTACGCGTATTTTATGGCGCTCAAAGTGCGTAACGATTATCGTTGCTGGCAGGAGTGGGATGACGAGTTCAAGTATTACGACAGGGCAATGACGCATAAAGAGGAGCTCGAGCCCGAAGCGGAGTTTTGGCGTTTTTTGCAATACGAGTTTTTTAAGGAGTGGAAAAAAGTCAGAGCATATGCAGGTAAATACGGCATTAAAATAATCGGAGATATGCCTATATACGTTGCATACGATTCCGTCGACGTATGGAGTAGTCCCGGTCAATTTTTGTTGGACGGCACATTAACTCCGACAAAAGTTGCCGGCTGTCCTCCCGACGGTTTTGCGCCCGACGGTCAGCTTTGGGGTAATCCGATATACAATTACTTCAAAATGGCATACGATAACTATACTTGGTGGATAAGTCGTGTTAAGCAGAGCTTTTTACTCTACGATATAGTCCGTATCGACCATTTCAGAGGCTTCGCGGGATACTATACGGTGCCGTACGGCGATACTACCGCTCGCGGTGGAAAATGGGAGATAGGTCCCGGGCACTCGCTGTTCGATGCGGTTAACGGTGCCGTTCCGAATGCGAAGATTATCGCCGAAGACCTCGGCTTTATTACCGACGACGTACGTAAACTCCTCGATTATTGCGGGTATCCCGGTATGAAAAACTTGCAATTTGCGTTTGACGACAAAGATAGCGAGTATCTGCCGAGGATGTTCAAGAACGAAAACTGTGTCGTTTACAGCGGAACGCACGATGCGGATTGCGCGTATAGTTGGTGCAAAGAGCTTAGGGGAGCGCGTCGCAAATGCTTTAATGCCGAAAGACCCCGTCGCTATGCGGACAGAACCTACGATTTGATATATATGGCAATGTCTTCCAAGGCGAATTTGGCGGTTATACCGCTCCAAGATTGGTTAAGGCTCCCGAACGACAAAGCAAGAATGAACACCCCGTCCGTCGCCGACGGCAACTGGCAGTGGAGAGTATCCTCGGGATACGCCACCAAGTCGCTGATATCCAAAATCAAACGGATGACTAAAGAAACAAAACGCGCAAAATAGGAGAGTAGCCGTGGATAAAAACACTTTCGCGTTAAAGCCCCCTATGGGTTGGAACAGTTACGACTGTTTCGGACACGCCGTCGATGAAAACGAATTCAAGATGAATGTCGATTATGTCGCCGAGCACTTGAAAGAGTACGGCTGGGAGTATTGCATAGTCGATTTTTGCTGGTCGTATCCTATAAAAAAACCGATATACGCGCCGAATCAGACATATGCGGACGGCAAGTTCGACGTCGAACTCAATCTCGACGAATACGGAAGACCGTTGCCCGCGCCCGAAAAATTCCCTTCCGCAAACGGTTCGTTCAAGTATCTTGCGGACTATTGCCATCAAAGAGGTCTTAAATTCGGCGTACACCTTATGCGAGGCATACCTCGTCAAGCCGTCGAATACAAGTTGCCGATACTCGGAACCGACGGCATTACCGCAGATATGATAATTTCCGGAGAGGATTGCGATTGGCTTAACCATAACAAAGGTATAGACATGGATAAGCCGGGAGCCGAAGAATATCTTGATTCGATTTTTAGGCAATATGCCGAATGGGAAGTCGATTACATAAAACTCGACGACGCTGCGCGCCCGTATACGGACGGCAGAAAAAAGGAAGTCGAGGGCTATCACAACGCAATCTTAAAGACGGGAAGACCGATGGTGTTATCGCTTTCCCCGGGTGCGATTTCGGCGGATACCGCTCCCGTTCAAGACGCCGAGCACTTTATGGAGTTTGCAAACGCTTGGCGCATTAAGGACGACGTATGGGATAAGTCAAAGCATTTGCGCGAAATCTTTCCGATAGCGTCTAAATGGGTGCAATACACGGGAGCGGGGCACTTCCCCGACTGCGATATGTTGCCGATAGGCAGGCTCTTAAAATGCGGTGGATTCGGAGGCGAAAGGGATTCGCGTCTTACCGAAAGCGAAAAAGAAGTTATGCTTTCGTTATGGTCTTTAATCCGCTCTCCGCTTATGATGGGCGGACATTTACCCGAGAGCAAAGAAGAAGATCTTAAGTTTTATAAGCAGAGAGAGATAATCGACATTAACCAAAACTCACACGATAACAGAGTTGTTGTCGATGACAATAAATTCCCGATTTGGGGTGCCAAAGTAGGAGATACGGAATACATAGCTTGCTTTAACGTTGCAAAAGGCATTAGGCTTAAAGCGTTTTCGGTTGACGTCCCCGACGGTTATTCCGTAGCCGACGTCTGGCGCAAAAAACAAGTGCGCGTGCATAACGGAAAAGTACGCTTTATTCTAAAACCTATGAGCGTTAAACTTTTGCGAATAGAAAAGTTATAGACCTCAAACGGCATTGCTATATAATAAAAAATTGTGCAAACAGCGGTTACACAATTTCCGTGGACATACTCATAAGAATAAAAACGACTGCTATCGAGCAGTCGTTTTTTAGTTACCATTCTTTGTTACGGTCGTGTTTTACGTCGTCGTAGAACTCGAAGTAACGCCTTTTTTCCTCTTCCGCCTTGCGACGAGCTTTGCGTTTGCGTTCTTCTTCTGCGCGATTACGCCTGATTTCTTCCGGAGTAGGGGTTTGAGTGGTTTGTTTTTTATCTTCCATAATTACCTCGGAAGTACGATTTTGGGCGTTTTGCGGTTGGGTTTATAAAGTATCGCCTTAAAACCGATTGCAGCAACGGGTTCGGCATTGAGCTTTTCGGCAAGCTCCGCGAGGACTTCTTTGGTTTCGACATCGGCGTTCCTCAATACGGTAATTTTGATGAGTTCACGCGCCTCGATTGCGTTACGAAGTTCGGCAACCATCATATCGGTTATGCCGGATTTGCCTACTTGGAATATGGGCTCCTCGTTGTTTGCGAGGGCTCTAAGATAACTGCGTTGTTTGCTGGTTAACATTTGTTCTCCTAATTATCGGTATCCGCCAACATTTGCGTTTCTTTACGCGTGCGGAGTTCGTTAAGTCTTGCGTAGTGGGGCATTTCGCTAACGAGTGCTTGGTGCGCTTCGAAGTCTTTACGAGTTCTCCAAGCTTCCATAAACATTACTTCGACTTCGTCGCCTACGAGAGAGTCTTTCATTTCGAATAGTGCGCAACCGTTTTGTGCCGAGCTGATTTCGGTGTGTTTACGGCAGACCGCGATAAACTCATCGGCTAACTCTTTATCTTGAGCGGAGATATAGCTTTTAACGACTAAAACTACCATCGAGATTTCCTCCTGAGTGAATTTTATTGTCGAAATGATAGCATATATTAGATGTTTGCGCAAGCACTTTTGGAAAGTAACCGGATACTTACCGATTTTTATCGAAAAAGTGCTTGCTTATCGAGTTTACAAATTATTTTACGATTACGAGAACGCCGTCGATAATCGCGAGAACGCCTATAACGATGAATATCCAATCGGCAAGAACCCATTTTGCTACGACGAGGAAGATACCGAAGAGGATTATGAGCAAGGGTTTGATGATTGCAAGCCAAGCGTTAAAGGTCTTAAAGGACTTGGTTTTGCTTGCCGTTACGACGAGGAGATAGACGCCGTAAACGATAAATACGACGCCGAGCACGAGAAGGGTGATTTCGAGGACCGTCCAACCGCAAACGATGATTGCGATACCTAACGCGAGTTCGATTGCGCCCATTACCCAATTTTTACGGAAGAGGTCGTATGCGCCCAATGCGATGAGCACTGCGCCGATTACCGTAAAGAGCACGTTGAGCATTCCGGAGCGGAAGCAACAGAAGAGTACGCCTATAACTATAAGAGCTATAGCCGAAATCAGCTGATTGTTAGAAAGAGTTTTTTTCTTAGCCATATATAGCCTCCATATGAGAGAATTTTAATGTAAAGCGGTACCGCAGTACTCGCAATATTTACCCGTTTGACCGACGGCACCGCAGACGGAGCACTTGACGGGAGAGTAGGTTGA
>CAYZOJ010000072.1:0-1968 GCA_964480195.1 uncultured Christensenellaceae bacterium | reverse complement strand
AAACGGGACCGTTTTGGGTAAGTATGTCTTTTAATATCGCTATTATACCGCGCGCGACGGCAACGGCTTTATTGTACGACCTTGTTCCGGGCGAACCGCAAGGGCGTTTTGTTACAAACATTCTTATGAACGGAATCCACGGATTGTTAAGGTATAGATAAACGCTTACCCAAGTGTCGCGTTCTCCGTCGTTGATGTACCTCGATTCGGGCGGTACGGACTCGCCGTTACGGAGAGTCGGGAGTTCCGGTGGCGGGGTAAAACGGCAGGTCGCACGATGTTTATACACTTCCGGGGTAAGTCTTGGTCCGTAAGGTGATATCGAGCCGTTTTCGTCTTTTACGTCGAGGCAATAGCCCGCGAGCTCGTCAAAACGGAATATGTCGGGTTTGTATTTGAGAGAGCTTGTTTCGATCGAAACCGCAAAAAGCTTATTTACGTCGTCCACGTGGAGTTTGTCGAGCTTGCCTACGACGGAAGTCGGTCGGAAAGTACCGTAAAGCGACATATTTTGGTCGCGCCAAGCAACGTGCGAGCGGAGTTTACGCGAGGGCATCGAGCGAATACCGTTGAGGTTTTCGCTGATTTTATTCCAACAACGACGACAAATCTTACCGTCGGCACAAGCTCCGCCGGCTGAAATTATCGTGCTTCCGCAAACAACGCAACGCGACATTTTACCACTCCTTTTTAGCGCACGCGGGCGCGCATTCTTTATAAGAATAAATTAGCACAATATCTAAAAAAAATCAAGGCATAACACTATGAGTATTGCAAAAATTTTAGAAGTGTGATATATTGATTTTAACAAATAAGGAGATACACAATGGGACTTGTAAAAATACTTTTCGATTCCGCAAAGCAAACGTTTTCCGAGCAATGGGTAGACTACTTCAAATGCGATTCGTTGTCGAGCGACATATTGATTGCAAGAGGTAGGAAGTTCGCCGTCCGTGGAGCAAACGTCAATTCCGACGAGAACATAATCTCCGACGGTTCTCGCGTGGACGTTGCAGACGGGCAATTTATGATTATCGTCGAAAACGGTAAGGTCGTCGATTATTGCGCCGAACCCGGTCAATACCTATACAGAACAGGCACGCAACCGTCGCTTTTTAACGGAGTGTTTTCTAATCTCGGCGGAGTGCTTAAAGAAAGCGGACGTAAGTTTACGGCTGGCGGACAAAGGCTTAGCGATCAGCGCGTGTACTACGTAAACCTCAAAGAAATTATGGGTAATAAGTGGGGCGTCGGCAATGTGGCGTTCCGCGATTCCGAGTTCAATTTCAGTATGAAGATATCCGCTTACGGCGAATATACATATAAGATAACCAATCCTTTGGCGTTCTATAAATGCGTTGCAGGGAACCTAAAAGGCGATTTTAACAAAAGCGCGATAGAACCGATGCTCAAAGCCGAGCTTATGACGGCGCTCCAAACGACGCTCGGAAGAGTGGCGTTAAGAGGTATTCCCTACGACAAACTTCCGCTCTATGCAACTACCGTTTGCGATGAACTGAATGGGGAGCTCAGGAGCAAGTGGAACGAAAGGCGCGGGCTTATGCTGTATTCCATAGCTATAGCTTCGGTAGCTCCCGACGCCGAAAGTGCAAAGAAAATTGCCGAGTTCCAAGAAAGTCGCGTTTACGGTAGGGATTCGAGAATGATGGGCGCAAAACTCGGACTTGCACAAGCGGAAGCCATGCAGAACGCGGCGTCCAATGACGGAGGAGCTATGCTCGGATTTATGGGACTCGGAATGGTCAACAACGCCACCGGCAATACCGTCCAAAATATGTATGCGCTCTCTGATACCGAAAAGCCTGCGGACGGAAACGTTTGGACGTGCGAATGCGGTAGGAGTTCGGACGGGAACTTCTGTCCCGATTGCGGTAAAAAACGCCCCGGGAACGGCTGGCGTTGCGAGTGCGGATACACCTCGGATACCCCCAAACCCAACTACTGTCC
>CAYZOJ010000071.1:2588-6911 GCA_964480195.1 uncultured Christensenellaceae bacterium | reverse complement strand
GTATGCGGTGTTCTTCTAATATGAAACGTGTGAAAAAACAAAAAAGTTAAAAATTTCTTGTACAAACTCACGTTTGAACTGTAGTATATGTAGAAATCGAACGGAGGTTTATATGAATACTAAGTCTAAACGTAAAAGAACAGGCAGTATTATCGTTCTCTTGATAGCGACGATTTTAGTTATTGCAACGGTATTACTCGTTTTGTACTACAATCTTCCCGGAAGAGTTCAAGTCCCCGACACCGGCAAATTTAAGGTAAGCAGATTTACTAATCGCGATGAAGTAGATACGGTATTGAACGATTTCCGCAATTATTATAAGGAAACATATCTCGAACGAATATCGTTGTTCTACGGGGCAACGGACGATGCGTCCAATGTCATGTCGCCGGCACCAAAAAACGACACGGCAACAGGCTCCGGCGACTACTCCACAACAAACGTGCAAGTCGACGGTATAGACGAGTCCGACATTATCAAGACCGACGGCGAGTATATCTATTATTTGAAAGGCGTAAACGGCTATTCCGAGCAAAACAAGATAGAAATAGTAAAAGCGGACGGCTCGAATACAAGAGTTACCGGGGTCATAAATCCCGGCAAGGTTTTAGGAGGCTCTAAGTATACCGCATACGGCATTTATCTTTACGGTGATAAGCTCATATTAGAAGGCGAAATAGTCGTTGACGGCAAATATTATGCGTCTTTTGCGATATTCGATATATCTAATAAATCAGCACCCGTTTTAGAGCGTTCGGTAGCCCAACAAGGCAGTTTGGTATCAAGTCGCTTTAAGCAAGGCAAGATGTATTACGTGGTAACTTGTAATGCTGACAATATTAACATTCCCTGCGTAAACGATACCTTCGCGGGCGTTGACGGCGAAATGGACGTCGAAAATATTTATTGGTTTGACGGTATTCCCACCACGACTTATACCACGATAGGCGTTATAGATATAGATAATCCCCAAGCCGACGCATACAAAGCATACCTCGGTGCGGGAAGCGACGTTTACGTTTCGGAAGACAATATTTATATTGCAACCACCGATTACAGCAAGCGTTATCTTACCAATGGTTTACGCTATTGGTACTCTTATGAAGGCGCCGTCCAAACCAGAGTTCTTAAGTTTTCGATAACCGACCTGACCTGCTTGGGCGGTAACGAAGTCAACGGATACATCAAGGACAGATACTCCATGGACGAGTACGATAATACTTTCCGTATAGCCACCAGCGTTTACGGCGTAACCACTTCGGAAAACTACAACAAAGTTTACGTAATGGATAAGGACATGGCGTTAATAGGAGAGTCGGAGTGCTTCGGCAAAGGCGAGAGGATATACTCTGCGCGCTTTAACGGTACTATCGCAAGTATTGTTACGTTCCGCGAAACCGACCCGCTCTTCAAAATAGACCTTAGCGATCCTACAAACGTAAAAGTTTCCGAGGGACTTGAAAAGGAAGGCGTTTCGATGTATCTTCATAACGTAGAGGGCACCGATTACCTTATCGGTCTCGGGCGCAGTGCGAATGCAAACGGAACACTCACAGGTATCGAGGTGGTGTTATACGATAACTCCGGCGACGACGCCACAATCATAAATAAAATCGACTATGGGAGTTACGGCTATGCCGAAGCGTTGTACGATCCGCGAGCAATACTCTACGATAAAGATTATGACATTATAGCCTTTTCAGTGACTATATGCTCAAAGCAAGGCGATAAAGTTTTGGTAAACGGTATCGAATACGAGTACCCCGAAACCTATGGCAGTTATTACGCCATCTTCGGATTTATGGACGGCGAAATATACTTAAAAGGCGCGGTCGTCCTCGAGCAAGAAGAAGCGAGAGGCGTTAGAATCGGCAACTATCTCTACGTGGTAAACGATATATATCTTACCGTTCACGACATCAACCAAAACTTTGAGCGCGTATCTTATGAAGTGCTGTTTAATAGCTAAAATCGAGCCATTCAAAGCATATTGAAATATGCTTTTAAGCACAAATGTATAGGAGTCGGAAGAAAAACGAATATATGCACAAGTGTTAATTTATTATCCGTAATAAGCCTATTCAATAAAAACAAGCGCTCGCAAGGGCGCTTGTTTTGTGTGGAATTTGCGAACATTTTTTCTCATTCGCAAATAGTCGTTTGACTATGCACGTGGGGCGTGATATAATGCTTACGGCGTGATAAAGGTATTATATTTCTCGCCGACGGAATAATAGAAGTATGCAAAAGTATCCCTACAAATTAGAGGCTCCGTACAAGCCGAGCGGGGACCAGCAACAGGCTATCGACAAATTGGTAGCCGGGGTCGAAGCCGGACAGAGGACGCAAGTTTTACTCGGCGTAACCGGTAGCGGTAAGACGTTTACCATGGCAAATGTTATCGCACGCACGGGTAAGCCCGCGCTGGTTATGGCGCACAATAAGACGCTTGCCGCCCAGCTTTGCAACGAGTTCAGGGAGCTTTTTCCTCATAACAGAGTGGAATACTTCGTGTCGTATTACGATTATTATCAGCCCGAAGCGTACATTCCGCGGAGCGATACTTACATAGAAAAAGAAATCGAAACCAATGACGAAATAGATAAACTTCGCCATTCCGCCACCGCGTCTCTCGGTGAGCGCGACGATGTAATAGTAGTGGCTTCGGTATCCTGTATTTACGGATTAGGTGCCCCGGAAGAGTATTTTAGGAATATGGTGTCGCTAAGACGAGGGGACGAAATCGAGCGTGATAAAGTTATCGACAAGCTTGTTTCGGTCCAGTACAAACGTAGCGATATCGACTTTGTTCGTTCGACTTTCCGCGTGCGCGGAGATACTCTCGAAATCTTCCCGTCCAACGCGTCGGAAGTCGCTCTCCGTGTAGAGTTTTTCGGCGACGAAATAGACCGCATGGTCGAGTTTGACGTTACAAGCGGAAAGGTGATAAATACCGTTGAGCACGCAGCGATATTCCCTGCGACTCACTATGTCGTCGGTGAGTCGGAAAGGGTCGAGGGTATTCTCGAAAATATTCTCGGAGACATGGAAGTCGAAGCCAAAAACTTTGAAGATAGATTCAAGCTCATAGAGGCGCAACGTATCCGCGAAAGGGTCAATTACGACGTCGAAATGATACGCGAAATGGGCTATTGTAGCGGTATCGAGAACTATTCGAGGTATTTTGACGGTAGGAAGCCAGGTGAACCGCCGTTTACGTTGATGGACTATTTCAAAGGCGACTTTTTATTGTTTGTCGACGAAAGTCACATAACGCTACCACAAGTCCGAGGTATGTTTAACGGCGACAGAATGCGCAAAAAGAACCTTGTCGAATACGGTTTCAGATTGCCGTCGGCATACGACAACAGACCGCTGAATTTCGACGAGTTCAACAATAGATTTAAGCAAATTATATGCGTATCGGCAACTCCAGGGGAGTACGAACTCGGGCTTGCGGAAACGGTTGCCGAGCAACTCATACGTCCTACGGGGCTGGTCGACCCGCCGATTACGGTCAAGCCGACAAACGGGCAAATTGATGACCTTATAAGCGAAATCAACTCGGCGATAGAGCAAAACGGCAGAGTTTTGGTAACGACTCTTACCAAAAAAATGGCGGAAAGTCTAACGGTATATCTCAAGGAACACCATATCAAAGTCGAATATATGCATTCCGATATCGACACGTTGGAGCGTATCGAGATAATCAACAGGCTCCGTCGCGGAGATATCGACGTCATTGTCGGCATAAACCTTTTGAGAGAGGGCTTGGATATCCCCGAGGTATTGCTTGTCGCGATACTCGATGCGGACAAAGAAGGATTTTTGCGGTCGCGGACGTCGCTGATACAGACCGTCGGCAGAGCCGCGAGAAACAAAGACGCGCGCGTTATAATGTATGCCGATTATATGACGGGAAGTATGACGGAAGCAATCGACGAAACCGAACGCAGACGTCGCATACAAATGGACTATAATGCGGAACACGGCATAACCCCCAAGACGATAGTAAAACCGGTCACGAACACCATAGCGATAACGCAAAAAGCCGAAGAAGACGGCAATAAATCCGGCAAAGGCAAGCGCGGTAAACTCGAAAAACGCGAAATTACGGCAGAAATTGAGCGTTTACGCGGGCTTATGAAGCAAGCGACCGCCGTTTACGATTTTGAAACGGCAATAACGCTCCGCGACAGAATAGCGGAACTCAAACGGGAGAGAGATAAAAAAGATGCGTAACGAAATATATGTAAAAGGCGCAAAAGAAAACAATCTTAAAAACATATCCGTCGCCATACCGCGCGACAAACTCGTGGTATT
>CAYZOJ010000071.1:0-2488 GCA_964480195.1 uncultured Christensenellaceae bacterium | reverse complement strand
AAGGTCATAATAATGGCTCCCGTTGTTCGCGGTCGCAAAGGTGAGTATTCCAAGCAACTCGAACAATATCGTAAGTCGGGTTACGCGAGAGTGCGAATCGACGGTATAAACTATACGCTCGACGAGGATATTAAGCTCGAAAAAAACATTAAGCACGATATAAGCGTTGTCGTCGACAGACTTGTAGTCAAAGAAAATTTGAACAGACGACTTACAGACTCCGTCGAAACCGCTCTTAAACTTGCGGACGGTTTGGTCGTTGTCGATATCGACGGAACCGAATCGACTTACTCTACAAAATACGCCTGTCCCGATTGCGGTGTGTCTATGCCCGATTTGACCCCCAGAATGTTTTCGTTCAACTCTCCGTTCGGAGCCTGCCCGGATTGCTCGGGACTCGGATTCAAGCAAGAAGTGGACATAAGCAAAATCATACGCAACCCCGATTTAACTCTCCGCGAGGGTGCCGTGCGCGTATCCGGCTGGAACATAATGGATATGGGCAAAATGTTTGAACGCCAAATTTCGGCGGTTGCGAACAAGTACGGTTTCAGCCTTGACGTTCCGTATAAAGACTTACCCGAAAGTGCCAAGCAGATAATACTGTTCGGCTCTAACGGTGAACCTATAGATATGGAGTGGGAATCCAGAAAATTCAGCGCGCACTATAATACTCCTTTCGAGGGCGTCGTAAACAATGTTGCAAGGCGCTATCGCGAAACGCAGTCCGATGCGGTCAAAGCCGACCTCGAAAGATTTATGACCATGCGCCCGTGCTACACCTGTAACGGCAAGAGGCTCCGTAAAGAGGTGTTGGGCGTAACCGTTGCCGGTAAAAACATTGCAGAAGTTACCGATATGTCTGTTCGCGATTTGCTTGACTTTTTCGATAAAATCAAATTGTCCGCTCGCGACGAAGCCGTATCCAAACTTATCGTCAAAGAGATTAAGGCGCGTCTTAACTTCCTGAACAATGTCGGACTCGGTTATCTTACGCTCTCGCGTTCGGCGGGTACGCTTTCGGGAGGCGAATCCCAGCGCATAAGGCTTGCGACGCAAATCGGTAGCGGACTTATGGGCGTGCTGTATATTCTCGACGAGCCCTCGATAGGTCTTCATCAACGCGACAATCGAAAACTTTTGGACGCGCTTAAAAAGCTTAGAGATCTCGGCAATACATTAATAGTCGTCGAGCACGACGAAGAAACCATTCGCGAGGCGGATCACATAGTCGATATAGGTCCGTATGCGGGCGAAAAAGGTGGCAATTTGGTTGCCAAGGGTACAGTTTCCGATATAATTGCGTGCCCTGACTCAATAACGGGGGACTACCTTGCGGGAAGACGCAAGATAGCTGTTCCCGAAGTTCGTCGAGCGGGCACGGGCGAGTATTTGCGCGTTAAAGGAGCTTCCCAAAACAATCTAAAACATATCGACGTCGACTTCCCCGTCGGAAAATTTACTTGCGTTACGGGCGTATCCGGTAGCGGTAAGTCGTCGCTTGTCAACGGCATAGTGTATCCGTACTGCGCAAACAAACTCAACGGCGCGGATCTTCCTCTCGGGAAGGCAGATGCGGTAGAGGGTACCGAGTATTTCGATAAGGTTATATGTATAGACCAAAGCCCGATAGGGCGTACCCCCAGAAGTAACCCCGCAACGTATACGGATGTTTTTACGGCGATACGTGACTTGTTTGCGTCCACCCCCGACGCCAAAGCGCGCGGATACAAATCGAGCAGATTCTCGTTTAACGTGCCGGGAGGCAGGTGCGAAAACTGTAAGGGCGACGGAATACTCAAAATCGAAATGCACTTTTTGCCTGACGTTTACGTTCCCTGCGAGGTGTGCGGAGGGCACAGATACAATAAGGAAACACTTGAAGTCAAGTTCAAAGGAAAATCCATTTACGATGTTTTGGATATGACCGTCGATACCGCGTGCGAGTTTTTCCGTAACATTCCCAAAATATACGGCAAACTCAAATGTCTGCAAGACGTAGGACTCGGATATATACGTTTGGGACAGCCGTCGACGACGCTTTCGGGCGGAGAAGCGCAGAGAGTAAAACTTGCGACGGAGCTCAGCAAGCGCAATACCGGCAAGACGCTTTATATTTTGGACGAGCCGACGACAGGACTGCATATGTACGACGTCGATAAACTTATCACGATACTCAATCGACTTGCCGACGGCGGAAACACGATAATAGTGATAGAGCATAATCTCGATATGATAAAAGTTGCCGACCACATAATCGACCTCGGACCGGACGGCGGTGACGGAGGCGGAACGGTAATCGCGACGGGCACCCCGGAAGAAGTCGCCGTCAATCCCAATAGCGTTACCGGGTATTTCCTGAAGAAGTAAATCCCGAAAACAAGCAGGAAAGGTTAGAACTTTAATAGGTTATCGTTAGCTCGGTAACCTATTTTTCTTTAATAAAGAACATTAGCGGATTGCTTGTTTTATAGTTTTCGGGATTTAC
>CAYZOJ010000070.1:0-7102 GCA_964480195.1 uncultured Christensenellaceae bacterium | reverse complement strand
CAAAATGCAAAAACAGAAAGTCAACGCTCTCGGTTTCTGCATTTTGGCGGAAATGCGGGCTCAAAACGGGCGGGAAGAAAACCTTGTGTTGACAGCAATGCGCGGTAGGGGTATAATTTTTAAGAAGACTATCGAAGGTACTTTTGAGGAGAGAGTATGCTAGAGATTAAAAAACCTCTTAATCAGAATATGCTGAAGCTCATTGCGATTTTTGCAATGACGCTGGACCATGTAACGTGGCTTATTTTCCCGAATTATTCGACGGAGCCTCTTGCGATAATATTTCACGTTATAGGACGTCTTGCATGCCCGATAATGTGCTATTGCATTGCAGAAGGTTATCATTATACGAGAAACTTGAATAAGTACATAGCGCGTTTATTCTTGTTTGCGTTGATATCCCATGTGCCGTATATGTTGCAGACGGAAATCTACGTAAAATACGGTCCGATGTGTTTTATTCCGTTTGCGACGGGAGAGGGCATAACAAGATTTTTGAATCAAGGCAGTGTCATATGGTCGCTTGCGATAGGGCTTTTGATGCTCAAGGTCAACGATAGCAAAAAACTCAAATGGGGAGTTAAGCTCATAATAGTCGTGCTTCTTTGCGCGGCAGCTTTCCCTGTGGATTGGAGCTGTATTGCCGCTCTCAGCGTGCTTGCGATAGGTTCTAACAGAGGTAAACCGCTCAAACAAATTCTTTGGTGCTTGATATGGGTATCGCTCTATGTGGTCGTTTATTATTTCTCGCTGTCCAAGCCCTATGCGTTCTTACAATATTGCACGTTCTTAGCCGTTCCGATAATAATGCTTTACAACGGCAAGAGGGGCACTAATCCCAAAATAAATAAGTTTATGAAGTGGGCATTCTACATTTATTATCCGCTACATTTGCTTGTAATAGGCTTGGTATTAAACGTGTTTTAGAAAAACACCGAACAAAAAAGAAGACCCGCGTGGGTCTTCTTTTTTTGTAAATAACGTTAAACATTACTTTTTCCAAATTAAAATCGTTTCGCCGTCGGTATCGTAGTGCCAATATAGATAGGTATCGTCGGGGTTCGATTCGTAAGGATTAGTATCGCTGTAGTAATAGCGTATGTCAAATGCAAGAGCGGAGTTATCGTTTTCGATTTTTATATTGCGCCAATCGCTTATAGAGCCTTTATAATAAACTTTTTTGAGGCTCTTGCAACCGTAAAATGCCTGGTAATTGATTGACTCCACACCGCTACCTATGACAACAGACTCTAAGCTACTGCAATTGTTGAAAGACATCCAGCCTATAGAAGTAACGCTGTCGGGAATGACGATTTGGGTAAGTACTGCGTTATTCGTAAATACGTAACGATCTATGGTTATTACGCCGTCGGGAATGACTACATCGGCTACGTTTGCAAAGTTAACACCGATTTCGCCTATAATATATTTGGTATCGGGATGAATGGTGCAAGAAGTCGCACCTTGATTAATTCTCCACAGCCACATATAGGGGTTTTCTTCGGTTCCCAAATATCTTGCGTTATCGTATATGTTATATTCTATGGAATGACAATATGTGAAAGCTGTATAGTCAATAGAGCTAACGTTTTTGCCGAGTATTACGGTTTCGAGATAGGAGCAGTTGTTAAATGCGTTCTGAGCTATGAATGTGACGCCGTCACCGATTTTTACGCTCGCAAGGTTGCGACATTGTGAAAACGCGCCATTGGATATTGCGGTTACGCTGTCCGGGATAACGATCTCGGTAAGCGACGTACATTTTTCAAATGCGAGACCGTAGATTGTTTTGAGCCCGTTACCGAATGTTATTTTGGATAAACCCGTGCATTGAGAGAATGCTTGCGTTCCTATGGAAGTAAGGTTATCGGATATTACGAGGCTATGAATAGATTTATTGTCTTGGAATGCTCTTTGATCTATAATTGTTACGGGCAGACCTTGATACGTCGCGGGAATGACAATATTCGTATCGGTGCAACTTCCGATGCCGTAGACTTCGCAGTGGTCTTCCTTAACTCTTATGGATAAGCCCTCGGAAGCCTTTTGACCATGGCATGTCGCACAGACGCCATCTACGTAATTGTGTTGTTCGGTCGCGGGAATGACGTTCGTCGTGGTGCTGTCGCAACGACTGCAACGCAAAGTTTGGGAACCCGGTTGACTGCAAGTGGAATCCGAATGCGAAACTTCGACCGAATAATCGTGTCCGAGAGCCGTTATGGTTTCTTCTTCGTGGTTGTCGCAGTTTGCGCAGTTACGTTGTTTACTACCGCTCGTTTCACAGCCTGCAGGGGTGATGACCGTCCAATCTCCGTAGACGTGTCCTGCGGGACTTACTTCGGTTTGATAATAATCGCAGTTTTTGCAATCGCGACGTTTTTCGCCGTCGGTCGTGCAGGTCGCGGGCGTAGTTTCATACCAGTCGCCGAATTCGTGATTGTCGCACTTGTCGTTGGAACCGCACGATACCGATACGATTACACACGTTATTAAAACAAGTGCCAGCAAAATGCTTAGTAATGATTTTTTCATCTCAATCTCCTTTTATAAAAATAAACGTAAATATTCTACCCTATCTACGGAAGAATGTCAACAAGAGATTTGCGCGCGTGGGTTATATATTACTATAAATATATTGACATCATAATTTCATATAGCGAATTTATTGACAAAGAAAAATAATTTCGTTTATGATTTAGACGGTGGACTTTAGCTTATTGCGATATGGAGAGAGTATACCGAATCCCCTAAACAGGAGATATAAATGAAAAACAATATCAGAGTAAAACGAGTTTGTCTGTTGATTACGACAATCTTGTTTATAGCATTGACGGCGAGCGTATTGGTTACGGGATGTGTGAATTCCGATACGAATACACATACGCACACCCCGGGCACTGCCGTCAAAGAAAAAGTAGTCGAAGCAACGTGCACGACGGAAGGCGGATATGATGAAGTCGTATATTGCACGGATCAAAATTGTGGTGCGGAACTCAGTCGAGAACATCGTACCGTCGAAAAACTCGGACACGATTTGGAGCATTACGAGGGAAAAGAGCCCACAAGCTGTAGCGAATACGGTTGGAGCGCGTACGACAAGTGCACTCGTTGTTACTATACCACTTACAAGGTTGTTACGATTCCGCATACTCCGTCCGAGGCAGTCGAGGAAAACAGGGTGGATGCAACCTGCACGACGGAAGGCGGTTACGACAAGGTTGTATACTGTACCATTTGCGGAAAAGAGCTAAGTCGCAACCACGAAACCATTTCGATAACCCACGTTCCCGCCGAGCCCGTTCGGGAATATGAGATAGAGCCGACGTGCCTTTACGAGGGACAGTATGTATCGGTAGTATACTGTTCGATTTGTAACAAAGAGCTTTCGAGCGAATTGATATTCATACCGATGGTTGACTGTGCTCCCGGTCGCATAGAGGAAGTAGATGTTGTCAAGGCAAGTTGCACAAGCGACGGCAGTTGCTGGGAGGCGACTCTTTGCCGATATTGCGAGAAAGAACTCAGTCGCGAGTACAAAATTCTCCCTCAAACGGGGCACAAGTTAGATCATGTCGAGTTCGAAAACGAAGTCGAGGCGACGTGCAGTAAAGAAGGCGGAAAGGATGTAGTTAGTTATTGCATGTATTGCGGAGAAGAATACGAGCGCGAGCGCTGGATATACGAAAAACTATCACATACGCCGGGAACTGCCGTCAGAGAAGAGGGGGAACCCGCAACGTGTTACAAAGAAGGGTATTACTACGAGGTTAAGTATTGCACGATTTGTAAAGAGGAAGCGTCGCGCGAAACTCATCCGATTCCGGTAACCCATATGCCCTCCGTAGCCGTCAAAGAAAACATCGTGGAACCAGTTTACGGATATAACGCGACGGGGACAGAGGGCGGATACGACGAGGTCGTTTATTGCTCTATCTGTAAACAAAAGATAAGCGAAACGCATACGACTACAAAAATAACGGCGGCGGAGTACTATTCCAAATACGACTATTTGGAGCTTTCCTCGACGGTAAACGCGCCGAGTAATCTCGTACAAAACAGCGACGGCACATATACGATGACCGCCAAAACGAATAACGGCAAGAGCGTACGTTTGTTGATTGTAGGAAACATAAGTAGTCTTTCGGGCGGATGGGGGACGCTCGACGAAGGTACGAAAGTGTATACGTTGGACGCGTTGCCCGGAATGAACTACATCGAATATGAAATAGCATTACAAGAGAAATCGTTCCTCTTCGACAATTATTATAGCTTGTCGCAAAAGACATCCGTCGAATCTATTGATGAGTTGTTCCAAACAGGTGTAAACGCAATTTCGACAAATAGGAACGCAACCGAGTTTTTTGCATATCCCGATTATATTTGCATGAATAGGGAAGGCGTTGCCAGCGATATCGTGAGTATGAAGATATACTATTGCAATACCATGACGGAAGTGGAAGATGTACGCCGTAGTACCTATATGGACGGATGGTCGAAGTTGTACGTCAACGGCGATAGGTACGACGCCGCCATCGAAGAAGTCGGCGGGGATATGTTCGCGTTCGGTTTGGAGTTACTGCTGAACAATCCCGAATTCCTCGGGCAAAAGACTACTACGTATACCGGATTATATACAGTTATCGAAGACGTTAAATTCGGGAACATCATAGACGCAAACGGAACGGTAGTCGATAAAACCAACCGCTTTTTGCAGGACGGAGATAAGATCGAAGTAACGGTAGGAAATTGCAAAAAGTATTTCGATTTGTGTTACGACACTTTCGAAGGAAGCACTTTGTACGAAGCGTCCACCGTCGGATACATTAAATCAATCGGTACTCAAAACGTACTTGTCGTTCCCGTAACTTTCAACGATCAAAAGAATAGGATAGACGACGCTTGGATGGCGTCTCTCAGAGGTACGTTGGGTAACGTAATCGGCGACGACGGCAAAGTTACCGAATATACTTTAAGTAACGGCAACCTCTCACTCAGTAAATACTTGTCCACGTCATCGTACGGGAAGTTCACGACGCACGCGTATATAACCGAGCCTTATATCTTCGACGGAAACGCCGCGGATTATTACAATAAAAACCCGTCTAATACGGAGATTAACGCTATCGAAAATTGGCTTAAGGACCTCGATTTAGACCGTTCGGCATTCGACCAAAACAATGACGGATATTACGACGTCGTTATGCTTGTGAATACGCTTCAAATTTCTGACAACCCGAAAGGTATTCAAGGCTACAATAGAACGAGCTTTGCGGGCGCGTTCTTGAGTATTCGCAAGACGGATTTAAGCAACGCAGGCACGCACGAAAAGCCCAATATCAACACGTTTATCAACGTGGCTATGCGCGCAATAGGTTCGGGAACGGACGAATCCGATACGGAAACGTATACAATACATCACGAGTTCGGACACGCGTTCGGATTGCAAGACTATTACGATTACGACGAAAACAATGTGTTACGTAACACGTTCGGTTTCTTCGATATGGAAGCCGACAATAAGGGCGATTGGAATTCGTATACGAAGTATATGCTCGGTTGGATAGAGCCTACAATCGTCGACGGCACTAAGGACGAGGTTGAAATAACCCTTTCGTCATATGCAACTCACGGCGACGCGATAGTGGTACACGCCCTCGGATACGACGATAGGGGCACGCCTTTCGACGAGTACGTCATTATCGACTTGTTCGCACACGACGGTCTTTATGCAAATGATGCGAGAAACTACGCATTGTCCGACTCGATAGGAGTGAGGATATATCACGTCAATTCGGTTTATCGCGCGTATGAAACAGCGTCGGACGGCACTGTTATGTATGCCCCGCAACACGGAATTGTAACGGGCGCAAGATTCCACGATTACGGCATATACCTTTTGGAAATGATTCAAAAGGGTAAAGAAAACACGTTCATCGGCGAAAATTACCATGATACGTTTGTTGATTACAACGACTTGTTCTATGCGGGCGACTCGTTCTCTGCAGACGAGTACACAGAATTCTTCTATGACGGCAAAATGGATAACGGTATGGACTTCGGATACACAATAACCGTAAAAGAAATAGTCGAAAACGGAGCCGATTCCACCGCAACGATAGTAATATCAAAAAAGGCATAACGGACTCAATTTGGAGGTATTGATATGGAATATGAAGTAAAACTTTGGGTGTATTTTACCGAGAACGGTTTTCCCGCGTGTAGGTTTGTTCCGGCGGAAGAAGTGAACGACGCCATGAAACAAGCTATCATAAACGACATCCGCAAAAATGGATATATGTTTGACGAAATGTGCCAAACGATACCGGTGCTCAATACCGGCGAATGCGTCGTGCTCGAAGACGAACTTATAGAAGAACTAATATGCAAAGCCTATAATTTTGATAGTGAAACATATCAGAAATATCTTGCACACGCCCAAAACAACCCTCCGATGTCCGAAGGTCAAGGCTTCGAGGACTATCCCATAAAACAGATAGTTTGGGTACTTAAAGACGAATTTGAGGAGCTCAAAAGCGAGCTTTTGAGCGGAAAGTACAATTTTGAGATAATACCTACGGACGGGTATATGTTAAGATATGGTGATGTTTTGAGGTTTGTGGCGGAAGACTCGAGCGATTATTTTGAAGTAGGCATAAAGGCGTACGCATTCGGCGTGAATCTATTTGCGCTTTCCGACCTCAAAAACCTCAAGAGCACAGATGAAAAAAGCATTGTGGATTTAGTTGCGCGTAGCGATAGATTTGTTAGCGGTAATGCGTTCACGGACGGCACACCGCTTAGTTACAGATATGCGGATTTACCCTATGAAACGATACAAAAGCAATTTAAAAAGTGCTATGGGAATTATATGTTGGAGTTTTTGTCCCAGGCGGAATTTGATTGCAGAATAGACCTTGTGGTGTTTGACGTAAACGCGCGTTACGAACGCCCGATACTCGATTGTCCCAAGGATAATATGGATGAATGCGCGGATGCGATACGCGAACTTAACCAAAGATACGAGGCGTCAGTACAAGAAGAAAATGCCCGCCTCGAACGCTCACGGCAGTTGTATCTCCGCCTTAAGAATAAAGTAAAA
>CAYZOJ010000069.1:0-7130 GCA_964480195.1 uncultured Christensenellaceae bacterium | reverse complement strand
CGCTCTGAGTTTCGCGTTAGAGTGCTGAAGAGCCCGTCGAGAGCGTGTAGTCAACGTAAATCTCAAAAAATTAAAATATGCTATCCGCTAACGTCCTTTATTTTAGAAGCGGAATTTAACGAACTTTCACAACTTTATTCCATAACCAATCATTCTCGCATATTTTTTGAGATTTACGTTGACATAACAAGGCGATTAGGATATAATCTTAGAGCGTGCTTTATAACGCGCGCGCTAAAATGTTAGAAAATACTATAAATATAGGAGAATCAAAATGAAAAGAACCTATCAACCCAAAAAAAGACAAAAAAGCAAAGTACACGGTTTCCGTCAAAGAATGAGCACTAAAGCCGGCAGACGCGTTCTTTCTCGTCGTCGCAGAAAGGGCAGAGCTCAACTTTCGGCATAATGCAAAAAGCCTACCGACTGACTAAAAACGCCAGTTTCGGATATGTATACCGTAAAGGCGAGGCTGTCGGCGGAAAGCTGGCGGTACTCGCTTACGTGCCTGCTAAAAGTGTAAAAGTGGGTGTAAGCGTAAGCAAGAAGGTGGGCAAAAGCGTTGTAAGAAGTCTTGTTAAAAGAAGGATTAACGAAAGTTTTGCAAAATTGATACCTTTAATCGACGGCGGATACAATTACGTCGTCGTTGCGAGGGAGCCCGTTGCGGAAGCGAGTTTTGCCGAAATCGGCGCGGAGCTCAAATCTCTTCTCGTAAGAGCCGGGCACATTAAAAAAGATGTGTAAAAAAGTTTGTCGTGGTCTTATAGTCTTATACAAAAAGACTCTTTCGCCGATTATCGGCAACGACTGCATATTTACGCCGACGTGTTCGGCATACACGCTCGACGCCATTAATAAGTACGGCGTCGTTTTGGGGATTATTAAAGGTGCGTGCAGAATTTTAAGATGTAATCCTTTTAATCGCGGGGGATTTGACCCCGTAAAAGAAAATCTGAGAGGATCCGCAAAATGGACTTTATGAGTCTTGCCACAGAACTTAATTTTATGGGCAAATTCGTGTACAACGTATTGTACAAATGGGTTTTGTCCTGGGGCGGTAGCTATACGGTAGTAGGCGCGTTCGGTATAACGGTTATACTGTTCACGCTTTTCCTTAAGCTCATCACCTCACCGCTCGACGTATGGCAAAAGCTCCTTGCTCGCAGTAACGCGCGTAAAATGGAGATTATGAAGCCCGAACTCGACAAGGTAACCAAGAATTGCGGAGAAGACCAACAACTTCTCATGCAAAAACAGCGTGAAATTTACGCAAAATACAAATACAGCCCGTTCAAATCCTGTTTGCCGTCGATAATTACGCTCGTCGTATTTATGATAGTCTTTACGGGATTCAACTCGTCGGTAACATACCACAACTCGGTTGTATTCGATAACCTCAAAAACGCTTACGACACGACCTATTCGACTACTTATCAAGCAGAAATAGACTTAGGCACCGCCTCGGCGGACGCGCAGACTAAGGCGACAGAAGCAGCCGAACAAGCGGTACTCGACGCTTATACGCCCGAAAGATTCTTCCTTACCAAGAACATCTTTATGCCCGACACATGGAAGAGTCCTATCCCCGACGCCAGCACTTATGCGGGTAGCGGTATGGGTAAGCTCGGTATTTCGGACGTCGACAGAGCCGACTACGAAAAGGTTATGAAGCCGATAATGGAAGAGTATAACTATAGAGATAACGGCAAAAAAGCGTGGAACGGATATCTTATTCTTCCCGTTCTCGTTGCGGCGCTCAGCATACTCTCTTCCAAGTTAATCAAGTCGCCCGAACAACCTCAGGTAGCGGGACAGACCGAAGAGCAGGTTAAAGCCCAACAGTCGCAGATGAAGATGATGCAATATATGATGCCTGTCATCATGGGTATATTCTCTCTGTTCTACAGCGCGGCGTTCTCGCTCTATATGTTCATAAGCAGTTTGTTTACGTTTACGCTCAACCTCGTATGGAACATCATTCAAAAGAGAGTCGACGCAAAAGAGCGCGACCACAGAATGAGCGTAACTCTCAAAAAGAAATAAAAGGAGAACAGTAACCGATGCAATCGTATACTTACGAGGGGGAAACAATCGAAGAAGCGATAAACGCGGGACTTAAAGAACTCGGGCTCAAAAGAGAGGACGTCGAAGTTTACGTAAAGAGTCGCGGTGGATTTTTCTGCAAGCCGACCGTAATCTTGACTCCGATAGAAAAAGAAGAGGAACCCGCTCCCGTGGTAGAGGAGCCGGCACCCAAAAAGGAGCGCGCGAACAGACCGACCGAAGAAGAACTCGTTCGTGCCGAAGAAAGGGTAAGAACGTTCGTAACGGCACTCGTAGGGAATATGGGAATTAATTGCAGTGTCAGCGTATCTCGCGACGGCGAAGATATTTCCGTCGACATAGGCGGGGACGACGCGGGCGCGGTAATAGGCTACCGCGGAGAAACCCTCGACGCAATACAATATATGACCCTTTGGATCGCAAACGAATCCGGCAAGGAATTCGTAAGAGTATCGCTCGACGCCGAAAACTATCGTGCAAGACGTAAAGAAGTTCTTACCGCTCTTGCGGAGCGTCTTGCTCACAGATGCCACAAGTCCGGTCGTCGCGTAGAGCTCGAGCCGATGAACCCCTTTGAAAGAAGAATAATCCACACCGCTCTCCACGGCGATAAGTACGTACGTACCGAGTCCGAGGGCGAAGGCAGATTCCGCCACGTCGTAATCATACCGAGAGAGGACGTTCCGGGTAACAAACCTCGCAATAGGGTTACCGAAATCCCCACTATAACGTACGGAACCAGCGCGGAATTCCGTCGTAAGGGCGCGACCAAGACCAAGACTTACGGCGTAACAAAGAAAAGACCTTTCTAAAAATGGGCGCAACCATAGTAGCGCTTGCCACTCCGTCGTCGGAGGCGTGCGCGGTAGGTATAATAAGAATATCCGGAGAGGGCGCGTTCGATATAGCGCGTAAGCTTTTTTACGCCAAGGGCTTTACCCGCGAAGCTGTAGAGCCTTACAAAATGTATCTCGGCACCCTCAAAACGGAAAGATTTTCCGATAAGGCGTTTTGCATGTATTGCAAGGCGCCTAAATCATATACGGGAGAGGACGTTATAGAGTTTCAGGCGCACGGCGGAAAAGTCATACTCGACGGTATTTTGCGCGAGTGCGTAAAAGCGGGCGCTCGTCCCGCGGAGCCCGGAGAGTTCACGAGAAGAGCCTATCTCAACGGTAAGCTTGACCTTGCCGAAGCCGAAGGCATACAAGACATAATAACGGCATCATCCGAAGCCGCCGTCAACCAAGCCTACCGCCTTATGAGCGGTGAAGTTAGCCGTGGCATAGAGAGCGCCAAGGCAAGCCTTTTGTCGGCTTCCGCGGAACTCGAATGCGCTTTGGACTACCCCGAGGAAATCGGCGAAGACGCGTTGGCGCCCACTCGTGAATACCTTATAAAAGCAAAAGACGAACTCGAATCGCTATATCGCGCTTCTCTTGACGCAAAAGTCGCGAGGGACGGGTTGTCCGTCGTACTTGCGGGTCTTACGAACGTCGGGAAGTCCAGCCTTATGAACGCGCTTCTTCGCGATGACAAGGCAATAGTAACCGACGTTGCGGGGACGACGAGGGACGTTATATCCGGTGAAATCGAACTCGACGGAGTAAAAATAGAGCTTTCGGACACGGCGGGCATTCGGTCGAGTACGGACGTCGTTGAAAAAATAGGTATCGAGCGCGCGACGCGCGCGATAGAAGGCGCGGATCTCGTGTTGTTCGTAACAGACCTCTCGGAAGAAATGACGGACGAGGAAAAAAGCCTGTATCACTCAATCGAGCACAAAAATCACATCGTCGTCGGGAACAAGGGCGATATAAAAACGTTCGAGAAGAGCGTCGATATAGTCGTTGAAGCAAAAACGCGCAAGAATATCGACTGCCTTCGCGAAGCGATATCGAATAAACTCGAACTCAAGCGTCGCACGGCGCAACCCGCTCTTACCAGAGAAAGACAGATTTACGCCGTTAAATCGTCGATCGACCGCATAGACGACGCTCTTGCGGGACTCGGGCAATCGACTTTCGATTGTGTTGCCGTCGATGTTCGCGAGGCGTATTCCGAACTCGCGTCCCTTACGGGCGAAGACGTTTCCGAAAGCGTCGTCGACGAAATATTTTCTAAATTCTGCGTAGGTAAATAATGGATAAAACCTTTGACGCAATCGTAATAGGTGCCGGGCACGCCGGCGTTGAGGCGGGACACGCGCTTGCAACTCTCGGCAAGCGTACGCTTATCGTTTCGCTTTCGCTCGAAGCCGTGGCTTTTATGGCTTGCAACCCGAACGTCGGGGGTACGGCAAAAGGTCATCTCGTCAAGGAAATAGACGCCCTCGGCGGAGTTATGGGCGTGCTTGCCGACAAAGCGACGATACAGACCCGAATGCTCAATCTCGGCAACGGTCCCGCCGTCCACAGCCTTAGAGCCCAAGTCGATAAAAATTTGTATCACAGACTTGCCAAAGAACTCGTCGAAACCACGCCGAACCTCAGCGTTTTGGAGGGCGAAGTAACGTCCGTAATAATAGAGGACGGCAAGGTTTGCGGAGTCGAAACCGCAATGGGCGATGAGTATTCGGCAAAAGCCGTCGTGCTTGCAACGGGGGTATATCTCCGTAGTAGGATAATTACGGGAGAATATTCGCGTAACACCGGTCCCACGGGCTTTATGCGGAGCGAAACGCTTACCGATAGCCTTGCTTCTCTCGGACTTGACATCAGGAGATTTAAGACGGGAACGCCTCCGCGACTGCTTTCGTCGAGTATAAACTACGCCGAGATGGAACCGCAATACGGCGACGTCGGGCTTCCGTCGTTTTCGGTGATGACGGAAAACCCCGTATCCAACGACGCGTTATGCTACCTTACCTATACGAACGCAAAAACCCATAAAATAATACTCGATAACCTCGATCGCGCGCCGATGTACAACGGCTCGATTACAGGAACGGGACCTCGATATTGTCCGTCGATAGAAACCAAAGTCGTACGCTTTAAGGATAAGGAACGCCACCAGATATTTATCGAACCCGAGGGCGTCGATACCAAAGAAATGTACGCACAAGGGCTTTCGACGTCGCTCCCGTTCGACGTGCAGGAAGAGATGGTTCACTCCGTCAAGGGACTCGAAAACGCCGTCATAACAAGGTACGGTTACGCCATTGAATACGACTGCATTAACCCCGTGGAGCTTGACGCTTCCCTCGCCGTAAAGAGGTATAAAGGCTTGTTCTCGGCGGGTCAGGCAAACGGTTCGTCGGGCTACGAAGAAGCGGCGGCTCAAGGGCTTATCGCGGGAATCAACGCTTCACGATTCATAGACGGGCTCGAACCGTTCATACTAAAAAGGAGCGACGCTTATATCGGAGTGCTCATAGACGACCTTGTAACAAAAGGCACCGAGGAGCCGTACAGAATGATGACGTCGCGCGCGGAATACAGACTTCACCTAAGGCAAGACAACGCCGACATGCGCCTTACGGAAAAGGGTAGGGATATAGGACTTGTAACCGATGAACAGTATTCCGAATATCAAAAAAAGGTATCCCAAATTGCCGAAATACGTGAAAAGCTCAAAACGCGCTACAAGCCGGAAATCGTCAAAAAGACTTTTGAAGAACGCGGGGAAACGGTCCCCCAACAGAGCGTAAGCGGAGAGGAGATTTTAAGGCGCGGACATCTTGACGAGAAGGCGCTTTTAGAAATAGATCCGAGTTTAGAGGCTTTTGACATCGAAGCGCTTAGATTCGTCGCAGTCGAGTATAAATACGAAGGGTACCTCAAAAAAGAAGAGCAGGCAAT
Organism: uncultured Christensenellaceae bacterium; assembly: GCA_964480195.1. GTDB lineage: Bacteria > Bacillota > Clostridia > Christensenellales > DTU072 > Stercoripulliclostridium_A. The sequence goes on along the minus strand of CAYZOJ010000069.1, from coordinate 1,263 downwards.
AAAAGAGTCGCTTCGAATGGAGGAGAAAAAGCTCCCTTCGGACGTCGATTACGAAGAGATAGACGGGTTGAGGCTCGAGGCAAGGCAAAAGCTCAACGCAGTGCGTCCCGCCACTCTCGCGCAAGCGTCGCGAATAAGCGGTGTTACTCCGGCAGACGTTACCGTGCTGATACTTTATCTCAGAAGGTCGGAAGCCGAAGCTCGCAAAACAAACGGAGAGAATTAGTATGCGTATCAAAGTCAATCCCGATAAAGAGGTTGTCCGCGTAATAGTGGAAGGATTAAAAGCAAAGGGCGGATATTGTCCTTGTCGGCTCCAAAGGAACGCCGATACCAAGTGTATGTGCAAGGAGTTCCGCGATCAGATAGCCGACAAAGATTTCGAGGGCTATTGCCACTGTATGTTATTCTATAAAGAAAAATAATTTTAGTACGGAGAAGCGGTATGAGTATCGACAAGAGCTTAATGCAAAGAGTTGACGAGTACGCCGTCGAAGAGATTGCTCCCGGCGTATTCAAAATAAACGAGTACAATTTGACGACTATGTTCGTAATCGTCGGCGACGAACGCGCATTGCTTATAGATTGCGGAACGGGTGTCGGCGACTATAAAGCCGTAGTCGAAAAACTCGTTGACGGAAGACCTTACGACCTTGTCGCGACGCACGCGCATTGCGATCATATCGGCGGTAGAGGGCAGTTCGACCGTATGTATATATCGGAAAAGGACGCGCCCATAATCAAAGACGCCAACGTGCTCTTCCGTAAATTCTACATCGGCGTAATGAAATACCTTATGTTTTTTAAGGTCATTCGCTGGCGCGACGCAAAAGTCGAAAAGGTTAAAAAGGAGCCCGAGCTGTCTTTCATAAAAGAGGGTGATAAATTCGAACTCGGCGGACGTACCGTAGCCGTCTATGAAACAAAAGGGCATACCAAAGGGAGCCTCTCTTTCCTTTTGGAAGAGGATCGCTTGCTCTTTACGGGAGATGTCGCAAATCCCAATAACTTAATGTTCCTTAAATGGGCAACGACAATAGAGGAAATGCGCGCGTCCCTCAAAAAGATAAACAGGCTCGAGGGCTACGATACGATGTGGGCGTCCCATCTTGCTTCTCCCGTGTCGCGCGAGACCGTTGAGAACGGAATAGAGTGCGCCGAGAAAATCATTGCGCATAGGAACGGTATTCCGTTTGTGCATTTCACCACCTACAAAGATTTCACCATCATCAATCTTGGCCATAAACGCCGGTTGAGAAAACA
>CAYZOJ010000068.1:0-7135 GCA_964480195.1 uncultured Christensenellaceae bacterium | reverse complement strand
GCCAAACAAACTAAATATGCAGTTAATGGGTGTATTTTCTTTTTAGGGATACGGTTATCTCCATTGACAATACTTTTGTTGTGATGAATTTGATAAAATGCAAATTCCGTACACGATGAAAGTATTTAATATACCCGATCTGTATATGGTTTGTTTGGCGACGACTGGAATTTGTGTTTTTGTGCGCTGATTTCGGTCGGCGCACTTTTTGTTTAATCATACCTTAGGAGGGCATATAGATGAAAAAAAGATTACTTATAATACTGTTCTGCATTTTAATATTGTTAGTATGTACAGGCTGTGATTTGGCGGATGCGGATGGCGACAGCGAGGTAGACAACATACTTAAAAAGAATTATACTGTCACATTGCTTGTAGATGGTTCGGAAAACAAGACAATAACTATAGACGACGGCAAGGCGTTAACGATTAATTATACGCCACGAAAAGATGATTATATGTTTAAGGGCTGGTATACGAATAGCGCGTGTACCGTTCCGTATGATTTTTCACGTCCGGTTACTACGAATTTCAAACTGTATGCAGGATTTGCGTTAAAAACGAAAACAATAAACGGTCGGGATATAAAGATTAAATCATTGTCGAGTACATATGATAGTTATGATAGTGTAGGTTTGTCGCTTGTAGGATTTGATTATGACTATCTTGAAAAAAATGGTATGGGGCTACAGTTTAGAATAACGTATAAAGTCAAATATCAAAAGGATTATAATATGCTGTTTGATATCGGATATGCCGGGGCGCCCGAATACGATCTTTCCTTAATGAACAGTTCTTATAACGGATATTATGAAGACGACCTCACGACAAGCACGACCGCAGTAAAGAAAAGTTATAGTTTCAATACTCCAACGTATTTTTCAAAAGACAAGCAGGTTCGTTTGAAATTTTCAACGGATAACGTGCAAAACATAGTTTTGATTAGCGATATAGTCGTTGTGATTGAGGCAATATATTTGAGTTAACACATCAATATTTTTAGGTATGTCGTAAAAGACAAAGAAGAGTACATTTGTCAATGATGTGAGACCAAAAGAGTAGGAAAAGGAGCTATTTTAGGAGTGAAAGCCAAACCCAAACGGACATCTAAAAGGTGTCCGTTTTGTTTCGTTTTACAGTATTGAAAACGAGCCACAAACAAACGCGAGCTACAGTAGTGCAAGTTTTGCGTAGCAAAACCTGACGAGAGAGAAGAACCGTAATAGAAGAAATTACAAACTATCCCCACATAATACAGTAGAGCCACGTGGTTGTCGAGAGGCGGCTGTTAACCGATAGGTCGTTGGTGCGATAGTTTTTGGTGGTTATGCGGGCGGGCATACTGATTTCTTGATTACACAATGTAATATGGTATTGCGTTTTAGGGTGCGGATTGTTATAATTATCATTGAGGTGGGGGATTTTTTTGAATATGCATTGAGAAAACACGGAGCAGTATTCGGGAGTGGGCGTATGACCTATTTATATCGGTATGATTCGCCGTTGGGTGAGATTTTGATTGAGAGTAACGGGAATGCGCTTACGGGGCTTAGATTCGGTAAAGAGCAAGCGAGCGTTGGGATACGAGAGAATTCGGGGCGTTCGGAGATGTGTTCCGCGTTGGAAAAGACAATCGAGTGGTTGGATATTTATTTTAGCGGTAATGAGCCGAGTTTTACACCGCCGTTAAGCATAGAGGGGACTCCGTTTAGAAAGGCGGTTTTAGAAATTCTTATGACGATTCCATACGGCAAGACAATGACTTACGGCGAAATTGCGACGATGATTGCGCGAGAAAGAGGCGGTCGTAAGATGTCCGCGCAAGCGGTAGGCGGAGCTGTCGGGCGGAATCCTATCGGGATAATCGTTCCGTGTCATCGTGTTGTCGGAGCAAACGGTAATTTGACGGGTTACGCGGGCGGTATCGAGAACAAAATCGCGCTCTTGACGCTTGAAAATATAGATATGTCGACATTTTTTATTCCACATAAAAAGAAATGAGAAGTTTTACAAGTTGGTTTGAGAAAAATATGCAATCGTTTCGCGCGTCAAACAAAAGTAGCGGAAAGTAGATATTGCATTCGGACAGAAAAGGTGATAACATATATAAGTAAATATCGAATAAACGGCGTTATGCGATAGCAAAATTTTTATGCGCTTAACAGTCGAAAGCGGGTCGAGAAGAAAAATGCAGTGAGGACGATATATGGAGAAAAAAGAACTGGTTGAAAGAGCTAAAATATACTTGAAAATGTTCGTTGACGGCGTACATCCGGTGTCGGGCGAAGTTCTCCCCGCAGACTCGGCATTCACGAACGAAAAGGTGAAGCAATGTTTTTTGTTCATATCAACCGTGCTTGACGAATATTTAGAGCTTTCGGAAAAAGTCGAAAGGTTGGAAGAAGAGAAAGAAAAAAACAAGATTGTCGTTGCCGAAAAACAAGAATTTAGAATAACTCGCGAACAATGCGACAGTATCAAACTCTCTCCCCAACCCGTAACGCTATTGTCGTTTATGAGAAACATAAATTCGGTAATAGATTCGTCTTCGATGGAGCGTTTGACTTCGACGCGGGTCAATAAATGGCTATCGGCGCGCGGGCTGATAACGAGCGAGAAAGTGCAAACGGTAATCAACAGAACTGTTTATAAACCGTCGGAAACAGCAACTAAAATAGGTATCGTAGAAGAGGAAATCGTCGACAAAAGGAGCGGAGAAGTAAAGACGCAAATGAAACTCGGCAAGAGCGCACAGCTGTTTATAATCGAGAACTTGACGGAGATAGTAGAAATGACGGATTAGCTTGTGCTTGCATCGGGAATAATTAATCATAGGGAGAAGGAAACGCGCTTAAGCGCGTTTCTTGAGTTATGGAAGTCGTAAGGCGTTATTTAATTTTCAATATTATTGCGTGATTTAGGGATTTATGCTAATATAATAATATGGTGAATGATAAGAAAAAATCTATAATAGCGAGAATAATGATGTTCGCGAGCGCCGTGATTTGGGGCAGTACGTTTGTCGTGCTCAAAGACGCCATCACCGAGCTTCCGATATTCTTTGTTCTGATGTTGAGATTTATCGGCGGGGGGATTTTTCTCGGTGTCGTTTGTTTGGTCACTCGCCGTAAATTTACCAAGAGCGTAATTTGGAAAGGCGCAATAACGGGCGTTGTACTTGCCGCCGCATATGCCACTCAAACCATCGGGCTCAATCATACCACTCCCGGCAAAAACGCCTTTTTAACGGCTGTTTATTGCGTGCTCGTGCCGTTTATGATGTGGGCGTTAAGAAAGGGAAAACCGACCGTATATAACATAATAGCGGCGTGTCTCGGGCTTGCGGGCATAGGGCTGATATCGTTTACGGGCGAGGGGATAGGCAGTTTTTCGTTCCTCGGCGACGGAATGACCCTTATAGGCGGAGTGTTTTACGCTCTGCAAATAGTCTTGATGGCGATATTCCTAAAAGACGAAGACAGCATGGCTTTTACTCTTGCGGAAATCGTTTCCTGCGGATTGTGTATGCTCGTTTTGTGGCTTTCGACGGAACTCAATCAGCCCATAGAGATAGTCGGATCGGTGTGGTGGAAGATTATATATCTTGCCGTTCTCGGTACGGGCTTTACGCTAATGTCGATGACGATAGGCGCAAAATATATGCCTGCGTCGAGCGTCGCGCTCATAATGAGCCTCGAAGCCGTATTCGGCGTGGTATTCTCGATAATCTTCTATAAAGAGCAGGTAACCTTGCGAACGGGCATAGGCTTCGGACTTGTCTTTGTGGCGGTCATAATCAACGAATACGTTTCGGCAAAAGTCGCCGAGTATAAAGAGAAAAAAAGAGAAAAGCTTCCGTCCGACGCCTCGGAAGCCGACGTCAAAACCAAAGAAGAAAACTCGGAAAGCAATATAAACGAGTAAATATAAAGGAAAAGGAGATAAAAATGAAGTATTGCACAAAATGCGGAGCCGAGCTCCATGATGAAGCGGTTGTATGTCCGAATTGCGGATGTAAAGCAGACGCGGTTGACGATTCGGGAAGTATTGGTTGGGGCTTTCTCGGGTTCATTATCCCGATTGTAGGTCTTATTCTGTATCTCACTTGGAAGAATGAGAAACCCAAGTGCGCAAAAAGAGCGGGTAGCGGTGCTTTGGCGGCGGTGATAATAGACGCACTCGGAGTGCTCGGTTACTTGGCGATCATTTTTGCGTTGATCTAAACTTATCGACGTCGAAAAATAGTTATCGACATTATAATTCAGTGCAACTCACGCCTATGTGCGTGAGTTGTGTTTTATGTGGAGTATCCGGCGCGGAGTGCCCGTATTGACAAAACGAACGTTTGGAGGTATCATATAGGTAGTAATTTATCGGAGGTTTTTATGGCGGAAGCAAACGTCCCGACGACGGAAAAGTCGTTTATCGAAAGAACGAGCGGACTGAAAGTCAAAGACTACATCGGTTATGCGATGGGAGATACGGCGTGTTGTCTTGTATTCGGACTGGTAACGTCGTTGCTTCAAAAATTCTATACCGACATTTTCGGTTTAAGTCCGTTGTTTATTATGTTGATGTTTATCGGCGCGAGAATTTGGGACGCGATTAACGACCCGATTATGGGCAGAATCGCCGATACCGTCAAAATTTCCAAATGGGGCAGGTACCGTCCGTGGTTCCTTTACGCGTCATTCCCGTTGGTGCTTTCTTCGATATTGATGTTTGTAAGATGGCCGGGGCTTACGGGTTACGAAAATTACGTCGGTACGTGCGTTTACGCAACCGTAACTTACGTTATGTTCGGTATGAGCTACACAATGCTCCAAATACCTTACGGAAGCCTTGCGTCGGTTGTTACGACGGACGAAAAAGAGCGCACCAAACTTTCGGTGTTCCGTTCGATAGGCGCGGGGCTCGGCAGTGTGCCCGTAATACTCATCTCGTCGTTTGCGTATGAAAACAGGGTGGCGGGAGCCGATTGGACGGGCGCCACCGAAACCATAGACGGCATTACGTATGCAGTCGGCGAGAACGGCAAAATCATCACCGATATGCAATATACGCCGGTAATAATAGGCGTTGTAATTCTTTCGCTTGCGTGCTTCGTAATGCTAATGCTTGCGTTTAAGTTCAATAAAGAAAGAGTTATCGCCAAGCTTGACGGCAAGCGCCCGAAAGGCGAAACGAAAACCATAATAAAGACGTTGTTTTCCAATCGCGCATTCGTTGCTATAAGCGTTGCGAGTATGCTTCTTTTGGCGGGACAGATGTTTACGCAGAGTTTCTACCTATATCTGTTCGACGACCTCTTCGGCGCAAACTGGATGAATATGGTGTCTATGGCGTGCACGTATGCGCCCATGGGCGTGATTATGTTCATAACGCCAAAAATGGTCAGGAAGTTCGGCAAAAAGGAAATCTGCGGAGTGGGTATAGCCGTGGCGGCGGTCGCGAACCTTTTGATGTTTGCCGTTCGCGGAGTCGATATACAAATTAGAATGTGGCTGTTCCTCGTACTGTGCTTCTTCTCGGGTTGCGGAATGACCTTTATCGTATTGCAAGTATGGTCTATGGCAACCGACGCGATAGACGACATCGAGGTAAAAACCGGACGTCGCGACGACGGAACCGCATACGCGTTCTTTATGTTCTTCCGTAAGCTCGGACAGGTTATTTCCGCGATAGCGGTCAACGGAGCGTTACTCGGCATGAACTACAACACCGAAAAAGGCGCGGTACAAAGCGCCGAAAACCTTGCGGTAATGTACGATCTTGCCACGTTGATACCCGCGGTTCTGTTCGGAATCATGGCAATAGTGTTATTGGTTTGGTATCCTTTATCTCGCAAAAAGGTTGCCGAACTACAGGATTTGAAAGAATTAAAGCTCAAAGAATCCTACGAATCACAAAGCATAAGTATCGAGTAGAATATGGAATATAACAGTTACGTAAAAACGCCTTGCGGAAGCGTAAAAGGCGTGTTGACGCCTTACGGCGCTTTGTATCGCGGGATACGCTATGCCACCGCTTCACGGTTCGAGCTTCCCGAAGAGGTTGTCGATTTCGGAGGCGAGTTCGACGCGACCGAGCAAGGTCCGTGCTGTCCGCAAATGCGCGCTTATTGGAATGAGGAGCATAGATTTTACTATAACGAGTTCCGCAAGGGTCAGACTTTTACCTATTCAGAAGACTGCTTGCGCCTTAACGTGTTTGCTCCTCGCGACGCGCAAAACGCACCCGTCGTTATCTTTATCCACGGCGGAAGTTTTACGGGCGGAAGTATCAACGAAAAGCATTTCGACGGCTCCGCTTACGCCAAGCGCGGGATAGTGTTCGTAACGATAAATTATAGACTTAACGTATTCGGATTTTTTGCGGACGGCGAGCACTCCACCGGGAATCTCGGGCTATACGACCAATATACCGCCATAGAATGGGTGCGCCACAATATAGGCGCATTCGGAGGCGATCCCGACAATATCACGTTGATGGGGCAGAGCGCAGGAGCGATGAGCGTTCAGACTCTTATTGCGTCCGATTACCTTCGCGGAAAGGTCAAGCGTGCCGTAATGCTTTCGGGCGGAGGCGTCAGAAAGCTGATGCTCCCGGTAACCCAACCGAATACAAAGTATTGGAAACGGGTGATAGAAACGTCGGGCGCCAAAGACTTCGAGGAGTTTTCATGTCTTCCCGCAGAACGGGTGTGGACGGCGTGGAAAACCAAAAACAAGATAGGCAAGGCGCTTTCGACCAAGCCCGTTATCGACGGCAAACTCGTAAAAGACGATGACTATTCGACGGATATTCCTATAATTTACGGTACGGTCAAAAAGGACCTTTTCCCGCCCGTATTGAAGCATATGGCGTATTCGTTTGCAAGAAAACAGGAAAAGAAAGGGGTTCCGTGCTACATTTTTGAACTTAACAGGCTCCTACCTCCCGACAAGGCGTCATTCCACGCGTGCGATCTATGGTATGTGCTCGGCTCACTCGGCAACTCCGATCGCCCGTTTGAAGAAAAAGACTACGTTATATCCGATGAAATCGTAGATAGGCTTGCGGAGTTTGCAAGAACAAGTGATCCGAATTTCCACGGGGCAGAGCATTGGGCACCCTTCAGTATATTAGATTTAAC
>CAYZOJ010000067.1:0-7250 GCA_964480195.1 uncultured Christensenellaceae bacterium | reverse complement strand
TTTATTATATCCCGACGGTATAATAAAAGTAAATAAATGCGCGCGCGCTTGCGTATTTAGTAGGAATGTGGTATCATCGTTATGTATATTGAGAAATCTCGAGAGGTTAGAATGGAAAAATCGACGAGACTTTACGGAAAACGTATTGTTACTATCGCTCTTATAGCCGTATTCGTGGCTATGTTCGCGTGGATAACCGCGCTTTCTTTTGTTACGCGCGCTCCTGCGCACGCAGACGATAACGAGAAAGTGATTTGCTCGCGTTGTAAAATCAACTACATCGACAAAGACAAGATGTTCTGCGAACAGTGTCTTGCCGAAATGTATTCGTTCTCCGTCGATACGGGAACTTATACGTCGGGCGGTTGGGTCAATGTCGGCAACGGCGGAAACTATCCCGTGTTTACGTTACGCTTTACCGGGGCGGTTAAGGACTATCAGAGTATGACTTTCTGGTACGGCGTGTCGAAAACCAACGACATCGGTGGAGTCGAGAACTGGATTAAGCTTGAGTCCGGCGAGACATACGACAGCTCCGAGGGCGTAGGCACGGTTCACCTTGGCGACACGCTTAGCGCCGACGCGGTAGGCGGAATCATACACGAGTATATGTTCTTCCGCGGTGGTCTTGAGACGGGCGATTACAAGGGTGCGACGGACGTTTACACTTACGAGTCGTCTACGGAAATCTGCCTCGACAACAACTCAGATTCCAAGATTTACGAAATCAACTATATACAGGCGTCGTACTCGGACGGTATGACGATGCATATATACGATTATCAGAATTCCCAACCGACTTGGGTTTCGTCGAGAGTAACGTTCACGGTTACGAATGACAACGGCGTTGCGCAGAATGCCAAATTCTACTATCAGTTGGAAGGTCGCGACCCCGTTCAATTCAATACCGACATTCGCGGTGAAGAGGGTAGTGAGCGTTATTACGGCACGGCGGAAATTCCGAGTGAGGAAAGCGGACTCGATTCGTACTCCGGTAAGGTAGCGATTTATTCCGTAGACTATGCGGGCGTATACAAATACTATACTCAAGAAACCGTATATCTCAACTATGACGCAAAAAGTCCTCAATTCAAAGTCGAAGCCACTGTTCCGAAGGGTGCCGATACTATAGAATACGAAAACGGTTCTTGGACGAGCAGTAACGTAACGTACAAGATAACACCCGAATCGGTTGCGTCGGGTGCAACGTACAGTTACTATACCGACGATCCTTCGGATCTGCACGAGTTAATCATAAGGAACGATACTTTCATATATGTCGCGGAATCGACGGGTTCCGTAACGTTTACCGCAAAGAGCGGATCGGGCGTCGAATACAGTTCGACCGCGTATACCGCAAAGATAGACAAGACTAACCCCGAACTTAAAATAAAGGCGGTCGACAGCGTGGGAACGGAAATAATCTCGCGCGGAGGCGTCGCGGGCGCTGGCAAGCGCATAGAGTATGCAAGCGACTCTGTCAACTTTACTCTTTCCAACGCGTCCAAGCAAGAGGCGGGCAACAGCGTAACGTACTCGTATGCGACTGAAAAGGACGGCACGTACACCGAAATCCAGTCCACCAACGACAACTACACGATGTCGCTTGTAGCAAGAAACGAACGTATTGTCGGCAAAACGTACTATTTCCGTGCGGAAACCGCCTCGGGACTTGTATCGGAAACGGAATTTACCGTAACGGTACTTACTTCTTCTTTCTACACCGATATGGTGATAAATTCGTCGTTGACGCCCAACACTCGCGGTTGGCTTAAAGACGAAATCGAGATAAGCTTCAAGATGCCTTCGGTCCTTGCGACGGACGATGAGTATCGTATCGTTCGCTATATCACCGGCGATTTAAGCACGAAAGAAGATTGCACCAATATTAAGAGCAGAAAGTACGACGGCGGATACGTAACGTATACCATCGGCGTTGACGTCAGCCTCGACAACAAGAGCGTATCGTTCGAGATTGTGGACAAGGCAAATAACGTCGTGTCCGTCAAGACCGATGATAACAAACAACCCGTACTCGACGAATCGGGCGCTCAACAATCCCTTTCGACGGGACTCCTCAAACTCGACCTTAACGATCCGCAAGGCGTTATCAGCGCGGTAATTAACGGCTCGACAATATCCCTTACCGAGGACGATTGGTCGAGAGCGGAAGTAAGCCTTTACATCACCCCCGATCTCGACGCGTCGATATCCGGCGTATATTGCTATCCTATAATATCCGGCGGACTTCCGAGCCTTACCGGGCTTGAACTCGTAAACGGCGTTTTCTCGACCGTAGTTTCCGAATCCGGCGTTTACTCCTTCCGTTTGGAGAGCGGTGCCGGCAGATACACCGACCTCTCGTTCAAAGTCAATATTGACACTTCGGACATCACTCTTGACGGCATAACTGCTTATACCGAAAGTCAGGACGGCTCCGAAATCGAACAACTCAACCTCAAAACTTCCGACGAGAACGTTTACTCTGTAGAAAACAACGTCGCAAACAACGTTCGCATCAAATTCGCTACCAACCACGCGGATCCCGAACCGCACTACATACTTTACTATCAAGAATACTCGGGACAAATCGACACTTCCGCATTCAAGCCTTACGAACCCGAAAACGGCGATCCGTACAGCTTCCTTATCGCAATGCCGGACGAAGGCGGTCGCGGTAAGTTCAGCTACGCATTCCGCCTCGTATCCAAAGCAAAAGACTCCAACGGCAACGCCTCCGAAGTCGGTAAGACCATAATATTTACCGTAGGATACGACGTGCGCGACTTCAAAATATATGTCCAAAACAGCCTCGACAGCAACACTTGGTATGGTACGAGCATTCATTTCGAGCTTTATCTCGATGATAACGGCGACGGAGTTAAAATCGAAAAATATCAAGTAAAATTCGGCGAAAACGGCGAGTGGAAAAATATAGACGCCGAAATGACCGCGAATTACGGTATCGATTACGAGTTCACCGGACTCGAATATTTGGTTGACGGTATCGACGCGAGCGAAGAGGGCAAGCACAGGAGTTACAACGGAAAGATTTACTTCCGTGCTCTTAACGAAGCGGGACATTCCAGCGGTGTTGTTGAAACCACGGTTAAAATGGACACTTCGTCCCCCAATCCTCTTTACGCAATCGAAAGAACCGCGGGCGAAATGATTTACGACGTTTCGGGAAACGTTTATAACATTTACAGCAAAGATAACGTATTGTACCGGATTCCGGACGCGCAAAAAGGCGTGTTTGCAAATAAAGCCCCGATAACTTTCTATTATAGACAAGAAACTTCAACTTCGAGCGATAATAAAATCGAAGATTATAGCTGGACCCAACTCGGTTCGACTGCGCATACATTAGAGCCCGGCAAGACGTATTGGATTTATGCCGAAAATCAGGCGGGAACCAAGAACGGAACCGCTACAAAGATAGTCGTTCATCACGAGGATCAAAAGCCGACCGCCGTCATTACCGAAGCAGGCAACAAGAGCGCGAAAGAGAACATCTGGGAGTTCAACTGGACGGAAAAAGCCGACGTTTATATCTCGGTAACCTCCAAAACCGCGGTATATTTCTGGTATCAACCGGCAAGCATGGCAAGCACGGGAGAGTGGAAACTCGTTTCAGAAGAGGCTATAATCCCCGCAGGCGACGTAATAAACAATAAGAGAATAACCTTCTCGGGTGCGGAAACTTCGGACGATTTCACCATCATAGGCGATACCAAAGAAACGTACAAGTTCAAGATAACCAACCTTTCAGGCTGGGAAGTCGAATTGACAGATTCCGTTCTTGTCAAAATCGACACGCAAAAGCCCGAATTCGACGTTGCGATAAGCACTCCGAGCCAATCCGACATCACCGAAGAGAATCTTAAGGCAAACTGGTATCCCGAAGCGGTAACCGTAAACCTTATAGCAAAAAACAACAATCCGAGCGGTATCGTATATATGTATAGAGTGGATGCCATAAACGACAAACCGAGCGGTATCGAAAACTACGAATATATGCGCGGTAACTCGTTCTCCACGGACGACATCGTAGCGTTTACGGGCGGAAACGGCACCGTAACCGTATCCATACGCGCCCAATCCAATGCGTCGGCGAAGAACATCGTCGAGAAAACGCTCACGTTCAAAATCGACAAAGTTGTTCCGACTTTCGATTTGGTAGGCAATCCTATTAAGAACAACGCGGCGGCGGGTACCGGCACGATTGAGTCCGGCGTATGGACGAATGCGGACGAGGTTCGTATACAAAAAATCGAAACGGCAAAATCTGCGTCCAAGGTAACTTACACATGGTGGAGAGAGGATGCTCCGTCCGCCGAGGCTGAATGGGACAGCTATATCACCGTTAAAGATATGGTCGTCATTTACGTCAAAGCGGAAAACGAAGCGGGCTTGTCCGTAACAAAGAGCTTCGATGTTAAAATCGACCGTGATCCGCCGGTAATTTACGCAGGCAAAATCACCAACAGCGAAGACCCCAACAATCCCAACCGTTATTATATAGACCAAACCATAACTTGGGTTGAGCACAACTTGAAGAGTGCGAAGTACAATAACTATCCGCTTACCAACGGACAAACGCTATCGACTTCGAACGTCGATAACAGCAACGGCGGATTGGTACACATCGTCGTAGAAGACTACGCGGGCAACAAGGCGGAACTTACGTTCTATATGACGGTATTCGATCTTACCGTCAACACCATAACGCTCAGCGAAGACGACCAAAATCTGCTCGACGCGTTTGAACAAGACTACCTCGACGCAAAATCGACGCTTGACGAAAGTCGCAGTCAATACTTCTCCACGTTGATAGGTCGTCTTAGAGACAGACTTGCAATGCTTCAAAAGCAAATCGACGAGTATCAAGGATATCTTACCCAAATAAGTAAACGCGTGTCGTTCGACCTTGTTTCCGATTACGAGAATATGAAGAAGTATATCGACTACTTCATTTCCGAAGACCCGTTGGTGAGATATCCCGATTGGCAACAACAAGAAATCACTAAGGGCATTTATGCGAGCTACTATCAAAAGCTTCTCAAAGAGTACGAAGAACTCGACGTCGAAATGGCGGAAGTCAGGGCTCTCCAAAAAGAAGTAATTGCCTTGCCCGCAACCAACGTCGTCGCAAAGACCGATTACGAGGACGTTATAAGAGTTTATAATAAGTATGAGTCGCTTTCCAACGACCAAAAATCCGTATTCAAATCGACGCTTTATAATAAACTCGTAGAACTCAAACGCCTTTGCGGAATTTATCGCATGCAGGATGAAGTAAGCGGTGTCAAAATTGACGGCGACTCCCTCGGCAGTATGGACGACCTCGGCTGGCTCGAAGTAACCGTAATAAGCTCGAGCTCCGAAAAGTTCAAACAGGCTCAGGACAGCTTGTATTCGAGCTACGGCACCGGCGAACCGACAAAGGTTATATCCATTCATCAGTTGACGATGGAAGGTTACGGCTCCGTATTCAATACCGGCGACATCACCATAACGATACCGATTCCGTCCGAGGGCGAAATCGACTATGCGTCCGATTACGTCTACTTCGGCGTTTACAGATTGGAGTCCGACGGTTCCATAGTTCCCGTTTCCGGTATGAGAATTGCCCCGGACGGACTGAGCGTGTCTTTCCCGAGTACTTCTCTCGGAACATACATTCTCGCAACTGCCGGTAACGTCGTTCCTCGCCCCGCCGATACCGAAGTTTACGGCTCGATAGCGGGCGTCGAAATAGACGCAACGCTCCTTACCTATATCACGTTCGCGGTAATAGGAATGTTCGTGATATTCGTAGTCGTTATGATAATCATCGCGGTCCGTCGCGGTAGATTCCTTCGTGCATACAACAAAGACCATAAGAACTCTCTCGTTCGTCGCGGTATCACTCGTATTCCTAAGGGCAATCCGCCTCCCGCGTCCAACCCCGCACGTCCCGAAGAACGTGTCGGACACGAAGGCGCCGTCTATTACAAGAACAGGCGTAAACGTTAATTATGGAAGCTCAAATCGTTGCGATAATCATATCGGCATTGGCTTTAGTGCTCTCTGCCGTAACGCTTGTTTACTTGATTAGGGCTTCAAAAAGCAAGAGTTCGGGTGCCGATAACGCAATAAATGATAAACTTAGAGATGAAGGTAAAGCCATTCGCGAGAGTGTGAGGGAAAGCATAAGCCTTACCAATGAGGCAACGGTAAAAGCTTTGCAAGGAGGTATGCAATCCACTAACGCTCAGGTCATCGAGAATGTAAAAGAGCTCACGCGCAACAACGAAATACGTCTGCGTGAAATGCGCGAAGAGTTAAGCGTAAGTCTTAAAGATATGAAGTCCGAGCTTGCCGTTGCACTCGATAAGGTTCGTGCGGACAACTCCGAGCAACTCGATAAAATTCGCGGTACTGTAGACGAAAAGTTAAGTAAGACTTTGGACGAGAAACTACAAGCCTCGTTTAATTCTGTCAACGAAACGTTAGAGAAAGTTTATAAGAATCTCGGCGAACTCAAGTCGCTCGATTCGGGCGTTACCGAGCTTAACAAAGTGCTTGCCGGCGCAAAGAGTAGGGGAACGTGGGGAGAAATTTCTCTCGAAGCGTTGCTTTCGGAAATACTTACGCCTGCACAGTACGAGGTGCAGTCGCGTCTTGGAAAACGCGGAGACGGCGCGCGCGTCGACTGCGCGGTAATACTCCCCGGGACCGACGGCGAGAAAGTCTATTTACCGATTGACTCCAAATTCCCCGTCGAGGACTTTATACGTATGAACGACGCGTTGGCGTCGGGCGATATGGCGACCTACAATCAATGTCGTGCAGAACTTAGAGATAGGGTAAAACGTCAAGTAACCGAAGTTAAAAAGTACGTTTCTCCGCCTTCCACCACCGATTTTGCGGTTATGTTTTTGCCGACCGAGAGCCTTTATGCCGAAGTGTTGCGTATCGACGGACTTGTCGAAAGCGTACAGCGCGAAAGCCGTGTAATAATCACGGGTCCCACAAACCTTTGCGCTCTCCTCAATAGCCTACGAATGGGTTTCCGTACCTTGCAAGTACAAAAGAACAGCAGAGAGATAATGAAGCTGTTTGACGAGCTCCGCAAGGATTTCGATGTATTTACCGAAACGGTAGACAAAGCGCAACGCAAGATGGACGAGGTTCAAAGCACATTCCGTAAGTCGGCGGAGTACACCGCCAAAATGCAAAAGCGTATAGGCCGTATCGACTCTATT
>CAYZOJ010000066.1:4723-7598 GCA_964480195.1 uncultured Christensenellaceae bacterium | reverse complement strand
GATAAGGAAAAATAGGCTAACGTGTTATCGTCAGCCTATCAAACCACTAATCATTCTCGCATATTTTTTTGAGATTTACTGTAAATACCGTTCGCCGGTATCTGCAAAGAGGGTTATTATGTTTGCATTCGGATGTTCGGCTTCGATGTCGAGTGAGGCTTTAAGCGCGGCGCCCGACGATATTCCGACCAAGGTACCGAACTCTTGTACCGCGTATTTTGCATGTGCTACGGCGTCGTCTGTTTTTACAAGCGCGATTTCGTCGATGATACTCGTATCGAGAATTTCAGGTATAAAGTTTGCGCCGATACCCTGTATTCCGTGAGGTCCCGCATGACCTTTTGATAGGAGGGGACTTTCCGCGGGCTCCACCGCTATGATTTTTATATCGGGATAACGCGCCTTGAGTACTCTTCCGATACCCGTTATCGTACCGCCCGAGCCGAATGATAATACGAGGTAGTCGGGGACGATGCCGTCGAGATCTCGAATGATTTCTTCCGCGGTTCCAATGTGGGCTTCCGGGTTAAACGGATTTGTAAATTGTGAGGCGATATAGGAGTTCGGCGTGGCATTTTTGATTTCGAGAGCCTTGTTTACCGCGCCTTGCATACCTTGGGACTTAGGAGTCAAAACTACCGTCGCGCCGATATGTTCGAGCAACCTTATGCGCTCTATGCTCATATTTTCCGGCATAACGATTATCGCGTCGTACCCTTTTTGTTTGGCAATGTACGCAAGACCTATGCCGGTATTCCCGCTGGTAGCTTCGATGACGGTGCCACCCGAGCGGAGCTTGCCGAGTCTTTCCGCGCCTTCGATTATCGAGAGTGCAGGACGGTCTTTGACCGAATGCAGAGGATTGAAGTACTCAAGCTTTGCAAAAATATTATGCCCCTTTAATCGTAAAAGGGGCGTGTTTCCGATAAGTTCGATTATGCTGTTTTTATAACTCACTATATTTTCTTCATTTTATATAGTATGAGTGTAGTAATCGTGCTTATGACCATACCTATAATAATCATAGTCGATTGACTCATTTTGTCGCCGTATCCGAGAAGGTGCGCGACAACGCAAATGATTATGCAAGCACCGAACGGGATTGCCGCGATTTTGAAGTACTTGGCAAGAAGGACTATCGAAAGTCCGCCGAATATCGCGGGAATTACGTAGGGGGAAATCGGTTGAAGAACGGTTACGATTTCGGATTGGAATATAGCAAGGGGAATAAGCCCTATCGCGATGATGAGGGTGGTAACGATGGAGCTTACCGCTATCGAAATGGTGGAAACGATTTCTTGTTCTTCGGAGCCTTGCTCGACTTTTGCAATGTTTTGGGAGTTTATCGAGCAGGGGAGTTTGAGGTTCGCGATGTTACCGGTTATAAAAGAAAGGTATTGTCCGCCCGTGCCGAGAAGAGGTGCGTACGTTATGGCTTCCACAATACCGACAGCCCAATATCCGACGCTAAACGTAAGGCATTCCGCTATAACGGACCAGTCGGGTTGGGTACCCGCAGCAATGCAATAGGCAACCGGAACGGCGCAAAACAGTATTAACGACACCCAAGTAAAAATCCTACCTATCGAGTGCATTTGTAGGTTATGTTCTTCTCGGGAATCGGCGGTTTTAACAAGACCGGAAATATAATTTTTAAGTTTCATCTTAGACCTCCTATGCAAATACGGGTACGAAAGCGAATGCTATCGCAAGTGCTCCGAGCATACTGAGCGGTAGCGCGTAAGACTCGATCCATTTTTGCTTGAATACGAGAAGGACCACTCCGCAAAGCCCCATTATGGCTATACTTGCGGCGACGGTAATCAACGTAATTTCGCCGTAAGTGGTGATTCCGCTCGAGTCGGTTACGGGATTGCCGATACCGAATATTCCGCCTACGACTATTGCGGAAATTATTCCCGCAAGCATTCCGCCGAGCAACGCGCCGGTAATCGCGTCCATTTTACGGGCGTCTTTTTGTTGAAGATCCATAAGTTTGGACTGATATTTTTTATAGAATACCGCATTGAATACGCATCCGCCGAGAACGCTTATCGTCATAATTACGACCGCGCTTGCGAGATTGGCGGCAGT
Source organism: uncultured Christensenellaceae bacterium (assembly GCA_964480195.1). Taxonomy (GTDB): domain Bacteria; phylum Bacillota; class Clostridia; order Christensenellales; family DTU072; genus Stercoripulliclostridium_A. The sequence continues at coordinate 5,504 of CAYZOJ010000066.1, read as the reverse complement.
CGCACCGGCTTGAGTGGCGCCCGCGGTATAAAGAGCGGTGATTTCGTACTGCAACGCGCCTACGACGGTGAGTCGTATCCAAGGAATCGCGAGTCCGATGTATTGCATCATTATACCGACTCCGATTACGATGGGTATCGACGGTACGATTGAGAAAATCGCGCTGTTCTTGACTGTTTCTTTAAGGATTTTCTTATCCATGCCGATTTTTTTGGCACGTCTGAAAGCCTTTAACATCAAAATCAGCGACATTCCGATGATTGTCAGCGCTATTATTGCGCCGATTACGTAAATAATAGGGTAGCTTTCTACCATAAAGCACTCCTCCGCTTGTAATACATACATATTAAACCACATCGTGAATAAAGTCAATAGCGACTCGAGACGGTTTTCTTATAAAAGTTGAAAAATTACTTGATAACCGTAACTTTCTATGCTATAATAACCGAGCGTTAATATATGGACGTAATTGTTTCCGTACGGAATTAAGGAGATACACTATGTACGAGGTATATTTCGGATTACTCATAGCACTCATGGTAGTGATGGTATTGCTTTCGATAGCAATGATTATAATAGTTATGATGCAAAAAGGCAACGAAGAGGGCATCGGCGCGCTTACCGGTTCGGCGGAAAGCTTCTTTGGCAAGAACAGACAAAAGACTATGGAAGCTAAGCTCAAGAGAATCACCGTTTACATCGCAATCGGCATGTTGGTATGCTCGATACTGTTCTTCGTATTCTATATGCTCAAGTCCCGCCTGTAAAATCAAAACACAAA
>CAYZOJ010000066.1:0-4623 GCA_964480195.1 uncultured Christensenellaceae bacterium | reverse complement strand
CTGTAAAATCAAAACACAAATTACGCCCGTCCGAAAGGACGGGATTTTTTTGTCCGAGAGTTTGTAAAGCAAATTTTGAAGACATACGATATAAGATTATATGTTAAAAATATAGCCAATTGCCGATTATTATGGTATAATATATCGGTATGATTAAATTAGTGACTACAAATAAAAAAGCATACCACGATTATTTTATAGAAGAAACGTTCGAAGCGGGTATCGAGCTTCAAGGTAGCGAAGTAAAAAGCATACGCCTCGGCAACGTCAATCTGAAAGATAGTTACGCGGTAATAAAAAACGGAGAAGTGTTCCTTATGGGAGCACACGTTTCGCCGTACGAAAAAGGCAGTCACTATAACCCGGAAGCAAAACGCTCTAGGCGTCTTCTTATGCACAAGGCGGAAATCCGCAAGCTTAATCAAAAGGTCAAAGAAAAGGGATACACGCTTGTCGTAACCAAACTTTATTTTAAGGAAGCGTTGGTTAAAGTCGAACTCGGACTTGCAAAGGGCAAGGAGGGGCACGATAAACGCGCCGTCCTCAAAGAACGCGAGCAGAAACGCGATATCGAGCGCGCTCTCAAGGAGATACGTTAAATGCACGTAACCTCGTTGGCTCTCGGCGACTTTTTGAGTTACACTTCTGCAGGCGTTGAGTTCGGCAAGGGGCTTAACGTCGTATACGGTGCGAACGCCGTAGGCAAAACCAATCTTATCGACAGCGTATATCTATGTTCGGTCGGAAGGTCGTCGCGACATTCGAGGGACAAGGAACTCATAAGATGGGGAGCCCAAAACGGAGCAAAGGTTACCCTAAACGTCCAAAAGAAATACTCTAAGCATACGATAGAGATGTACATAGACCCGCAAGGGAAAAAGCACATTCTGGTCGACAGATTGCCTCTTGCCAAAATAGGCGAGCTCATGGGAGTTATAAACGTAGTGTTCTTTTCGCCCGCCGAAATGAAACTCGTCAAGGACTCACCCGCAGACAGACGTCGTTTTTTGGATATAGGCATATCACAGCGTAACAAGACGTATTTTTATTGTTTGCAAAGGTATAACGCGTTACTTGCTCAGCGCAACAAAATCCTTAAGACTTACAAAGGTCGTCCGTCGCTCGAGAATATGCTTGCGATAGTCGATCAAGACTTTATACGCACGGCGTCGTTTATCATAAGAGAACGTAAAAAGTTTGTTGACGAGATTGCGCCTTTTGCAAAGGACGCGCACAACAAGTTGACGGACGAAAAGGAAGCTCTTGCGTTGAATTACGAAACCGAAGCCGTCGATTACCAAGACGTCGAAGGCAGTCTTAAAACGTTGATGACGGAAGCTCGCGAAAACGATTTGCGTTTGGAATATACGACTGTCGGTCCGCATAGGGACGACGTAAAAATATCCGCAAGCGGGATAGACCTTCGCAAGTTCGGATCTCAAGGACAGCAACGTTCGGCGGTGTTGTCGTTAAAACTTGCCGAAATCAACTCGTTCAAAGCGCGAGTGGGCGAAAGTCCGGTACTCCTTCTCGACGACGTTACGAGCGAACTTGACCCCAAGAGGCGCAAAGCGTTGTTTGAGGCGATACGCGGAACGCAGACAATTATTACATGTACGGAAAAAATCGAATTTGACCGCGCCGATTATTTTGAAGTCAAAGACGGCAAAATAACCAAAACAAGCGGTAACTAAACGGAGAACGATATGAATTTAGAAGAAGTCAGAAAAGAGATAGGCTCACTTATCACCGTTGACGGCGTTACGCCCGAAGAAATCGGCTCATATGTCGTAGTCCCGCAGGACACCACCCTCGGCGACTATGCCTTGCCGTGCTTTAGATTCTCCAAGGCGTTGCGCAAGCCTCCCGTCGCTATTGCGGAAGCTTTCCGTGACGAGTGTATGTCCAAGCCCAACTCTTTTGCAAGCATCGTTGCGGTAAACGGATATCTTAACTTTAAGCTTGACCGTAATGCGGAAGCCGGGAAAATTCTTTCCGACGTCATCGAAAGAGGCGCGGATTACGGCTCTTCCGACGAGGGCGAGGGTAAGACGGTATGCTTGGACTTCAGTTCCGTCAATATTGCAAAGCCTTTCCATATCGGACATCTGTCAACGACGGTAATCGGCGGAGCTCTTTACAGAATGTATAAAAAACTCGGCTATAACGCGGTCGGCATTAACCACTTGGGAGATTGGGGAACGCAGTTCGGAAAGCTCATCGTCGCCTATAAGCTCTGGGGCGATACGGTTGATTTGGAAAAAGACGGAATGCTCGGACTCACTCAAATATACGTCAGATTCCATACCGAAGCGGAAACTCGTCCCGAACTCGAAGACGAAGCGCGTGCCTGGTTCAAAAAAATAGAGGACGGCGATGAAGAAGCTATGGGCCTCTTCCGTATGTTCAAAGACCTTACTCTCAAAGAGGTCGGCAAGATTTACGAAAGACTCGATATAACTTTCGATTCGTATAACGGCGAATCGTTCTATAACGACAAGATGACCCCGATACTCGATGAACTCGAGGAAAAAGGTTTGGTAACGGTATCCGACGGAGCAAAGATAGTCGATCTCAAAGAGTACGGAATGTCCCCGTGCCTTTTGGTAAAAGCCGACGGCGCGACGCTTTACGCGACCCGTGATTTGGCGGCTGCGTTCTATCGCAAGCAGACGTACGATTTTTATAAGTGCCTCTATGTCGTTGCGTATCAGCAGAATCTCCACTTCAAACAGGTGTTCAAAGTCATCGAACTTATGGGCAAGCCTTGGTATAAAGATTTGGTACACGTTCCGTTCGGAATGGTATCATTGGAAGACGGTGCGATGTCTACTCGTAAAGGTAGGGTCGTATGGCTTAAAGACGTTTTGGATAAAGCCGTCGAAAAGAGCTATGCCATTATCTCCGAAAAGAACGAAGAACTCAAAAATAAAGACGATGTTGCCGAAAAGGTCGGCGTCGGTGCTGTCGTATTCTTCGCGCTTTCCAACAACCGCATTAAGGATATAACTTTCAGCTACGACAAGGTCTTGACGTTTGACGGCGAAACCGGTCCATACGTTCAATATACCAACGCGAGAGCTCTTAGCATTTTGCGTAAGGCGGCGGATGCAGATAAAGACTTTTCAACGCCTCTCACTTCCGATGAGCTCAAAGGACTCGAAGGCAAAGCCGGCGAAGAACTCGTATCTCTCATCGGTAGGTTCAACGGGGTTATATCGGACGCCGTACAAAAATACGAACCGAGTATCGTTACGCGTTACGCTATAGACGTGGCTCGTTCGTTCAACCGCTACTATCTCGACACTCGCATTTTGAACGGCGAAGCGGAATTTAAGCGCGCGCGCCTTGCATTGGTTTATGCAACGCACGTGGTACTCGAAGAAAGCCTACGCCTCATCGGCGTTAAAGCACCGGAGGAAATGTAATGCGTCTTGTTGCGGATTCGCATTCCCATTCCAAGCTTTCGCACGACGGACACGAGTCCGCCTTGAAGCTTGCCGAAAAAGCTACAAGCTTAGGGCTCGAATACTATGCGATAACCGAACACCTCGATAGAGATTACAAATACTGTAAAAAAGAGCGGTTTATTCGGAGCCTCAATTTGCGTAAAGTCGACCGCACAATGAAAAAGGTAAGAGAGAAGTTTAAGGATTCTCCGACCTATGTCGCTTACGGCGTGGAGGCGGGATACTCTAAGGCAACAAACGAGTGGTACCTTAAAGAGCTCAAAAAACACGATTTCGACGTTATCGTAAACTCCATTCACACAATGGACGGGGGCGACGCGTATTTTGGAAAATTCTATCAGGGTAAGTCCCAAGACGAGGTATATTTAAGATATTTAGACCTTTTGTCGGAATCCGTGAGAGTGCCTTACGATTACGATATAATAGGGCATATAGGATACATAACTCGCTATGTTGACTACCCAAACTATAGTTTATGGCAACCGCAATATATCGAGAAGATAGATGAATTGCTCAAAGAAATCATAGCTCGCGACAAGACAATCGAAATCAATACGCACATTCGTCACAGTGAAATGCGTTTTCTGCCGGAGCGACAAATACTCGAAAGATATTATGAACTCGGCGGAAGGCGGGTAACGTTTTCTTCCGACGCACATCACGCAGAGGACATAGCGCATAATTACGAACTTGCCGTAGGTGTCTTGAAGGAAATCGGGTTTACGCATTTGACGGTTTATAAAAAGCGAGTTGCGTACGAGTTGCCCATTGAATAAAAACACTTGTAAAAAGCAAAAATATATAATATAATAAAGATACCTTAATCGTGGGGCTGTTTTGGATTCGACTTGCGATGTTAAGGGACAGTAAGCATATCGGTGGCTCGGCACCGTAAAAACGGAAATTAAAAAAGAACTGACGAAACTAATCTTCAGTACGCCGCCGCTTAAGCGGTAGCCGTCGGACCTACTTCCTGCGGGTAGCAATCCGGCGTGGTTTAGCAGGGAACCGAGCGCGGTGACGTCCCGAACCGCGAACGGAATCAGGGACTTGGCAGAAGCGGGGTTTGCTTGTTGACCTAGCGGACGCGACAATTAACAACACGCTAAGTATGTAGAAAGCTGTTCGGTAACCCGTAAGAACAGGGGTTCGA
>CAYZOJ010000065.1:0-7835 GCA_964480195.1 uncultured Christensenellaceae bacterium | reverse complement strand
AAGTCTATAGGTCATATTGTTTTCTATGATCTCGAGAGGTATATGCGTCGACTTGGTATTTTGCGAGCCTTCACCGCTTACGTCAAGACCACCGTTTCCGCTCACCGCATACGTTACATATACGGGCGTGCCGACGGGAGCTTCGGTACGTTGGAATCTGACTTGAACGCCTTTAACGGAATCGACATACGCGACATTGCCGTCGCCGTCGGTCGTCTTTACGCAAGTGAGAGTGTTATTCGCGTCGTCTACGTGCGTCGTGCCGTGATAGTATACGTCGGTCTTGGAAGTCGCTATCGTAATAGATTCGATCGAGCCGTTCACCGCGTCGGAAACCTTGTAGCTTGCGGAATAGCTTCCCGAATCGACGGAATAACAACGTACTACCGTGTATATCAACTCGTTATCGACAAAACTCGATTTTTGCTTAATCTTCTTTTCGGCTCCGCCGTTAAGGCTGTAACGATAATATTTGCCGTCATAACGAGCTTTTACGGTATAATTATCGTCGCCGTTAGCAACCTTTTTGTAACTTGCAAGAGATGTGAATCCGTCAAGCAAGCTCTCGGAATACATAATTACGTTACCGCTCAAATCGCTTATGGCAATCGTAACGCGAGTACCGCCCGCGGCATACGAAGTTACGGTATGTGTTTCGCCGGTAGCGTTAAGTACGTGATCGCCCTTTTCGAGGCGTTCGGTAGTAATCAACATCGCTCCGTAAAGGACATTGTCCTTATAGACTTCGTAAGACAAAACTTCCTTTTGTGCCCAGCTTCTGCCGGGGAGATCGACGTCGCCCGAGCAACCCGCCGTGGCGAGCACTACACCGCATGCAAGCGCGAGTACAAGTATAACGACCGTTAATTTGCGCATTATATACCTTCCGAAAATTGATTAAAGGTATTATAGCTTATATCGCGCGTTTAGTCAACATTATACAATCAGTTCGCCCCGCATTTCGTCATTGACGACCCTCATCACCTTGATTTCGGCAAGCGTGTATGCGTCAAAATAAAGATAATATACGTCTCCGAGATACCTGCCGTACGCCTCGTACGCCACTTGCTCGCCTCCCCCGTCGGTCGGTATTACCGTTAGTCGCACACTCTCCGACGTGAACCCTTCCGGCAAACTCAACTCTGAACTTTCTTTCACCTCGCCGATAGCTTCTCGCGTCTTGTGATTAAAGAGATAGTTCTCGGCTTCGATTCCCGTAATCTCGCCCGAAACAGCAGAGAGCTTTACCTTTATGAGATCGGAATAATAAATCACGTCGTCTTGCACGTATGCACAGTTTATATATGCCGTTTCTTCGGTTACGGATACCCAAACGGCACGCATATCGTTATAGCCAAGTTCTTTCAACGTCGATTCGGCATTGGCTTTAAGCGTGTCTTTGGGCACTCCCTCGCCTTGGCTTTCGCCGTCGTACACGTACTCGGCTACACTTCCTCCGCGCTTGGTTATCGTAACGGTTTTTCCGTTTTCGCTAAAAACGTACGCGTCGAAAACGCCCTTATACTCGCCCGCATCCTCGCTTACGCCGAACAGCGCGACTGCCTTTTGTCTTGCTTCATCTCGGCTAATCTCCGAAAGGGATTCGAGGTAAACGGCGGTACGGCTGTCGAGTCCGTCGGAAAACGGTCCGTCGTAAATCATCTCGGGATACTCGATCGTTCCCGAATCGAATATTCCGTACACACCCGAAAGGACTTCGGACGCGCTCCCCAAATGACTGTAAAACGCGCCACCGAGCGCGACCGTTTCTCCCGCCTCAGCGAACGCTTCTTTGAGCCCGGTTATGACGGGAAGCAGTTCTTCGAACTTACTCTTCTCCTCTGCTGAAAGCGTTTCAGCGGGAAGTTTACTCGCAAGGTAGCTCGAGTACCCGCCGAGCTTATTGACTACGGCTATCGCTTTTGAAATCCCCTCGTCTTTTGCTTGAAGAGAAGCAAGGTGCACGGCAAGGACTTCACAATCCGAGTGTATGCCGTTGAGGAGCTTGCGTTGCCCGTCGGAAGACGACGTAAGCCTAAGTTTATACAGCTTGTTTTCGATATCCCCGAGACCGTCCCGCGACGCGTAATATGCGCTGTCGTAAACCGAATTTATACCGCGCTCGTACTCTTCGGTCCTATCGGCAAGCACGCCGAGAGCGGTGCAGATACCGCCTACCGAAAGTACGCAGAATACGGCTAAAACTACTACTATGACTTTTTGTTTTTTACTCATTCTTTACCACCTATAAACAGAACACGTGCGAACCGATTGTAAGATGTACTTCCTTTTGCCTTATCCATGTACTCGTCGCGGTTTTTGGATTATAGTAGAACAAACAGCCGTATGTGGGATCCCAACCGTTCATTGCGTCGCGCGCCGCCTTAATCGCGGTTTGATTTGGAGTAAGGTTGATTTGCCCGTCGTTGACGGCGGTAAACGCCCAAGGTTCGTATACGACGCCCGAAATCGTATTCGGAAATTGACTGCTTTTAACCCTATTCAAAACGACAGCTCCGACGGCAACTTGCCCTGTATACGGTTCCCCTCTTGCCTCGGCATAGATGACGCGCGCGAGAAGATACTCGTCGGACGACGAATACGACGAAGACGATGACGATTGCGAGCCCGAAGAAAGACTCATTCCGAGTGCGTTTAAGGTGTTTTTACCGGCTATTCCGTCCGCCGTCAAGCCGTTGACGCGTTGGAAATACTTTACGGCATTTACGGTCTGAGAGCCGTAAATCCCGTCGACGCTACCCGTATAATAGCCCCAATTTTTAAGTTTAGTCTGCAAAGTGCGGACGTCGGAACCGGTCGAGCCCCGTTTTAGGACGGTTGCCGCTTCCGCTCCGAACTCGACGGGCGTAAACGCGCCGAACGCAAGGCAGAGCGTAAATACCGCAACGGTAATCATTATCGGAACAATAATATAACGTAATGCTTTTTCTGCTTTATTCATACCTAATGTTATTGACATCGGATTAAAACATAAACGTAAAATCGTAATTAAAACTCTCGTTAAACAAAACCCGCCTCGGTTTTGCGAGGCGGGTCAATGACATCGGAAAGTCAATTATTTGTTGTTGGGCACTTCGATGACGATATCGGAAAGCGCGAACGAAGCACACGGGTGGATGTATCCGTAAACCTTATCGGCTTCGCGCCTGCCATCGGTGTTCTCGGGAATAAACACGTCGCCCGACAAGAGCTTACTGCGACACCAACCGCAAATGCCTCCGCGACAACGGTTAGGTCCCGCTATCCCTGCCCTTTCGAGCGCGACGAGCATATTTTCGTTGGCGTTGCACGGGATATCGTATTCCTTATCGCACATTATCACGTGCATATTGAATACTTTGTCTTTTGCTTCTTCGGGATAACCCGCCAACGTCCAAGGCTCTTTTGCGGAACCGAACAGCTCTTTACGATAGAATTTTTGCTTAAGACCGAGTTTTTCCACTTCTCCGTCGAGGAAGTTGTACATCGACTGCGGACCCGAAGCAAAAATGCTGTACTCGCCGTCTCCTGCGTATTTTTTGATGAGTTCGGCTGTAATATAACCTTTTTCGCAACCATCGTGCTCTTCTGCAGACAATACGTTGACGACTTTTACCTTGTCGGTACGCTTGCATATCTCGTCGAATTCTCTGAGGAAGAGAATATCGTCGTAGGTTTTGCTACCGTAAAGGACGGTTAAATCGAAATCTTCGTCGCCCGCGAGAATTGCGTACGCCATAGACAAAATCGGAGTGATTCCGCTACCTCCCGCCACCGCAATAACCTTTGGCGCGTCTCTCAAGCCCTCGTAATAGAAAACTCCCTGCGGACCGGAAGTCGTAACGGTATCGCCGACTTTCCAGTTTTCGAGAATATAGTTACTCATAAAACCGTTGGGCGCCTTTTTAACGGTAATCGTATATTTGCCCTCGAGCGAATAATCGGGACCGCACGAAAGCGAAATCGGACGAGCAATGAGTTTGCCGTCTATCATCTGACGAACGACGACGTATTGTCCCGCACGGAAAAACGCGGGATTGGTGCCGTCCGACTTTTTGAGGAAATACGTCTTGACGTCCGCGCCGTGTTCGACGATGTCTTCGATGATAAATTGCTGTTCTTCGGGATGTCTTTCGTTCGCTTTTATGTTGGTCGAGTACTCTTTAACCAACGCTTTGGGTTGAGTAGCTTGAATACGCTCCTCTCTGACTTTGGGGCGCGTAACAAAATATAGAATGTCAAAAAGTCCTATCGAACTGAATTTTACGTTTTTCATTGTATGCCGTCCTCCTTCATATCTTGGAGCAAAAGTACCGCCATTTCTTTACCGTTGATATACGTTTGACTGTAACCGTCTCCGCGAGCGCCCGACGCTCCGCACGTCTTGAAGCCTTTTATCGGCTGGTCCTTTTTAATGCTCATAAGGCGAGAAACCATCGTGTTCCAGTCGTCGGTATCGTAACCATAGGTCGTGCCTTGAGGGGTTTTGAGATAATGCGCAAAAGTCCACGGCGACGCGAGTTCTATTTCCTCTATGCAATCGTGGATTATTATTCCGGTATCCGCCTCGAAATTCGCCATGACCTTGCGGAACAACTCCTGCTTGCGTTTGACGTATTCGCGTTGGGTGAAATCTCCCCAAACGTCCTCGGTATATGTTATGGTGAACGTCATAACCGTCGTGCCCTTGGGCGACGCGTCGGGATTTACAACGTTGTATATTACGACAACGCTATGATCGTTACCCTCGTAATGCTTGCTTGTTTCGAAGTTCTTTCTCGTATCGAAAGTCCCGGGCATAAATATCGTGTAGTCTTTTATGCCGAGTTCCTCGACACTCTTGTTTAGAGCGACGTACGCGTTAAAGAATCTGACGCCGTGTTTAAGAGCGTTTGCCTTTTTGATTTCGCGTTCGGGAACGGGAATGCGTTTGTCGAGTAGCTTTGTGTACGCGGTCTGCGGATTGACGTTTGCGATTACGTAATTCGTTTCGACAAAACCGACGCTCGTGTCGACGCCAATTATTTTGCCGTTATCGTCCGAAACGACTTTGTTCGCCGTAACGTTGAGCCAGAGATCCCCTCCGAGTTCGCGGAAACGCTCCACTCCCGCAACGGTCATGCCGTGCGCGTTATACTCACATATCGCGGGACAACGGGTCGCATACATATATACCATCCACGCCTGATGTACAAAACTCAAACGTTCGTAGTCCATACCGATGTACGTCCAGTAAACGTTGAGAATGTCTATAGCGTCTTCGGGCATACCGATTTTCCTTAAAACGGCATTGAACGGACGTTCTGCCAAACGTAAGAAGTTGGGGAATTTTTTCATATAAAGCAAGCTGTCGACTTTGACCATATCGTTTTTGTCGAACTTATCCATGATATGATCCGAAAAATAGTCGTGAGCCTCGACGCATTCCTTGGCAAGCTCGAAGAAGGTTTCCATAGGCTTTCTCGAACCCGGTACGGTCTTTTCCATAACGTCGATAATGTTGTCTATGCCGACGGGAAGCGTTAAATCGAATTTTTTACCGCTCCTCGTTACTCCGACACATCTGTAAAGTTCAGGGACAAGCAACCAATTAATATTGAGCTTGTAATCTTCCATCATTATTTTGCCGGGCAAGCCCCAGTTGCCCTCACTGCCGATACCGCAGTATTCGTGCAAAGACGCGTCGAACTCAAATCGCCCCCTAATAAAGCTCGTAGAACAGCCTCCGGGTAAATTGTGCTGTTCGAGAAGCAGGGGCTTCTTCCCTGCCGAAGCCAGCGCGAGAGCCGCCGACAAGCCTCCCGTACCGGCGCCGATAACCACCGCATCGTATTTTGCAGCCATATGAACATCCTCCGGTCTGTTTTAACTCGAAATCCGATTATATATCGTCTTTCTATCATTATTATATCATTCGAGTATTTCGATTGCAATACGGAATTTCGGAGGCTACGTCGCACGCCGTCGAAACTCGACACAAAAATCATATCAATAAAAAAATACTATTTGCAAAAATCAGTTGACAACTCAATAAATCCTTGTTATTATATTTAGGCGTTATTTGTGAATGCACATAATGCGGTGTGGCGGCGTAGCTTAGTTGGTTATAGCGGCCGGTTCATACCCGGCAGGTCGTTGGTTCGAATCCGACCGCCGCTACCAAAAAATTAAATGGCCCCATGGTCAAGCGGTTAAGACATCGCCCTTTCACGGCGGTAACTCGAGTTCGAGTCTCGATGGGGTCACCAAATACGGAAGCATAGCTCAGTTGGGAGAGCGCTTGCCTTACAAGCAAGATGTCACAGGTTCAAGTCCTGTTGTTTCCACCAAAAAATTCGTATCCGAGTGATACGAATTTTTTTATCCCTTGTAACGAAGTTTACTTATCACCACTCAGAGCGCGATTATACAACGCGCATTGTTCCGTCGCGTAAATCTTTTGCCACAAACGGAATAAAGTAGAACGGGATCGTAAGAAGCTTTTGCTCGATGTTATAACCATAATTGTTTTTAGAAACTTTTATCGCGAATTCAAAGGCGTTATGGTTCGCGAATTTCTCAAGCGAATTGAGCGTTCCCCTGCCCTTTTTCACATCGATCGGATACAGTTTCCCGTCGGATTCGATAATAAACTCAAGTTCCGCGGACGATTTCCCGCACCAATAATACAATTTGTGCCCTTTGGCAACGAGTTCGTTCGCCACAAAATTTTCAAAGAAAACGCCCGACAGCGTAGTTACCGTTTCGTTTGAAACAAACGCTCCCGCATTAATACCGCTTTGATAGGAAAACATGCCGATGTCCGCAAGAAACAAACGGAACACGCTTTCGTTGTCGGACATTAGCGGTAAAGTTATGTGTTCTTTTTGCCTAAACGATTGATTGATGACATGTGCAAATGTCAACCATTGAATAGAGGTCGCAAAATCTCTCGTTTTGGTTTTCCCCTCGATAAGACTCGGTGAAAAGTTTTTAGACTCTTTGTCTAGTTCTTTATAGATGTTTTGGAACAAAGCCCTGGAACGCAAAACAGCTTCCGGACTTGCTTGATACAATTCCATATCGGAAAGATAGTTGTCATACAGCGATTTAATGATTCCTTTTGCGCGCAAAACGTTATTATCTTCAAGATAAGCCTCGACGGCTTCAGGCATACCGCCGATAAGTAAATACCGATAGACTTGTGCAAGTGCTAATTCATGAATTTGCGTGTCGAGCGGTTTTTTAAGATCGTACGCATTTTTTACGGAATCATAAAGGTACTTGTTTGCATTCAACAAAAATTCGTCAAACGACATGGGATAAATCGTTATCTGATTAATTTTTCCGACGGGGAAAAGAAACTTATCATTTTCTTGAGAACCTCTTTTACGGGTTTCGCGTTGCAGTTTTATACGCACCATCGAACCCGTCGCGATAACGGGAATATCTCTGAAGTCTTGACAAAAGTATTTAAGCGAAGAAATTATATTCGGGCATTCTTGTACTTCATCGAAAATCAAGAGCGTTTTATTAGTAATCGGCTTATTTTTGATGAGAGAAATGTATTCTATGATTTTTTGAACATTTGCCGTTTTTTCGCAAAACTCTCGAATTTCATCTTCGATTTTACAGTCGATATATATATAGTTTTTTTTGTAATAAGTTTCGGCAAATATATCTTTAACCAGATATGTTTTGCCTACCTGTCTTGCTCCCCAAACAATCAAAGGTTTCCTATTTTTATTATTTTTCCACGCTATCAACTCATGTAAAGCAATGCGTTCCATATTTACCTCCGAAGCTTTGTTGAATATACTATACCATTAATTGCACCTTTTGGCAAGTTTTTTCGG
>CAYZOJ010000064.1:0-7912 GCA_964480195.1 uncultured Christensenellaceae bacterium | reverse complement strand
ATCACTTGCCGTAAGGCAAATACCACTGCCGTAAGGCAATATCACTGTGCAAGCTAGGCGGATTTCATCTTGCGAAGCAAGATTTCATTGCGCAAGCTGTATTGCCACAGGCAACATCACTGCGCAAGCAACATCACTGCAAAGAGGCTACCGATATTTCGGTAGCCTCTTAGGTTTAGATGAAGATTAGGATTTTAGACTACGCTCTTTTTCTAAATGCGAACACTATGACGGATATGATAACTATCAGGGCGACACCCGCGAAGAGGTAGTAGAGGAACGTGAGGTTCATCGGAGCTTCCTGAACGAACGCGAATGCTTTTACGTTCTTGGCGGAAACGGTGATATATCCGTCATCGACGTCGAACACATTAAGTGAGCAAGAACCGTTTTCGTCGGAGATAACCACTTTAACGGTATCCGCGTCGCGGAGAGCGGAGGGGACCTTAATGCGGAGCACGTTGGTATCGGAGAGCGCGGAGAAGTTTTCTTCGTCGATAGTGCCGATGGAGAACGCGCCGACGATAGTCTGGTTAGAGGAGAGGACAGAATTCATTTCAGAGTCGTCCTGCGGTAATTTTTTCATATCGACTTTGATATCGGGGTCGAAGCCCTCCTGATTTTCGACTTTGACATCGATACCGCTTTCCTCGGTTACGAGCTCACCGCGTTTGACGATGACGGTTACGAAGACGCTTTCGGGGGCGTAGAACTCATCGGTTTCGTCGGCGGTGATTTCGACGTAGTACTTGCCGATATCCGCAAACGCGTTGGAAACCTCTTCCCCGTCGATGAAGAAGCGAACCTTTGCGGTGCCGGAAACTTCGGCGACGATAGAAATCGGATTACCGTCGAAGACTTTGGTAAACTCGTCTGAGGCTACCGAAATCGAAGCGGAATACTTACGAACGGTGTAAATACCGTTTACGAAAGTAACGTTGTAGTTTTGGTTATCGAATGTAGCGGAGATGGGATAATCGCCCATAGCGTCGCCGAGATCTTTTGCGAGGACGATTCCGAGGTTGTCGCCGTCGATTACGGAGCCGTCGGAAACGGTATAAGCGAGCTGGTCGATGACGATAGGAGCGCCGAAGTCGCTGAACTGATTAAGTATGGTAACGGTTACGTTACGTTTTACGACCGAGTAGAAGGCGCCTTCGAAAGAGATGTCGTAGTTATCGGACGAGATTGTTCCGAGTGTTACGGGATAGTCGCCGACATTCGAGCCGATATTTGCAAAGAGTTCGCCGTCGAGGGTATCGCCGGGGACAAGACCGAACTTGCCGTCAACGCCGTTCACGACGTAGGTGAGGGGCTCGACGGAATCGCCGTAAGCGGAAGATACCGCGTTTGCCTTGACGACGACGGGACGTTTGGAAACGCTGAACACCGCGTTTCGGGCGTCGAGGGTGATGTCGTAGTTGGGGTTCATATCTTGTAGCGAGCCGATGACGACGGAGTGTGTTCCGAAGTTGTAGTTATCGGATTCGAGCGCGCCCGCGAGGATTTCGCCGTCGACGAGTTCGCCGTAAGTGATGTTATATGCGATATCCGCGTGCGGATCGCCGTAGACCTGTTCGGTAAGGGCTACAGGAGTAACGGTAATGTGGCGAGTGGTAATCGTAAGCGTTGCGCCGTCGGTAAATGTCAAATCGTAGTTCGGGTTATTCTCGTCGGTAAGGGTGCCTTGCGGGATATCGTAAGTACCGACATTTGTTTGCGTTACGGTTCCGAGAGCGCCGATGAGCGGGAAGCTTTCGAACACGGTACCCGAGGTTATGGCATACGCAAACTCGGGAACGGGATACCCATACTCGATAGTTACGGCAGAAGCGGTAACGGTTACGGGGGCTTTTTGGACGGTGTAAACGCCCGCTTGAACGGTTACGTTGTAATTGGCTTCGATGTCCGCGGAGGGGGCTGAAGCCTTAATGGCGTATTCGCCTGCGAGGACGGGAACTTCGCCTTGCGTAAATCCTTCGACGGTAAGGGTAAACGCGGGAGCGTCGTTAATCATAAAGCCGTCGGTCGAGTAGGTGAGTTCCGTCGAGTGCGCCGTGCCGTTGAACATAACCGAGATATTATCGACGTATACGAACGCGGATTTTTTGGTAATAGCGAACGCGTCGATATCGGAGCCTTGTTTGAAGGCGGGCGCGTAGTTCGGGTCGAGGGAAGTAACGGCGGTGAAGTCGTAGCTTCCGACGTTTTCGCCGTTTGCGCGAGTGAATTGAGCTATGAACGTTTCGTCGTTAATGCCTTTTACGGACTGTCTTAAAACGGGGTCGGACTCACCGTAGACTTTGGAGTAGGAGAGAGGCGCGACTTCGATTTCTTTCGGGAGTATCGTAAAGGCGCCGAGAGCGTTTTGGTCGAGTGCGATCGTGTAGTTTTTATCGTTCAACGTAATGTCGGTAAAGTCGTATTTGCCGGCGTTTTCGCCTTCCTCTCTTACGAGGGTTGCCGTAACGGTTTGCGAGCCGATACCGTCGAGAACGGCGGTAAAGCCGTTGCGTTTATCCGATTGACCGTACACTTTGGAGAGAGCGGATTTCGCAAGATTCTCTTCGATATCGAACACGCCGAGGTCGTAAGGCGCGACGGTTACGTAAACGGTCAAGGAGATACCGTTATAGTTAGCGGTCTGGTTGACGGAGATACTTACCACATACTCGCCGGCGTTGGTAAATCCCGTAGAGATTTTGCCGTTAATGCGGTAATCGAGTCTTGCCGAGGCGTCGCCCGCGGTAACTGTAGCCAGAACGTTGTGCAGAGCGCCGTCGTAGGTAAGGTCGAGTTTGTATTTGCCGTCGGAATCGAGATAAGTACCGTCGTTGAAGCCGATAGCGGTAGTGGCTTTGGTAATCGTAAACTTATTGGACTTAGTATCGGTAGTGAACTTATAGTTCTTGGCGACGTCCTGATTTTTGTCGATGTTGATGACGAACGAGTAAGCATTTGCGCTTTCGCCCTTAGCTCTCGAAACCGAGATGTAAGGAGAGGGATCGTAACCGTCCACGAACGGCGTACCGGTGGTATTTTGACCGAGGATAGCGGTATAGGTAAAGACGGGATCTTCGGTTCCGTACATTTTGGTAGCGGAGTTTGCGCGGATAGTAACGGGGCGTTGCGTAATGGTGTAAACACTGCCAACCGAGTCGAAAACTACGTCATAGTTGGGGTTGTTGTCGTTATCGACGGTACCTTGGTTAATCTTATAAGTTCCGACGGTTTCGCCGGGTTCGCGAGTAAGGTCGCCTTTAAGAACGTCAACGCCGACGAGTTGGTTGACGTACTTATAGTTAATGGTCAAAGCCTGTTCTTTTTCGCCGAACACCTGAGAAACGGCTTTTGCGGAAATCTGGATTGTTTTACGCGTTACGAAGTAGCTGACGGGAGTCGGGGAGAGGCTTACGGAGTAGTTGGGGTTATGGTTGCGGTCGCCCGAGTTATTGAGGGAGCCGAGAGTTACCGTATATTCGCCGACGTCCTTACCGGGGGTACGTGAGAGAGAACCGGAGAGGGTATCTCTGTTGAGGAGTCCGTTTTCCGAAGTATTCGAGGCGGAAACGGTGGTATAGGAAATGACCGAATCCGTATTGCCGTAGACGGAACTTGTTTCGTTAGGAATGATTATAATCGGACGAGGCGCGATTACGAAGTAGTAAGTAATATCGAAAGCGAAAGTATAGTTTTTGTTTATGCTGGGGAGGTTACCTACGGTAATCGCATAAGTGCCGACGGTATTCGTACCGGGGTTTTCGCGGGAGAGCATAGAGCTTGCCGAGAGCGGATATCCTTCCACGAGAGTGGTACTTTCGGATACCGAAAAGTCGGGCATGGTAGACGTATTCCCGTAAACGTAGTAGAGCGAGTTATTCTTATCGGCACCGATGACGTCGATGTGAATGAGCTTGGGTGTGATGGTTACGGTGCTGTCCGCGTTGTCGAGGCGGAGAACGTAGTCGGTTGAAGTCAACGAGCCGAGGGATGCGCCGTACGTTCCGACCGTCAGAATGCCGTCCGCGGGGACAGAGCAGTTCAAGCCGAGTTTACCCTCGAAATGATCTAAAGTAATCGGAGTGCCTTTGAGCTCGTCGGTTGCGGTAAACGAGATGGTTATATTAAGGTTGCCTTCGTCATCGAACAGCTTATCGCCGAAAGTGTAGGAATAGGATTCGGGCGCGATTAAAGCGGTGAGAGGCTTAATCGTGAACTTGTTATCGCCATAAACGATGATGCTGTAATTGGGGTTTTGGTTGAGCATCGTGGAGTCTGCAAGCATAGGATAGGAACCGACCGATTCAGGCGTTTCTTCGTCCGAGTATGCAGAGTTCGGGAGTCTTAGACCGCCGAGGATTTGGACGTCGGCGGGATCCGTGGCAAACGCGAGATCCGCGTCGGCGGGGTTATCGTCGCCGTAGTTAATGATAATGGCTACGGGATAGACTTTGACGACCTTTTGGTTAATTTTAAAGAATACCGCGGTACTCGAGAAAGTAATGCTGTAGTTGGCGTTCAAAGAGTTCGAACCCGAGAGGGTACCTTCGCTTATGAGGTAACCTGCGTCGTCCACGTCTTCGCCTTCTCTACGGGCAAGTGCGCCGTTGAGGGGATAATTTTGTACGACGGGGGAGCCTGTGAGGATATCGGCGTAAGCGTTGGGAACGGTAACGACGTAAGTGAGTTCGGGATCGGCGTCGCCGTAAGTCTTGGACTGATTCTCTTTGGGTGTGATGATTATCGGACGCTGTTTGACGGTATATTTACCGGTGTAGAATTTTGCGTCGTAGTTGGAGTTGAGCTTTGTCGAGTCGGAAGTAATGACGAGCGAGTATTCGCGAGCGTCTATAGCGAGGGTTTCTCTCGAACTGTTCTGTTCGGCGCGGATGACCGTTATCGGGAAGAGCTCGGTATATCTTGCTTGGAGATCTTCTTCCGCGACGCCCGAAGTATCGCGTTTAGCAACGTTAGTTACCGTAAACGCGGTATTGTCGATTACGATGGTTTCGCCAAAGTAAGATTCGGCGTCTTTGGGTGTAATTTCGACCGTACGACGGTTGATAATGAAATTGACGTTTTCGACGAACGCGATGACGTAGTTAGGATTGTTGTCGTCGGTTATCGTGCCTTGCGTGATGTAGTATATGCCCTGATTTTCGCCCGCAGTTCTTTGGAGCGAACCTTCTATCGGTGCAACACCCAGACCGCCCGCAACGTTGTAAGTAAGCGCGGGATCGTTGTCGCCGTAAGTCTTGGTTTGAGATTGGGGACGTATGGTGACGGGACGTTTTGTAATCGTGTAATAGTCCGCCACGTAAGTAATCGAGTAGTTATCGCTCGAGAGGGTGTCGCCTTGGATAGGATATTCGCCGACGTCGCTTTGATTGGTCGCCGACATGCGGAGATTGCCGAACGAGTAGTACTCGGCAGGTAACACCAAACCGCGGTTTTCGGTATCGTTTTTAGATTCGGGAGTGTATGCGGTGGCGTTGAACACTATATCGTTGCCGTAAACGGAAGTTTGCGGAAGAGCGGTAATAGTTATAGGACGTTTGGTAACCGTCAAGGTGAGTATGGTGTCGCCGGGCGTGTTATAGTTGTTTTGATAAGAGGCGGAGGGCGTAAAGCGAACGTACTTGGTACCCGAGTCTTTAACTCCGGGTATTCCGTCGCCGGGAACGGCTTCGACGAACTCCCAAGTACCCTCGACCACGAGATTTTCGTCTTCCGATTTATCGTAAACGTACTTGTTGTAAACGGTTGCGGAGATGAGGCTCTTTTGCACTTTCTGACCGTAGACGACGGTGATGTTTTTGAGGTCTACGATTTGGCAATCCGCCTTTTTGATGACGTAGGTTGTGGAAATTTCGCCCGAATAGTTTCCGCTTAGAGTAGCTTTAATGACGAGCGTTTTGGTGCCCGCGCTCTTTACGTTGGAGTCGTAGTAATAACCGAAGTCGTTTTCCGTAAGAGCGGGAAGACCCGAGTCGATAATTTGAGGCGTGGGCTTGTGTTCTTTGCCGTCGAAAGTGTATTCGGGAATAGTGCCTATGCTTATGCCGGAAGAAGTGAGGCTCTTTTGCGAGATTGTGGCTGTTGTTTGCGCCGAGTTTTGACCTTCCGGAATGTAGTAGTTTGTGCTGTCCGCACCGTTTAATACGATGCTCGATGCGGTTATGGTGCGCGGACCTGCGTTTTTGCTGTCGTAAACGGCGGAGCCGGAGGCGGTAACCGAGTCGCCGTCTATGGCTCCCGCAATAACGTACACAACGGTTGCGGAATCGTTACCGTCGTAAGTCTTGCCCGAGGATGTTATGCTTACGGTAACCGACTTTTTGACGATGTCCGCTTTTAGAGTCAAAGTATCGGAAGCGAGATAGTAGTTGAGTTCTCTGTCTTCGTAGCTTCCGCCTGCGTTCGAAAGTTTAAGATCATAAACGGTAACGTCTTTTTGAGTACCGCAATTTTTGTCGGAGAATCGGGCGTAGTATCCGTCTTTAAGAACGACACCGCTTGAATCTCTCGAGCACAAACCGTTGATACCGATACTTGCGATTTCAGCATTTTTGGTGCCGTCGTATATGCGCGGACTTGCTTCGGTGTATTTGAGGGAGGCGCTTACGGTAACGGTTTTGCGGACTATCGTAAGTCCTTTGACCGTAATCGAGAAGTTGCCCGTGGCGTTATTGCCTTGTACGGTGTAGTTCGCAAGGTTTCCGCCGGTTATGTTAAGAGTAATACCGCTTACCGTAACGGTAGCTTCTTTTTCGTCCAAACTCGCGTCGTAATTGTCAAAAGTCGACGTGTAACCCGTTTTTACGGTTATCGTTTCGCCGTTGACCGCGTTTCCGACGGAGATAGCATTGATTTTTGCATAATCGGTGCCGTCGTATACCTTGCCGGGGACATTCGTAACTTGATATGCGCTGTTTTTAATGTATCCGGTTACCGTTCCGTCATAGTCGTTTGCGGAAGCCGATAGGGTGAGCGGTCTTTTGGTTATTTCGGCTTTTACCGTTTGGGTCGTCGAAAGAGAGAATATGCAACTGCTTGCTATTTTTGCGCCGTTTGTGGCGGTACTCGAAATCGTAACCTCTTTTTCGTTGGCGGCGGTGCTGTATACTATCGTGTGCGAGCCGGCGTTCGCGCTGTCGTATGTGAGAGATAAGTTCTCACTGTTTGTGTAAACAAGCCCGAATTTATTGCAAATATCGCGGTATGCAAAACCGTCTTCGTACTTCCAGCCCGTAAATTCAAGGTCGTCGGTGGAAGTCGTGCCGTCATAAACTTTTGTAGTGTATTTGAAAGTCGGCACCATTTTGAGCGTCATATAGTCGATTTTGAGCGTATATGTTCCGTATCCTATCGTTTTTCCGTTGTAATATACGGTAACCGCCATTGTGTACGTGCCCGCAAACGTCGGTTGGGTTTTACTGTCATATGAGCCTTCGACGCAATTATTGCTTGTATAGTTTATGCTGACCGTGTATTGATTGCCGAAAGCTGATTGAATATTCGTTTGTACAGTGCTTTCTTGAATTCCGTGCGAAGAGTTGTCGAATATGTATGTGAGAGTGTATCCGCTCGGGAAATAATCGGAGATCGCCTTGAACTGTGCCGTATATGTAGCTTCACTCGAAGTGGGCACGGAGGTTTTTCCGCTACCCGCATTAAGAGTAGGAGATATTTTCCAAGTATGAGTATCACCGCTTGAGTTAGCGTAGTCGCCTACATCTTGATTGGAAATGATACCGCTTCCCGTCCAGCCGGTAAAGAAGTAACCCGACTTTGTCGTCGCCGCGATAGTGTGCTTATAGTTATCCGTAGGCGAAAGATTTGTTATGCTTTGAGCCGTTCCCACGCTCGTTCCCTTGCCTATAGTCGCCGATCCGCCCGCGGTCGTGTTAGG
>CAYZOJ010000063.1:0-8088 GCA_964480195.1 uncultured Christensenellaceae bacterium | reverse complement strand
GCGGAGATTTGGGTGCAAGCCCCGTAGCGTGGGCACAAAAGTCTTATTAAAATAATCCTTGTGCCCACGCGAAGCCTCGCCTTTTAGACCAAAGAGCAAAGCGAGAGCGTGTATAGTAAATCCCGAAAAATTCAAAAATAGGCTATCCGCTAACGTTCTCCGTATAAGAAAAATAGGCTAACGTGTTATCGTCAGCCTATTACATTACTAAACATACCCGCCTATTTTTCGGGATTTACTTTCAATCGGGATTTACTTACAGTTCTTAATCATGAGGCGGATAATCTCTTCGTCGGTTTCACGCATACCGTTTCGCGCGATATCCCCGATATTTTCTATGGTGCTCTCGACGTTTTCTTCGAGTATACCGTCCCCGCTTAAGAATTTTTTGCCCTTTCTGCTCATTTCCATACCGACAAGACCGGCTTCGACGGCAGAAGCTATTTTGGCGGCGCAACTCGACTTCGCTCCGTCGCAAATTATACCCGAATCTATTGCAAGAACGTTGGAAATCGTTTGCGCGACCTGTTCGTCGTCCCCGCCGTACAAATAACATATTCCGGCACCCGCTCCGCAACCCGCCGATACCGCTCCGCAATACGCCGAAAGTCTGCCGATACCGCTTTTGAGGTGAATGGTTATGAGATCCGAAAGCGCAACCGCTCTTATGGTGGTTTCTCTGTCAACGCCGAGATATTCGGCATAGACGACTACAGGTAACGACGCGACCATTCCTTGGTTTCCGCTTCCCGACACGATAACCACGGGAAGGTTACAACCGTTCATTCTTGCGTCCGAACCCGCCGCCGCTAACGCCTTTGCGCGAGTATGCACGTCGTTTCCGAAAGCCGACAACAACACCTTGCCGACAGACGCGCCGTAATCGTTTTTAAGCCCCTCTTCGCCTATCGCCACATTGTATTCTATCTGCTTGCCGACGGTCTTTTCGAGGTCCTTCACATCGACTTCTTTAATAAATTCGAGTATGCCTTTTACCGAAAGCGACGATCTGTCCGCGCACTCCTCGGTATTGCCGTAGATAGCAAAATCCTTACAGTCGTTTTCGCCGTCGAACAGCACTTCGCCGTTGCGTTCGACCCTTACGACATTTGTGTGATACCCGACTATTCGTGCAAACGCCTCGTCGCTTTCAGAATACAATCTGACGGCGATATCAAAAATCTCGCCGGACCGGG
This sequence comes from uncultured Christensenellaceae bacterium, assembly GCA_964480195.1. Taxonomy (GTDB): domain Bacteria; phylum Bacillota; class Clostridia; order Christensenellales; family DTU072; genus Stercoripulliclostridium_A. Next base: position 6,892 of record CAYZOJ010000063.1, on the reverse strand, counting down.
ACTTATTTATCGTAAATTCGCATTTATTTAGGAATTCTTTGATTTTTTCGATGTCTTCTTCTTGAATTTCGGAAAGAACTTCCAACTTCTTTTGAGCGTTTCCGGCAACAACTCCCGCCGAAACCGCGGACGCGATTCCTCTAAGTCCCCCTGTATTCGGAACGACAACGCTCTTGACGTTTTTTAGAATATTACCGCTGACGGAAATATCCGCTTTTATCGGAACGCCTTTGAGAGCCTCCCTCGCAAGCGCCGACGCGTACGCCACGGCAATAGGCTCCGTACACCCCATCGCGGGGAGCAATTCTTCTTCCAAAATCTTGAGATAATTAAAATAATCGAACTTTTTCATTTCACTTCTCTTTCGTCGTTGCGTACGTTAATTCAGATAATTATTTTACCATTAAGGAGAGCCTATGTCAATAGCCACCGAACTAAAATACTTGACGATGTAAAATGTTTGATATATAATTCTAATAACTAAACGCGCGGAGGCGTGTGAACGCAAACTTTACCCCACGTGGAGAAACGCATGACCGAAAAACAACGCAAAACACTTCGTTTGGTATGCAGTATCGTTTTAAGCGTCCTGACAGTAACGGCAGGCGTTCTTCTTATTGTGCAAGCCGAACGCGTTTACCACTCGCCGGGCGGATACTCTCGCGAAATCGTCGGCAAGTACCTAAGCGAAATTTCCGCCGTTTTGTACGTTTGGATAGCTTTTGTCGTAATCAACGCGGTTGTTTGGTGCGTTTTCCCGCCCGAACCCGCAAGGCTTAAAGCTACAATATATCATACCGACACTCTTAAAAGGCTAAAACCTCGCGTTTCAGGACTCGAAAGCGAAAAGCTTCGCCGTGCGGAAACCGTAAAAAATATTGTCGTCGGAGTTGCGACCGCATTTATAATACTCGCAACGGTTATGGTATCGTTGGTTGTTTTTAACAAAGACTACTACCACTTTGGCGCGTCCGAATTCAATCCCATGCGCGATATGCTTACGATGCTTCCCGAGTTTATGCCTTGGGTTGTGGCGTCGTTTGTCGTAGCGATAATCGTAACGGTATATTTTGAAATTTCCGCAAAACACGAAGTTAAGGAAATCAAACGCATTCTTGCGGAATCCGCCAAAAACCCCGACGGCGGAACGGCAAACAAGAACGTCAAACCTTCCGTTTTAGATAAAATCAAAGAAAAAATAGATAAAATCATTCCCGACGCGCTCAAAACCAAACGCGCACGTCGATACGCGCTACTCGGCACAAGGCTTTCGCTGACGGTGCTGTCCGTCGTATTCATAGTCGTAGGAATACTTAACGGCGGAATCGTTTCCGTGCTCGAAAAAGCCATCGCCATTTGCAGAGAATGTATAGGACTGGGTTAAAATGAAATTTACGGATATCAAAGAAAAAGTTAAAAAGCATTCTCAATCGGCATGGCAGTGGCTCAAAAACCACGCGCCGACCAAACGCAGAATTATACAGATTTATGCAATGCTTTTGTATAATTGCAACTTCAAGGGCTTCAAGACCGGAGAGATTTTTACGGGAAGCACAAAGGCGATGTGCGTCCCGGGACTTAACTGCTATTCTTGCCCGGGAGCCATAGGCGCGTGCCCTCTCGGCGCGCTACAAAACGCCCTTGCCGAATCGAATAAGAAGTTGCCGGCGTACATATTCGGCATACTTATTATGTTCGGTCTCATCTTCGGAAGAACCATATGCGGTTACCTCTGCCCGATGGGTCTTATTCAGGATTTACTCCATAAAATAAAGACGCCAAAAGTTAAAAAAAGCAAGGTTACGCGGGTACTTTCCTACTTCAAGTACGTTCTTCTTATAGTTTTTGTCGTCGCAATACCCGTAATGTATCAAACGGGCGTCCCCGCTTTTTGTAAATACATCTGCCCGAGCGGTACACTGCTCGGCGGAATAATGCTTTTGATAAACCCGAACAACGCCAATCAGTTCTCGGCTCTCGGACCGCTCTTTACTTGGAAGTTCGTCGTACTTGTTCTGATAATCGTAGGTTCGGTGTTTATTTATCGTATTTTCTGCCGTTTCCTCTGCCCTCTCGGCGCAATATACGGGTTCTTTTCCAAAGTCGCCCTGCTCGGCATAAAACTCGACAAGGATAAATGCACGAACTGCGGATTGTGTATTTCCGCCTGTAAGATGGATATTAAGCACGTCGGCGACCACGAGTGCATACAGTGCGGAGAGTGTATAAGCGTGTGCCCGGTAAAGGCAATAAGCCGTAAGGGCTCGGGGCTTGTTCTTAGGTCAAACGACTTGACCTCTCCCGTTCCCTCACAAAAGGTAGATCTCGTGGCAATGGCAAATAATGCAAAATCCCATTCCGTCGATAACGAAAACGTCGACGCCCAAAACGATACCGACAAGGAGCAAGCCAATGAACGCTAAAGCACAAAAAATTGTCAAAATAGCCGGTTATTCTCTTATGGCGGTAATCCTTGTAGTCGCAATCGTTTACGTCAACTTCATTTACGAAGCGCCCGATGTCGAAGGCTACGAAATCGGAGAAAGGTGTCCCGAATTTGAACTTTCGGCATACAAAACTGCGGGTAACCCGAACGGAGAAGCGTTCTCTTCTGATTCCGCTAAAGGACAAGTCCTCGTAATAAACTTCTGGTACAAAACCTGTTCGAGTTGCGAAGCGGAGCTCCCCCACTTTAACGAAGTGCAAGGAGAATACGCGGACGACGTTAAAATCATAGTAGTTCACGCGCCCGGCTTCGGAACCCAAGAAAGCAAGCAACAATATATAGACGAACACGGATACAACGACTATCAAATGACGTTCTTGCAAGACACCGAGGAACTCTATCTTTTCAAAAAGCTCGGCGGTAAAGGCGCATATCCGATAACCGTAATACTCGATAGAGAAGGAATTATCCGCTCCGTGAACCTTAAATCAATGACTAAGGAAGAACTTACGTCGGAAATCGAAAAGTGGCTGTAACGCCCCTATTTTATAATTCGCGACAAAGAAAAAGCACGTTACATCGAACGTGCTTTTATTTTGTGTTTTGAGTTATACTCTTATGCCTCGGCGGAAAGAGTTAACGTGTAATCTTTTTGCGTTACGGACGTTTGACCGAGGTCGTACTCCTCGCTACTGCTCATATCCGTCAAAACGTGGATGTCGTATACTTCTTCGGCGGATACAAAATCGTCAACGGTAAACATAACAACGCCGTTTGCGTCGGTCGCCTTGGGGAGCTTGCAATTGGTGGATTGGCAAAGCTTGACGTATACACCGGAAACCGCGTTGCCGTCTGCGTCGAGAACGGTAAATTTAAAGACGTATTCTTCGGCTTGGTTGCCTTTATCGGAACCGTCGTCGGAATTGTCCGTGCACGCGACCAATGTTCCCATGCAAGCTATTATCATTATCAAAACCGTTATTACGGTCAATGTTTTAAGATATTTGTTCATACGAACCTCCGTGTTTATTGTAAATAATCATACCATACCTCGTATATAAAATCAATAAGTTTGAGGTAAATACCCGTTTCTTCGTTTTTCGATAGCCTTAAACCCTTGTTTTGTACGGACTTAAAACAGCTTTCCGCAAAACGACAATCCGAGTTTTATGCATTCAAAACGCGATTTTATACATTTTCCGAAGCGCGCAAAACAGTATATCAATAAAACAAAACGGCTAACGATGCCGTTAGCCATTTCCGTTTTATTAAAACTTATTAGCCTTGCATTTCGGAAGTCGCGGGATACTCGCCGAGATGTTCGTGGTAGAACGCAAACCCGAGCCACGAATCCTCGGAATCGTGCCCTACTCTGTCGAGTGCTTTCTTAAGGATTTCGACAAGTTTGGCGTCGGCTTTTACCATGCCCCAAGTTTCGTCATTCTCATCCTTCTTATTTGCTTCTTCGCAGAGCGCTTTGACATACGCGGAGTAATCCTCACCGCCTTCGTTGGTGAAATCCAAGAATCCGATATCCCAACCGTCAATCTTCACAGCTCCGTACGCAAACTCTTCGAGAGTTGCATTGAAGAGCGAGTTTTGAGTGGAAAGCGATATCCAGATATAAGAATTCTCGCCCATATCCAAAGTGCCGTCCGGGAGTATCTGATGATAATATCCGTCGTCGCCCAACGCGCAGTCGAAGCTCGAATTGAACTTGTTGAGGACATAGATGATTTGACCGTTATCGTCGAGTATTTCGTTGCCCGCATCGTCCAGCATATACGTGTACGTGCCGTCCGCTACGTAATAGAAGTGATCCGCAGATGCTCCGAGGTACTCGATATGGAAGTCGAGTTCGCCAAGCGAGCTCGGCAAGTCAAACGCGACTCCGATATAATATGTATGGTCCGCGATAAAGGAAACATACTGCTCGAAATCACCCGCCGCGTCTTCGCTCTTCACCCAGCCGTCGCCGGAGATATGGACGTAACCGCCTTGCTGGCTTGCGTATTCCTCGGGTATTACCGAATAGACCTTATACGCGCCGGTAACGCTCGGAGTGTACTTATAAATAATACCTCTCGGAACAAGAACCCTATCGACCGTTACGCGGTTTGCTTCGTTGTCGCCGACTGCGGTGAGAGCCTCTTTATTGCTTATGCCTTCCATGATGTTTCCGATGCCTTCCCCGGAATAATTTTCGACATAAGAGCAAAGCTCGAGCCAAGTATTCTCGTTATAGTAGCCGACAAGCGGAGAGCCGTCTACAGGTACGTTCGCAAACGCTTTGACTATGATATTGAGAGTGGTCTTCAATCTCTTATCCACATAGCAGTAGTTGGGCAACTTGGAGTTCTTAGCGAACCACGCATAGCCCTTGTGATACTCGACATAGCTGTCGCTCGGCGGATTTTTAAGACCTTCAGAGATGTATCCGAGCTGAGTTTGAATGCCGAGAAGTTCGAAGTAATCGCTCTGGGCAAACGCAGAAATGGATTGCGCGTGATAATGGGTCGCGCCTCCGAGGTTTGCAAGGAGATACGGTCCGTCCTCGGTACCGACGTGGTAGTATCCGTCGGTTTCGTTAAACACGATATTTACAAAGCGTGTGTACTGTTCCACGCCGTCGACCGCTTGACGGTTCCATGACGCACTTCTAAGAATGTTTACGTCCACATCCGAAGGAATCTCATTTTCCGCTACCGCGCGAACATTCTTGATTGCTACAAGTTCTTCGCCGTCGAGGTATGCGCCGTCGCTTGCGTCCTTGGTGTAGTAGAGCATAAGCGTATGCGTTCTGGTCGCGTCTTCGGGATCGACGGACGCCGACAAAGGCGTGTACAGATACTTGGTTTGCCAGCCGTCGGAAACCCTATCGAGATCGCATACCCAGCTACCGTCGATGTAGACGCCCATAATGTCCGCATTGCCGAGATCTTCTGTATTCATATAGTAATCGAACGTGAGGAACTGACCCGCGTCGAGTTTGAAGTCGTAATACAGAATACTTGACGTGCTGTGATGTTTGATGTTGCCTGCGTAAAGAATATCGTCCGTGCCGTCTTTACCGAGGTACCACGGCCAAATTACTTCGTCGTCTTCCGCTTCGTATGTACCGCCGAGCGTCGGGCTTATTTTATTGACGATTTCGCTCGAAACGGGCATACTCTCTTCGGGCTTGTCTGCTTCTTCGATGGGAATTTCGTCGTTAGAGGGGTCGTACGCGACTTGCACGTAGTCTTCTGCCGTATAGCGTGCGAATTCTTGTCTGAACAACGCTTCGGAACCGCTACCGGAAATAAAGTTACAAATCTTGCCGTAACGGTCTACAAATATGGATAGCGGAATGTTACCGCTCGAATATGCCGAGAAACGTCCGTAAAGGCTTGCGGAGTCCGTAGACATATCAAAAGTCAACGTCGGGGAATAAGACGATTTGAAGCCGATAACGGATTCGTTGGTGTCGCTTGTGGATATGGCGATTATTGCCATATCGTCTTGATAACGTTCGTAAGAGTATTGAATGCCTCTGAACTCTTCCTTACAGGGAGAGCACCAGGTCGCCCAGAAGTTAATAAGTACGAACTTCTTTTCCTTTAAGACTTCGGAGAGCGTAAACGTTTTTCCTTCCGAAGTGGTTACGGTAAAGTCGTACATGATGTCGTCCATCGTATAACGATAGTTTGCGGGCATTTCCTCTTTGATGACTTCGGACTTGACAACGACGTCGATTTGACCTGCGCTTGCGGGAGTCTTGGGATTTTCGTTAACAAGGCTGTAGCCGTTAGGAAGTCCCTCGATAACTATATCGTATGCGCTAAAAGTGTTAACTTTTATGCTTACCCTGCCCTCTTGGTCGGTAATCTTGGAAGCGAGGAGGTTATCGCCGTCTTTTAAGGAAACCGTGATGTTCTCCATCGGCATACCGCCCTCGGATACAACGTTAATAACGTATCTGTCGGTTTGACCTAACGATTCGATAACTACGGTCTTGGTAGTTTCGTTGGCAGTGATAAGTGCTTCGTCTTCGTATTCGTATCCTTCGGGAAGCCTGTCCAGAACGATAAAATACTCAAGCCCTTTGCTTGCGGATAGAATCGCTATACCGTCCGAACCCGTCGTCGCTCCGCAGAAAGGCGTCGCGTCGTTCCCGACGTAATAGAGCTTAACTTCGGCTCCTACTACCGGGTTTTGGTCGGGATAAAGAACCGTTACCTTATATTCGACGTCCGGAATCCCGTCATCGGGTGCGGATATGGTTGTTTCGCTTTTTATGAAGTCTTTGTTTTCGTTACAAGCGACAACCGTTGCGCCCAAACACGCAATAAGCAGTACAAGCAAAACGGTAATAATCTTATTCCTTTTCATGATAACTCCTTTTAATCTATAGAGTATAACATTATACACTATAATTTTGCATTAAAACTCACAATAATGCAAGTG
>CAYZOJ010000062.1:0-8413 GCA_964480195.1 uncultured Christensenellaceae bacterium | reverse complement strand
GCGAGAGCGTGTAAATAACGAAGTCGTAAATATCAAAAAATCAAAAAATAGGCAACCGCTAAAGTTGCCTATTAAAGAGATTAAGTTTAACGTGTGCATATCGCCTAATAACGATTGAAAGGGTAAGCCTATTTTTTGAGATTTACGACTTCGTTATTTTTCCTAGAGGTTTCGGCACCAAATGCCATTTTATGCGACTCCATGGTTTCCGAAAGAAGCGAAAGTCTTGCCGTCGGTTTGCCCGTTTCGAGGAGAGTCAAAAAGTCTTTTACTATTCCCGCATCCCCGCCGAGATGTCCGACACCGGAGTGCGCCTTAATGCGTTTGGAGGGCTTGCCGAACACGTTAAGCGTGAAGTATCCGTCGGCGTCCGCGCCGAAAAGTTCTCCTTTGGTTCCGGTGATGTGTATGCGACGGAAGCACCTTTTGCTATTTGCGGTCATCGTTAAAGTGGCGTTGACGTTGCCTTCGAAATGACAGGCGACGGTTTGGTTTTCCACAACGTCGTTATCGCATCTGTATACGCATCTGCCGTAGGGGGACGTGCGCAACGCTTCCTTGTATTCCTTGAAGCTTGCTTTACAATTTCCGGTGATGAGCGTCTTGCGGTTCAAAAGCCTCGGGAACGAAGTTAAGGTAACCTGATAATAGAGTTTGGGAGCATAATACGGGCAGTCTTTTGCGTGCGGGCATCCGTCAAGACAATAGGCGGGCGCGTCCGCGGGCGCGTTTTCGTTAAGGAAAAGTTTCCTCGAACCGACGCTGTATACGCTTAGGCAAGGCTTGCCGATAAAGTAGTAAAAGAGGTCGAGGTCATGACAGCATTTTGCAAGTATCGAAGGGGCTGTTTCGTCTTCTCTTCTCCAGTTACCGCGAACATAGGAGTGTGAGAAGTGCCAATATCCGACGTTTTCTGTATGGTTGATATTGGTTATTTCGCCTATGGCGCCGGAGTCCAGCACGCGTTTAATACTGTCGTAAAACGGCGCGTAACGCAGTACGTGGCAGACCATAAACAGTACGCCTTTTTCATTGACGAGGGCGTTCAATTCTTCGCATTGCTCGGGAACGGGGGAAACGGGCTTTTCGCAAAGTACGTCGTAGCCGAGCTCGACGGCTTGTTTTGCGTGTCCGAAGTGGTCGCGGTCTTGAGTTGCTATGACTATCGCGTCGGCAAGTTTACCTTTACCGAAGAATTCGTCGTCGCTCGTAAACGCGTTTTCGGCGGAAACACCGAGGGATACTCTCATCTGTTCGAGAATTACGGGATTCTTTTCGCACAAAGCGGTTATCTTTGCGCCTGCCGACACGAGTCTTCTCGCATACATTCTGCCTCTGTTACCGAGTCCTATTACTGCAATATTTTTCATATGTTTACCTCGTTACGATTATACCACGCTAAAAAAATAATTACAATAGCTTTCTATATGCGCGCGAGTAATTATTATTCTCTCTAACGCTTGAAATCGGCAAATATATCCGTTATAATACCGATATGAAGTTTAGCACTGAAGAAAATTTAAGACTTACCGACGAGGGCGGAAAAAGAATTGCCGTAGCGGTTTCGGGTGGCGCGGACAGTATGGTAATGCTTGCGTTGTACGTAGAGGCGGGTGCCGACGTCGTCGTGGTAAACGTAGAGCACGGCATAAGAGGGGAAGAGTCCCAAAATGATTCGGATTTCGTAAGGGATATTTGCAAGCGTAACGGCATAACTTTTTTCGGAAAGAGCGTTGACGCGCCGGCGTACGCCCGTCAAAAGGGAATAAGCGTCGAACTTGCGGCAAGAGAGCTCCGTTACGGAATTTTTGAAAGTATGATTAGGGACGGCGTAGTCGATTGTGTTGCGCTTGCCCATCATCGCGACGATCAAGTCGAAACAATTTTGATGAGAATTTTTAGAGGCACCGGCATTCGCGGTTTGCGCGGTATAGTCGATAGACCCGGCTTCATTCATCCGATGATAAATTACACAAGGCAGGAGATAAGGGAATACGCCTTAGAAAACGGTATTCCGTATCGTGAGGACTCCACCAATTACGAGTCGGCATATACTCGGAATTATCTGCGTCACGCGATACTTCCGGAAGTCAAAAATCGTTTTCCGCAGTACGAAAAAGCCGTGGTATCTCTCGGCAAGGTAGCGGAGGAGCTCGAGGACTATTTGATGTTGAATCGCGTGCGTGCGGTAGGGCACCCCGACCAACATATTACAACGCTTCCAATATCCGTACTCGATATGCACCCCGCGATAGCAAAAAAGAGTTTTGCGGAGGCGCTTAGGGAAATCGGTTGCGAAAAGGACATCGAAAGCAGTCACCTTACCGCGCTTTTAAAACTTAAGGATTCCGAAAACGGCGCGCGCATAAATCTTCCGTTCGGTTATGACGCGTATCGCACGAACAAGAACATAAGTATCGTCAAGAGGGAGGAGTACGGCGAGTTTAACGCCAAATTCGATATAAACGGCTCATATGCGTACAGCGGATTTACATATTCGTTCAAGGAAACCGACGAGATTGTCAAAGGTCTTACGTTCGACGCCGACAAAATACCTTCGGACGCGGTGATTCGCACGCGTGCCGACGGCGATAGGTTCCGTCGTTACGGAGGCAAGGAGAAGAGCCTTTCGGATTACCTTACCGACCTTAAAATGCCTCGTTACATGCGTCATAAAGTCGTAGTAATAGCCTCGGGACACACCGTATACGCGGTACTCGGCGTTGAAATATCGGAGCAAGTCAAGATTACGGAAGAAACCAAAAAAATATATAAAATCGAAATAGGAGAAGAGGACAATGCATCAAGATGAAAAAGAAATTCTTTTGACTTCGGAACAAATCGCGAATCGCGTAAAAGAGCTCGGCAAACAGATTACCGAGGACTATAAAGGACAGTCCGTACTTATGGTCGGAATTTTGCGCGGTGCCGTGGTATTTTTTGCAGATCTCGTTAAAAACATCGACCTCGATGTCAGATTCGACTTCATGGTCGTTTCGAGTTACGGCAACGGCTCTCAATCCACGGGCGAAGTTCGTATCGACAAAGACCTTGCGCAACCTATCGAGGGTATGAACGTCATCATCGTCGAGGACATCATCGACACCGGATTTACCCTCAAAAACCTCAAGAGATTGTTGCTTACCCGCAATCCCGCAAGCCTTAAAATTTGTTCGCTTCTCGATAAGCCTTCTCGCCGTAAGGTAGAACTCGAAGGCGACTATATCGGCTTTACCGTTCCCAACGAGTTCGTCGTCGGTTACGGTCTTGATTATGCCGAGAAATACCGTAATTTGCCCGATATCGGCATTCTTAAACCCGAAATCTATTCGTGAAACTTGAATTCTCTTCCGAACTGAAAGAGCTCCAAAGCTTGTTTCCGTGTCCGCTGTACGTTGTAGGCGGTGCGGTCAGGGACTCGATTATAGGGTACTCTCCTCAGGACTTCGATTTAGCGTCGGAGCTCAGGTCGGAAGAGGTTTTTTCACTACTCAAAAACACACGTTTCCGTGCCGAGCATAATTCGTTAAAGCTCGGCACTTTGTCTATACGCGGTAACGGGAAATACGAGTACACCGCTTTCCGCAAGGACAGTTATGTCGACGACGGTAGGCACTCTCCGAGCAAGGTCGAGTTCGTAAAAGACCTTGAGGTCGACGCAAGCCGTCGCGATTTTACCGTCAACGCGATATACGCGTCCGTTTCGAGCGGAGAAATCGTAGACCCGCTGGACGGTATTTCCGATATTAAAGCACGCGTCATTCGCACCGTAAAAGACCCGCACGAAGTACTTAACGAGGACGCTTTACGCATTATGCGTATGGCAAGATTTGCGTGTTCGTTAGGCTTCGATATCGACCCAAAAACGTTTGAAGTTGCAAAGGAGAGGGCGCATACTCTTAGCGCTATAGCACCCGAACGAATAAAAGACGAACTTGAAAAAATCCTAAAAGCGGATACCGTATATGGAGTATCGGAAGCCCATACGCGCGGTATTGAAATACTTCGCGAAACCGGCGCATTAAAGACGATACTGCCCGAGATATGGGAAACGATAGGCGTTAAGCAAAATCCCGCTTACCACAAATACGACGTTTACGGTCATCTTTTGCGCACGATGTCTTCCCTTCCTCCGAGGCTTAGATTTATCGGACTTTTGCACGACATCGGTAAGCCTGAGCTCATAAGAGAACACGGAAGAGCCTCGGGACATGCCGAACCGAGTGCGAGAATGACAGAGGAGATTTTGGAGCGTCTGCGCTATTCCAAAGAGTATACCCGAAAGGCGGTAAAACTCGTTTCCGACCATATGTACGATTTGAGCGGGGATACGAGCGAAGAAAAAGTAAGGCTGTTTGTCGCGCTTAATTACGCGGATATTCCGGATTTAATAACTCTTAAAATCGCCGATTGGGACGCGGGAGGCAACCGCTACGGCGTAAGTCCGTCCGCAGTAAGGCTCGAAAGGACTTATAAAAGTCTTGCGCAAGAGGGTATTCCGCTCACCGTTAAGGATCTTCCCGTAAAAGGCTGTGAACTCGAGGGGCTCGGCATACCACCGCACGAACGCTCGGAAGCTCTTCGCGAACTTCTTATGCGCGGTGTCAACGACCCGTCGGTACGCACTCGCGAAGGGGCGTTGGAGTTTTTGAAGATTTTTGCAGAGTAACCGTCGCTTCGATAAAAAGTAATAATTCGTCGCTCGGCACGCATACTCTATGTATGCAACGGGCGAAGTCCATAATCCTGATTATGGTTTTGACAATTTCAATCGCCTTGTCGGGCGGTTTTTTTATGGCGCAATCCGCCGTCGCCGAGGCGGAATCGGAGTTCGAGGGCGAAACGCTATCGAGTTTTTGTACCGATTATTCGTCGTCATCCTCTTCGCGCAAGCATAATGTGGAGCTTGCCGTCAAGAGCATAGACGGTTGCGTGATTACGGCGGGAGAAGAGTTTTCTTTTAATTCGATTGTCGGGGAACGCACCGAGGCGAACGGTTATAAAGTTGCAAAAATCATTGTGCGCGGAAAGTTCGAAGACGGAGTAGGGGGAGGCGTTTGTCAGGTTTCGACGACCCTTTATAACGCCGTGTTGCGCGCGGGGCTCCGAGTGACGGAAGCCCATCCGCATTCGCTACCCGTAACATACGTCGAGCCGTCTTTCGACGCTATGGTGTCGACTTATTCGGATCTGAAATTTGTTAACGATACGCCGTATCCGTTAACGATAAAAGGCGAAGCCGACGGTAGACGTATACGCTTTACGTTGTACGGATTTCCGATGGTTACCGACGGCGAAACGCGGAGATTCAGGAGCGTCAAAATTAAAGACGTCGCTTGCGATGAGTATGAAGATGTTTTGGACGAAGAGGGGGTTCTCGGCAACGAGGAGGAACGCATACTTAAAGAGCCCAAGACCGGGATGGTCTCGGAAAGCTATGTGGACGTTTACTATCGAGGCGAGCTTATCGAAACTCGTCGGATACGTCGTGATTACTACGCTCCGCAACCCGGTATTAGATTAAGAGCAAAACCCGAAAAATAGTTACGGTAAATCCCGAAAACGTAAAACAAGCAATCCGCTAACGTGCTTTATCTAACGGAAACAGTTTAACGTGTTTTCTTTAACCTATTAAAGTTATTCTATTTCCTGCTTGTTTTCGGGATTTACGTATGATATAATGCAAACGGAAATATAATCGGAGGGCGCATATGTGCACAGACGTTTTCAAAGTATGGTATAACGGAGTAACCGATGAGGAACGCAAAGAGTTGGACGCTATTTCGAGCAACGAGCGCGAAATCAAAGAGCGTTTCGGTATGGAGCTTGCCTTCGGCACGGCGGGAATGCGCGGAGAAGTAGGACTTGGCACAAACCGTATGAACGGTTATACCGTCGGAAGAGCGACAGAGGGTCTTGCGAAGTACGTGTCGTCGCTCGGTGCGGAAGCAAAAAAACGCGGTGTCGTCATAGCTTACGATACGCGGAGATTCTCCCGTGAGTTTGCGCTAAACGTGGCGGAAGTTCTTTCCGCATACGGCGTCAAAACGTATATTTTCGAGGACGTCAGACCCGTGCCGATGTGCTCGTTTTCGGTACGTCGCTACGGAGCCGTCGCGGGTATAATGATTACCGCAAGCCACAACCCCAAGGAGTATAACGGCTATAAAGTGTACGGCGAGGACGGAGCGCAGATGGCACCCGAACCTACCGCGAAAGTCGTCGAATACATAAAAGGTATAGATGATTATTTTGGCGTGAAGCGCGAACATATAGATCCCGAAACGTTTATAAAAGGCAAGAGCGGATACAACCTGAACGCTTATGTCGAAGTGGTGGGAGAGAGTACGGACAAAGCATATTTTGACGAACTCGAAAAACTTTTGCTTTCGCCGGACGTCATTCAAAGACGCGGTAAAGACTTGAAACTCGTATACACTCCCGTTCACGGAGCGGGCTATATGCCGGTAACGGAGATGTTCCGTCGCCTTGGAATAAACGCGTCGGTTGTCAAAGAGCAAGCCAATCCCGATACCGAATTTTCGACAGTTAAGGTTCCCAATCCCGAGAATGCGGATACCCTTTCGATGGGTATCGCTCTCGGCAACGAAATAGGTGCCGACGTTGTTCTCGGCACGGATCCCGATTCCGACAGACTCGGCGTAGCCGTCAGGGACGATAGCGGGAACTTCTGCTTGTTGACGGGAAACCAGATAGGAGTAATGCTCCTCGACTATATAATCACTCGTCGTCGCGAAACGGGCACCATGCCCCCGAGTCCTGCTCTCGTCAAGACTATAGTTACGACGACGCTTGCCGACAAAATCGCGAGCGCCAACGGCGTTACGACTTTTAACGTGCTTACCGGATTTAAGTTTATCGGCGAAAAAATCAAAGAGTGGGAAGCGAGCGGGGAATATTCTTACATCTTCGGATTCGAAGAAAGCTACGGCTCTCTTGCGGGAACTTACGCAAGGGATAAGGACGCGGTAATGGCAAGCGTAATGTTTGCCGAAATGACGATGTATCTTGAAGAAAAAGGAGTGGGCGTTTATGGCAGACTTAAACAAATTTTTGACGAGTACGGCACTTTTGTCGAGCGCAATTCGTCGGTAACCTACAAAGGACTTGCGGGAATGGAGATTATGGCGGGAGTTATGTCCAAGCTCCGCGCGACTGACGTTAAAGTATTGGGCGACGAACGCGTTGAAGCCGTTTCCGATTATCTTACGGGCAAGACCGTTTACGCGGACGGCAGAATCGAGAATATAACGCTTCCCAAGTCTGACGTATTGTATTATCGTTTGACGGACGGGCAGTTCGTTTGTGTTCGCCCGAGCGGAACCGAACCCAAACTTAAACTTTATGTACTTGCGCACTCGGAAGATAAGGCAAAAGCCCTCGAACTCGCAATTAAGGATTTAACATAGGACAATCTAAACGCAAAATAATTGTAAAGAGCAAGCGACGCTTGCTCTTTTTTACGATAACTTTAATATCCGTATCGTCTTTTTTGCGTGAATAGGAAGACGAGAGATACAATGAGGCATACTACTTCCGAAAATGTTACGGTCAACCAGATGCCGTTTACTCCCCAAGCCAAAGGTAAGGTGAAAATGAACATTGCCGGCGCGATAAGGCTACGGATGATGGAAATTATCGCAGATATCGTGCCGTTGTTCAAAGAGGTGAAGAATGCGGACATGAATATGTTATATCCGCAGAAGATGAATGCTATAAAGTACAGCCTCAACGCAGATGTCGTACTTTGTAGCAAAGTATCGTTATAGCTGACGAATATGCTTGCGAGGGGTTTTGCCGTCGCTTCCGCAAGTCCTGTCAATATAATTGCAAGAACAGAGATGACGAGGATACTCTTTTTTAATACGTTTTTGATTTCATCTGTGTTTTGAGCGCCGTAATTATAACCGATAATAGGAGAAACACCCATCGCATAACCCGAAAATACGCCCGAGAAGACATACGAAACATACATAATGATTCCGAAAGAAACTACGCCGTCGTTGCCCGAAATCCTTAAAAGTTGCGAGATATACAACATATTCGCGATAGAAAGCGCGATGTTCGTAAACATTTCGCTCATACCGTTATAACAACCTTGTAAGACGGGTTTTAACCGTATTTTGACCGGTTTCAAGCGCAGGAAACTCTTTTTGCTAAATATAAAATAGACAAGAGGGATGACGCCCGCGACAAACCAAGATAGGACTGTAGCTGTCGCCGCCCCGGTCAAGCCGAACCTAAATACGGAAACGAACAAATAGTCAAGCAAAATATTGGTAACTCCCGCCGCGACAGAAAGTACAAACGCAAATTTTTGTTTTTGAGCCACCGCCAAAAAACTTTGGAAAGCATACTGTAACATCATGACGGTGATGAAACCTATCATAAT
>CAYZOJ010000061.1:0-8648 GCA_964480195.1 uncultured Christensenellaceae bacterium | reverse complement strand
TTTGAATAAGAACTTCAAGGAGATATTTATATGAAACATATCAAAACCGTTGCAACACGTAATCTTTGCGAAAGTGCCGTTAAAGGTGGCTGTGGCGAGTGCCAAACTTCCTGCCAATCCGCTTGCAAGACCAGCTGTGGTATCGCTAATCAAAAGTGCGAAAATTCTAAAGAAAGCAAATAGTTATTTCACCGATTATCGAGGCTCGCTATGCTCGGTCGTAGCGAGCTATAATTTTTTATAGGGCAAAAATGATCCACCAATATAAGTTAAACGGCTACAATATCGTTCTCGACTGTGCTTCCGGGTCCGTTCATCTCGTTGACGAAATCGCTTACGACTTGATAGAAAAATTCCTTTCGACCCCGAAAGACGAACTCGTCAATGAAATCTCAAAAAAATATCCGTCCGAATCCAAGGACGAAATTACATTGTGCTACGACGAAATCGAAGCTCTCAAAAATTCGGGATCGCTGTTCGCAGAGGATACTTTTGAGCCTCTCGCCCCCAAGCTTAAAGAACGCAGTGCCGGAATCGTAAAAGCATTATGCTTACACATCGCGCACAGTTGCAATCTTAATTGCTCCTACTGCTTTGCAAGCCAAGGCAAGTACCACGGCGAAAGGGCCTTGATGAGTTACGAGGTCGGTAAACAAGCTCTTGACTTTTTGGTTGCGAATTCCGGCACGAGAAGAAACCTCGAAGTAGACTTCTTCGGCGGAGAACCTCTCATAAACTTCGACGTCGTAAAAAAGCTTGTAGCCTATGCGCGCTCCATCGAAAAAGAGCATAACAAAAACTTCCGTTTTACATTGACGACAAACGGCATGCTCATCGACGACGACGTTATAGAATTCGCTAATAAAGAAATGAGCAACGTGGTACTCTCCTTGGACGGCAGAAAAGAAGTTCACGACCGTTTCCGCGTAGACTATGCCGGCAACGGAAGTTACGATAAAATCGTACCGCTCTTCCAAAAACTCGTCAAAGCGCGCGAAGACAAAAACTACTATATGCGCGGAACGTTTACCCATCATAACCCCGACTTTCTGAACGACATTAAAGCTATGCTCGACTTGGGATTTACCGAACTCAGTATGGAACCCGTCGTTTGCGCCCCCGACGATCCGTCCGCACTCACCGAAGAGGATTTGCCCATCGTCTTAAAGCAATACGAGGAACTCGCGGAGCTCCTCATCGAACGCAGAAAACAAGGCAAGCCCTTTACGTTCTACCATTATATGATAGATTTGAAAGGCGGTCCTTGCATTTACAAGCGCATTTCGGGTTGCGGTAGCGGAACCGAATACATGGCAGTAACCCCGTGGGGCGATTTGTATCCATGCCACCAGTTTGTAGGCGAAGAAAAATTCAAACTCGGCAACGTCTACGACGGAGTAACCAATACAAACGTTCAAAACGAATTCGCGTCAACCAACGTCTATACTCGCTCCGAGTGTCGCGACTGTTGGGCAAAACTCTATTGCTCGGGCGGATGTGCCGCCAACGCCTATCACGCGACAGGCTCTGTGAACGGCGTTTATAAGTACGGTTGCGAACTGTTCAAAAAGCGTATGGAATGCGCAATTATGGCAGAACTCGCAAAAGAAGAAGAGTAATGCGAACCCCTATCGCGGACTTTATAAATTCATATACCGACGATAAAGTACGTCTGCATATGCCGGGACACAAAGGCGTAGGCGCTCCCTCGGACATAACCGAAATGGACGGCGCCGACGTGTTGTATGCCCCTAAAGGCATTATAGCCGAAAGCGAACGTAATGCCTCATGTTTATTCGGAAGCGCTCAAACGATTTATTCGACCGAAGGCTCCTCTCT
The DNA here is from genome assembly GCA_964480195.1 of uncultured Christensenellaceae bacterium. Taxonomy (GTDB): domain Bacteria; phylum Bacillota; class Clostridia; order Christensenellales; family DTU072; genus Stercoripulliclostridium_A. The sequence goes on along the minus strand of CAYZOJ010000061.1, from coordinate 6,809 downwards.
TTCCATACGCGCCGTTATATATCTCGTAAAGATGTATGCGTGCGTTTCGGGTCTTAAACCAACGATTTTGGCAACCCGAAATGTGCATTCATCATTTATATCCGCGTGCGCTCTCGTCGACGTCGAACCCGTATGGCTGTACGGTGATTCTTCTGATATAATCTCTTCACGTATCTCCTCGGAAGAGCTTGAAGACGCCATCGAAAAATATAATCCCGTCGCTCTTTATATTACCTCTCCCGACTATCTCGGCAATACCGCTGACATAAAAAAATTATCCGAAATTTCTAAAAAACACGGCGTACTCCTTGTAGTCGACAACGCCCACGGCGCGTACTTAAAGTTCATTCCCGAAAGCGCGCACCCTCTGGACCTCGGCGCCGATATCACTGTAGACTCCGCTCACAAGACGCTCCCCTGCCTTACCGGAACGGGATATCTCCACATCGCAAAAACCGCGCCCTCTTACTTTAAAGAAAACGCCAACCGCGCGATGTCGTTGTTTGCGTCCACGAGCCCCTCTTATCTCTTGCTCAAATCTTTGGACGAATTTAACTCAATCGCCGAAACGTTTAAGACAAAACTTCGTGAGTCCATAAACGCTCTCGACCAACTTAAATCCACAATCGCAAAACACGGTTACGCCCTTGTTGGCAACGAACCCCAAAAATTGACCGTGCGCACAAAATATTACGGATATCACGGCACGGAGCTTGCCGATATTCTTAAAAAACAAAATATTTACGCTGAGTTCGCGGATAAAGATTATCTGACGGTAATGTTTTCGCCTTACAACTCGGCTGACGATTTTATAAAACTCGAAAAGGCGTTATTATCCGTTCCGAAAAAACAGGCGATTTCATCCGAACCGCCTTTACCCGTCCGCGCCGAAAAAGCAATGAGTATCCGTTCCGCCGTATTCTCGACCACGGAAGAAATCCCCGTTGCCGAAGCCGAAGGCAGGATTCTCGCACGTCTGACGTGCTCCTGTCCGCCCGCCGTTCCGATCGCTGTTTCGGGAGAAATCATTTCAAAAAAATCCGTCGAAGCCCTCAATTATTACGGCTTCGAAACCGTTTCTGTCGTCAAACGTTAACTTATTTTAGTCGACGTCGTTAAGTCCCAATAAATTAACGATTTTAACCGCGGTAGCCTGCGCGCTTTCCGCGCTCTTTACCGTTACGTCCGCAAAACCGCGATATATCGGCTCGCGCTCTTCAAAAATCGCTCTTACTCCGCGCGCTCCGCTTATCGGACGATTGCGAGTCGACAACTCGTCAATGTTCCTATCCAAAAATATTACGGCACCGTTTGCTTTGAGCAAGTTTCGGTTACGTTCGGAAAGTACGCTTCCGCCTCCCGTCGCTATCACCGCGCCGAGCTTTTCGGCACACGATATTACGCATTCCGTTTCCTTTTTGCGGAACTCGGCTTCCCCCTCTTCTATTATTATTTCCGCGGGGGTGCGACCGAAACGCTCTTTGACAACCTCGTCCGTATCGAGATAAATCCTTCCCGTCATATTCGCTATGCGTCTTGCGACACTGCTTTTGCCGGCTCCCGGCATACCTATCAAAACTACGTTGCGCTTAGCGCGATAAATCGCATCGTAAATGTAATGCGTAACGTGCTCTTCGGGCGTTTCTCCCGTATAATGCTCATAAGACTTTATCCCTTGACGTACAAGCATTCCGAGTCCGTTCCCCGCGGGGATACATCTTTCTCTTGCCGTACGTACGAGTTTGGTCGTAAGCGGATTATATACCGCGTCGAATACACCTTTGACACTCGGTAATCTCTCCAAATCAACGGGCGCGCTTTCGATGTTCGGGAACATTCCGACAGGCGTGGTATTGATGATTATTTCCGCATTCGCGTCTGAATACAGAGAATCGTAATTGTAATCTCCGCTTCGCGATACGATTTTGATTTCCTCGGCTCCCGCCGTTTTTGCGACATACGTCGCGGTTTTGGATGTTCCACCGCTACCGAGTATCGCAACTTTTTTGCCTTTCAACGATATACCGAGTGCGTCGAGAGCGAATCTCATACCATCAACGTCCGTATTGTATCCGTACAGTTTGCCGTCGCGATTGACAATCGTATTGACCGCGCCTATAGAGCGTGCTTCTTCCGACACGAAATCGAGTTCGGGAATAACGGTTTGTTTGTACGGAATTGTAACGTTAAGCCCACTAAAATCTCTACTTCTTATAAACTCGACGAGAGACTGTTCGTCTATAAACTCCTTGACCCCGTAATCGAGTCCGAGTTTGGTGTAAATCTCAGGCGACAACGTATGCGGTAACGACTTGCCGACAACATAGTAATTGCCGAGAAGATACGCTTGAGCTTTTTTGCTTGCGCGGAATATCTCCGAATACAAATCCTCAACGTACTTACCGTCCGCGCCTGCGAGAAGGGAAAGATTTTTAACTATTTCCGCTTCGCGCGATTTATGCTCGAGAGTAACGCCCCCCGACTTCTTAAAACGCCCGACTTCTCTACTTAGCGCCAAACGCTTAACGTAAAGCGCAACAAGTTCTTTGTCTAAGGTATCTATTTTTTTGCGTAATTCTTCGAGTTCCATTTACTCCTCCTTAAGGATTAAAGACAGCAACGCGCAAGCGACCGCGGACTCTACCACCGCAACGGCACGCGGTACAATGCATGCATCGTGCCTGCCTTTTACGGATATTTCCGTTGGCTCCGAATTGTCGAGATTAACCGTTTTTTGCGGTTTCGATATCGACGGCGTCGGACGAACGGCAACGCTTATCGTAATCGGCATTCCGTTGGTTATTCCTCCGTTTATACCACCACTATTGTTAGTTAAGGTAACTATTTTGCTATTTTCGGATACCGAAAAACAATCGTTTGCTTCACTGCCGTTTATGCCGGCGAACCCGAATCCCAAGCCGAATTCCACGCCTTTTACTCCGGGTATTCCGTATAGCCAATATGCGACTTCGCTTTCGACGCCCGACGTAAACGCACCGCCTATTCCGACGGGAACATCGGTTACGACGCACTCGACAATACCACCGACGCTGTCCCCTGTTTCTTTTGCGCTTATCACTCGCGCGGTCATTTTGTCGCAATCGGAAAGCGAATATATTTCCGTATACGCACTATCCGATATCGTTTGCGTATCCGTTTTTTTATACGACATCCCCTTAACTCCGCCTATTTCCGCAACGTACGCTTTGACGCGTATTCCGCGCTCGGAAAGAATATCTTTGGCTATCGCTCCGGCTATACAAATGCCGACCGTATTCCTCCCTGAAAAAGGTCCTCCGCCCGGGAACGCTCTTCCGTATTTACGTACCGAAACGTAATCCGCGTGAGAAGGTCTCGGAGTAACGGAATAGCCGTCGTAATCCGAGCTTCTGACATTATTGTTTATAACTTCTGCAACTATAGTTTCATCGTTTGTTCTACCGTTCTCTATTCCCGATACAAAAACAACTTCGTCTTTCTCCGTTCTCGGAGTGGACCACGGCGATGACGTCGCACCGCGCCTTTTGAGCATATCGGCTATATGCTCGACATTGATTGCCGTACCCGCGGGCACGCCGTATATTTTTACGCCGACGGCTCTTTCGTGCGAACCGCCGTAAAGCTCTACTCTAAAACCGTTATGCATTGATTTTTCCTCCGAGTTCGATATAATCTCGCCAAAAATTCGGATATGATTTCGCGACGCATTCGGCATTATCGACAACCGTCTTCCCGTCCGCGACAAGCGCACCTATCGCACCCGACATCGCTATACGGTGATCTCCGAACGTCTGCACATTCCCACCCTTGAACGCGCCCCCGTTTACGATAATTTCTTCGTCGTCCGAAGAAACTTCTATCCCGAAACTCTTTAACATTGCGGTTACGGAAGAAATTCTGTCGCTTTCTTTAAGGCGCAAACGCCCTACCCCTTTTATGACCGACTTTCCGTAAGCCGAGCCGAGAGCTACTGCCACCGACGGCACGAGATCGGGGAATTCGTCCGCATTGAATGCGATACCTTTGAGTTCGCTTTTTTCGATAACGAGAGTTTCGCCGTCAAACAATATTTTTCCGCCCGCCGTGCGCATAAGTTCAACCATCGCGCTGTCCGGTTGCGACGACGGATATTTGAGTCCGTTGATTCTGACGTTCCCGTTCAGGAGCCCCGCCACTATGTAAAAACAAGCACCGCTCCAATCGCCTTCGACGTTAAATTCGTATTTGCTCGGTTGCGCCTTGCTTACGGTATAAACGCCCTCCGACATCCGAACGTCTACTCCGCACTCCCGCAAAACTTCGAGCGTCATATCTATGTAGCCGGTCGAACCGTGTCCGCCGATAACTTTGACGCTTCCGCCCCTTAACGCAAGTGCAAAAAGCACTCCTGTAAGGTATTGGGAGCTTTCGCTTATATCGAGTTCGAGTTCGGCGTCTTCGACAACGCCGTTTACCGTTATCGGAAAAGAGCCCGATTTTACTTCGACGCCGACTTTTTTTAAGCATTCCGTAAGTCCGCCGAGAGGTCTTTCCGCAAGTCTTCCTTTACCGTAAAACGAAGCGGAAACGCCCAAAAAAGCGCATATCGGGATAGCGAATCTAAGGGTCGAACCGGACTCTCCTATGTCTACCGAAATACTTTTTGAAAACACTTTCGGCGGGATTAGCGTATGCTTGTTTTCGCCACTTTCGACGCGCACGCCGAGAGCCTTCAAAAAATTCAGCGTAGCGACTATATCATCACCGTTTAGGTCGCCGTAAATGGTAATCGGGGAGCCCGAAATCAACGATAGCAACAATAGCCTATGTGCGTGGGATTTCGATGCGGGCGCATAAAATGCCCCTTTTAAAAAACTTTTTTCGAGCACGACGGAGGTCATTTTCTTCTCCTTGCGCGTTCGGCTTCCTCTTTTCGAGAGGTGCCCTCTTTTAGCATTGCGGACAACTTTTCTTTGTCGCACGTAGCTATGGCTTCGCGATACTCGGTTAACCTAAAAATCATATCGTCGAGCATACCGACAAGGTTGTCAGCATTATCCGTAAACAGTTCCGTCCACAATACGGAATCGAGTTTCGCTACCCTCGTTAAATCTCTAAAACTTCCCGCCGAAAAACCGGTATGTTCGGTTGCCACAGGATTAAGCATATACGCGGACGAAACCACGTGCGCAAGTTGCGACGTGAACGCTATCATCTTGTCGTGTTCTTCCTTAGACGTGATGTTTATGCCCTCACAACCGACTTCTTTAAAAAACTCCGAGAGCTTGTCGATTGCCCAAAGATCCCCCATCGTTACGGGGGTAAGGATAATATAAGCCTTTTCAAAAAGAGAGGCGGTGGAGTGCGCGACTCCCGAGTATTCCCTTCCCGCCATCGGGTGGCACCCGACAAATCCGACAAACGGACGACTCTCTTTAAGTTTTTCCATTTCCCCTACTATCCCGCGCTTTACGCCTGCGGTATCCGTAACTATTGCGCCGTCTTTGAGCTTTGGAAGAACAGACTTCATAACGGATACTGCGCGTTCGGGCGAAAGCGCTATAATGAGAATATCTATATCCCAACTTGTCGCGTTGATATCAAGACGCTCGGTATACGCGTTCAAAAGCGCGCCTTTTAGCATAGCATCTTCGTCTATGTCGTACGCATAGACCTCGTGCGCGGTATTTTTAAGTATCTGCCTCGCAAGAGATCCGCCTATTAACCCGAGCCCTATAACGCCTATTTTCATTATCTTACCTTCCCGGCTATCGGCAACATCTTATTAACGGCAGATACAAGCTCTGCAAATTGCTCGGGTTTTAACGATTGAGCCCCGTCGCACAATGCATTTTCGGGCGAATTGTGAACCTCGATTATAAGTCCGTCGGCACCTGCGCCAACCGACGCAAGCGACATCGGGCGCACAAGCCTCGATAGTCCGGACGCGTGCGACGGATCCACAATGACCGGTAAATGTGTTTTTTCTTTAAGAAGAGGTATCGCCGAAAGGTCCAACGTGTTACGCGTGTACGGCTCGAAAGTTCTTATACCGCGTTCACATAAAATAACGTTTTCATTGCCTTCGCTCATAATGTATTCCGCGCTCATCAGCCACTCTTCTATAGTGTTTGCAAGACCTCTCTTTAAGAGTACGGGCTTTTTGAGTTTGCCTACCGCCTTTAGAAGATCGAAATTTTGCATATTCCTCGCGCCTATCTGCACGAGATCGACGTCCTCGAAATCGTCGATGTGCGATTCGCTCATGAGTTCCGTTACGATGGGAAGACCGGTTTCTTTCTTAGCCTTGACAAGAAGTTTTATGCCGTCCACGCCAAGACCCTGAAACGCATACGGCGATGTACGAGGCTTGAACGCGCCCCCGCGTAGCATATCCGCGCCCGCATCCTTGACCGCTTGTGCGACAGCAATAATCTGCGCCTCCGACTCGACCGAGCAAGGACCCGCAATCATTCTAAAACCCTTTCCGCCGAACTTCACTCCGGCAACGTCCACAATGGTATCTGTCGGATGAAACTTACGGTTCGCACTCTTGAAAGGCTCTTGAATACGCGTGACCGAATCGACAATATCGAGAGAACGCAAAAGCCCTATATCGACCTTGCTCGTATCTCCGATGAGCCCGATTATTGTGGCGTTTGCGCCCTCCGACACATGAATGTCGAGACCTTTACTTTTAATCCAATCCGTAAGCTCACGAAGTTTACGCGGATCGCTACCGTCTTTAACTGTTACTATCATAAAAATATTATACCAAACCCCCGCGGTTATATCAAGATATTTACCGCCCATTGGCTCGATTATTCTGC
>CAYZOJ010000060.1:0-8911 GCA_964480195.1 uncultured Christensenellaceae bacterium | reverse complement strand
CATAAAAATAAGCTGTCCGAACTTCGAACAGCTTATAATCGTACTAATAGTTCCCGCCTATTTTTCGGGATTTACTTATAGTAATATACAAAGGACCCCACCCTTGCCTTCGTTGACGATACGGGTAACCGTGCGTCTTAACTTACGTTGCGCGTCGGAAGGCATATTCGAGATTTTGGCATCGAGGTCCTCTTTTACAAGGCTCGAAAGAGGCTTGCCGAACATATTGGTATTCCATATACCCTGCTTGTCGTTTTCAAACTCCGACATAAGGTAATTGACAAGGTCTTCGGACTGTTGCTCGGAGCCGATAAGCGGTTTTACTTCCGTTTCGACATCGACTCTCATCATATGTATCGACGGAGCCGACGCTTTAAGCCTTACGCCGAATTGGGTTCCTCGTTTGGTGAGTTCGGGTTCCGCAAGCGACATTTCTTCCATTCCGGGTATAACAACGCCGTATCCCGATTCCATTACGGAATCCATTGCTACGCGGATTTTTTCGTACTTGTTGTAAGCACGCCCGACCTTTATTATATAGCTAAGCAACTTATAATCGTCGTCTATGGGTTCTCCGCATTCGCGCTCGAGAGTTTTATAGAACAACCCGTCTTTAGTTCTACAATCGACGGTTACCGCGCCGACGGCTGAATCGACGACGACATCGGGCTCGGCTTCGATATAATCGTTCTCGCCGAACGCGCCCGACACCTTGGTGTAGTCGGACATCTTTTTTACGCCGTCTGTACTCGAAATGAGTTTATCTTTAAGCCAACACATAAGCTCGGAATCTCTGCCCAAAGCACATACCCACTTGGGGAGTTTGACGCCTATGCGTTTAAGCGGGAACTCCATAACCGCTTCTTGCAAAACCCCGCCGAGTTCAGCTCCGCTCGCGTTAAGTACGTCCATCGCGGTAACTGAAACTCCGTACCTCTCGGATAACGACTGCGCAAGTCGAATACTCTCCTCGGACTCGGGGGACGACGTATTGAGTATCACGACAAACGGCTTGCCTATGTCTTTAAGCTCTCGCACTACCCTCTCTTCCGCTGTAAGATAACTCGCGCGAGGAAGTCCCGTTATACTGCCGTCGGTCGTAACGACAACCCCGACCGTGGAGTGCTCGCGTATGACCTTCTCCGTGCCGATTTCGGCGGACGCTTCAAAAGGCATTTCCTTATCGTCCCACGGCGTTTTTACCATTCTCGGCTTGCCGTCCTCATCTGCGCCTAAAGCGCCGTCTACCATGTACCCGACGCAATCTATCATACGCACGTTGGCTTTGACGCCGTCGGAATCGAGTGAAACGGCTTCGTTGGGGACGAATTTGGGTTCGGTCGTCATAACGGTCTTGCCGTCGGCAGACTGTGGAAGTTCGTCCCTCGCGCGTTGCGCTTTGCTCTTATCCTCGATATTGCCGATGACAAGCTCTTCCATAAACCTTTTTATAAAGGTAGACTTACCCGTCCTAACCGGACCGACGACGCCTATATAAATATCTCCGCCCGTACGGTCGGCGATGTCTTGATATATATTGTACTCCGACATAAATCCTCCATAATGATTGCTATAACTTATGTCGAAAGCATTGAGAATATGCAAAAAAAGACGCCTCGCACGATATTTTGAGTGCGGGCGTCTTGGGATACAGGATTACTTAACGGGTTTTGAGCTCGATGTAGGCAAGTTTTGCACTGCAACAGAGGACTTCCATCGCAACTTCCAACTCCTCTACGCTCGGATATGACGGAGCTATACGAATATTGGAGTCGTTCGGATCCACTCCGTAAGGATACGTCGCGCCCGCGGAAGTAAAGATTACACCCGCCTCTTTGGCAAGTTCGACCGTCCTCTTGGCAGTACCTGAGAATAAATCGAGAGAGATAAAATACCCGCCTTTAGGATTGCTCCACTTGGCAAGTCCGGTACCTCCGAGATCTCTCGAAAGCACTTCAAGGGATTTTGCGAATTTGGGGCGCATTATCTCGGCATGCGCTTTCATCTTCTCGTAAACGCCGTCGGCGGTCTTATAATAGAGCGCTTGCATATACTGGGAAAGCTTATCGGGTCCTATCGTCTTTTTAGACATTACCTTGACTGTCCAATCAATAGTGTTCTTGTCACCTATCATATACGCAGAACCGGCACCGGGGAAGTTAATCTTTGAAAACGATCCGAATACTCTTACGTGCGCGGAAGTTCCCGCTTTTTTGGCTTCGTCCAGCAAAAACGGTTGATTTATGCGCTCGTACATATCGTGCACGACGTACGCGTCGTCCCACATTATTATAAAATCGTCCGCTGCGGGCTTTAAGTTCGCAAAACGTGAGATGACCTCGTCGGAATAAACTATTCCCGTCGGGTTGGAATACTTGGGAACACACCAAATACCTTTGACGTTTTCGTCTTTGATAAGTTCTTCAACCCTGTCCATATCGGGACCGTTAGAGTCCATAGGTACGGATATAAGCTCGAAGCCGAAAGTTTCGGTTATAGCAAAATGCCTGTCGTATCCCGGGACCGGACATAGCCATTTACGGGCTTTACACTCGTTCCACGGGCGTCCGCCGTTTGCTCCGAACTGCATATATTGCTGTATGGTATCGTACATCAACGCAAGACTGGAATTGCCGTATACCACTATTTCGTCCGTGGTAGCACCTGTAATCCCGCCGATAATCTCTTTGATTTCGCGTATGCCGGATATTCCGCCGTAATTTCGGTAATCCATATCTCCGAAATCCGTTGCGGAACTTACCGCGTCGAGCATACCCATGGACGTATCCAGCTGTTCGGGACACGGCTTGCCTCTTGCCATATTGAGGCTGAGCCCCCGACTTTTATACTCCTTGTACGCCGATTCAAGGCGTGCGTACTCTTCGAGCAATTCTTCTTTTGTCGCAGTTAAAAAGTTCATTTTAACGATCTTCCTCGTTCCTCGATCTTGCCACTATTCTTATGGGAGTGCCGGAAAAATCGAATGCTTTGCGGATTTGATTTTCGAGGTATCTCTTGTATGAGAAATGCATAAGCGCCGAATCGTTACAGAATACGACGAACGTCGGCGGGTTGACGGTAGGTTCGGAAGAATACAGTATTTTAAGTCTTCTTCCGTTATGTGTAGGCGGTTCGTTGACGGAAATCGCATCGCCGATTACATCGTTCAAAACACCCGTCGGGATTCTGCGACAAGCGTTCTCGTAAGACGCAAATGCCGTGTCTAAAACGGTGTTCACGCGCTTGCCCGTCAATGCGGATACGAATACGGGCTTCATGTAGTCCATAAACTTTAACTCGCGACTCAAGGTTTCGACGTAACGGTTGATGGTGTTGGAATCCTTTTCGACGATGTCCCATTTGTTCATAACTATTACGCTGGGTTTGCCCGCGTCGTGTACGAGTCCGCAAATTTTTACATCCTGTTCGGAAATATTCTCTTTACCGTCTATAACGATGAGTACGACGTCTGCACGGCGTATCGCGGATATACTGCGTATAACGCTATAATACTCGACGTCCTCTTCGACCTTGCTCTTTTTGCGTATACCCGCGGTATCTATCAATACGCACTTTCTTCCGTTATATGTAAACGGCGTGTCGATGGCGTCGCGAGTGGTTCCCGCGATATCGCTGACGATGACGCGTTCAAATCCCAAAAGTCTGTTGGTTAGCGACGACTTGCCCGAATTGGGCTTGCCGACAACGGCTATCTTTAGCGTTTCGGCGTCCTCAGCTTCGAGCGCCTCGGAACTATCGAAACACGCGACTATTTCGTCCAAAAGATCTCCGAGTCCTAAACTCTGTTCCGCGGAAACGGGTATCGGTTCTCCGAGATTTAGTTGCCAAAAGTCGTAAGACGCGCTGTTATCGCTACCGTCTATTTTGTTGACGGCGAGCACTACCGGCTTGTTGGTACGACGTAAAAAATCCGCAACGTCGTAATCGTCCGGCGTTATTCCCGTTCTTCCGTCGGTAAAGAATAAAATTACGTCCGCGATGTCTACGGCAAGCTCTGCTTGACGGCGAATATGTTTCCACATTATATCTTCGCTCTTGAGCTCTATACCGCCGGTATCGACAAGCGTAAACGCTTTTCCGCACCACTCGACGTCGGCATAAATACGATCGCGAGTTACTCCCGGCATATCGTTTACTATGCTTACGCGCCTACCTGCCATTTTATTAAAGAACGTTGATTTACCTACGTTCGGTCTTCCTACTACAGCTACTACGGGTTTTGCCATGTCGCCTCCTAAAACTCCTCTTTGTGTCGGACAAGCCTTGCGACTTTGATTCCGCGCATAAGAGGTTTGCCTTTTGTATCCTTCTTTTCGATACGGATGTCTTCGGTATCGAGTGTATGAATTTCGTTATTTTCGTCTATGACGGCTATCTTGTACGGCTCCAATACCTTGCTCGCAAACGCGACTTTGACGGGTTCGCCGTATATGTCGATTATTCTGAGTCCCTTTCTGTTGCGTCGCATAGGACTGAATTCGGACGCGACAACCCTCTTGCCCGTGCCCTTATCGGTGATGATAACTATCTCGCCGAGAGGCATATATGCGTCGTTACCGTCGGCGTCCACACCGAGTTCGACGTCGGCTTGTCCCGCGTATACGACGTTTGCGTCCGCATTGAGGTTTACGCCTATTACGCCTCCCGCGATTCTGCCCTGTACGGGATAATCGTCGGTTTCGGAGTTGACGCATTGTCCGTCACTGGTTACGAACAGTATTGTGGAATTTTCGATTACACGTTCGACGCCTATTACCTCGTCGCCGTCTTTAAGCGACATAACCTGATATGCGTCTTTGTTGACAAGATACGTCTTGAGCGCACTCCTCTTGACCATGCCTTGCTTGGTGTAAATGTACGCTTCCTCTTCTCCGACCGTATCGGGATTTACGCTGAGTACCGCAATCGCGCATTCGTCCTTTGCTGAAAAACTCGGGAATAGCTCGTTGAGTTTTTCGTTCTTCTCCGTCCATTGACGCTCCATAATCTTGTTGACGTCAATCTTGTAGCAATTACCGAGATTGCTGAATACGAGCGCTATTTCGTCCGGCTGAACTTTGGCTATGTCCGTAGTCAAACCGTTCAATCCGCCCGCGGTCGCTTCTCTGTCCGCAAAAATGTAGCCTTTGCTCGAAAGAACCTTTACGCCTCCGTCCGCGCCTACCGCGACCATACAGAGTTTATTGGTGCGCTTGGTGGGATCGAAAGGCTTGACGTCCACTTCTTCGAGAGAATTTATTATAGTCGTAAGACGTTTGCATTTATACTTATTGCGTATTTCGGTAAGTTCTTGTTTGACGACGTTATACTGCTCTTTGACGGAACCTATTATCTTGGTAAGACGCGTAATGTTCTTGTTGAGGTCGTTGAGCTCGTCGATAAACTTGTTGACGTCGAGTTTGTTGATGTTGCCGAGTTGGAGGGAAAGCACGGCTTCCGCCTGGGCTTCCGAAAGTCCGAAACGCTGACGGAGATCGGTCTTTGCCTGCGCTCTCGTAGCCGCCGCCCTGATTATCGCTATTACCTCGTCGATGGCGGGCATTATGAGCTTGAAGCCTTCGAGAATTTCGGCGCGCTTCTTGGCAACGTTCAGGTCATACATACTGCGCTTATAGATTATGCTCTTTTGGTACTCGAGATAATACTTTAACATCTGCGCGAGCCCGAGTTGACGAGGTTTGCCGTCCGCTATAGCTACCATATTCGCGCTGAAATTGCATTGAAGATCCGTATGCTTATACAGTAACTCCAACATCTTTACCGCGTCTTCGCCTTTTTTGAGTTTGACGACTATGCGCATGCCGTGGCGATCGGATTCGTCCGCAACGTCTATGATGTTGCCGAAAAGCTCTTTTTTGCTTTCGCGAAGTTTATAAATCCTCTCGACGACGCCCGTTATCGGGTTTACGCCCCAAGGAACCTCGGTTATGACGATGTTTTGTCTGTCGCCGTCGGTGTTTTCTATCTCTACCCTACCGCGCAAAACGAGCTTGCCTTTGCCCGTTCTGTACATATTTACGACGTCTTCACCGCCTACAAGGAATCCGCCCGACGGGAAATCGGGTCCTTTGATGATCTCGGCAAGCTCTTCGACCTTAATGGTAGGTTTATCTATCATCGCGATGCAACCGTCGATGACTTCGGTCAGATTGTGCGGAGGAATATTGGTGGCAAGTCCTATCGCTATGCCCTGCGCGCCGTTGACGAGAAGGTTAGGAAACCTACCGGGGAGCACGTCGGGTTCGTCCAACGTGTCGTCGAAGTTCTTGTTCCACTTGACGGTGTTTTTGTCTATGTCGCGCAAAAGCTCGGTGGCAAGTGCCTCCATCCTGACTTCCGTATAACGCATTGCCGCGGGTCCGTCGCCGTATACAGTACCGAAGTTGCCGTGCCCGTCTACAAGCGTCATTCTCATATTGAAGTCCTGCGCCATTCTTACCATGGCTTCGTATATAGAACTGTCGCCGTGCGGGTGATACTTACCCATACAATCACCGACGATACGCGCCGACTTTTTATAGTCGCCCGTCGGCTTCATATTGAGATTGTACATCGTATACAAAATTCTACGCTGTACCGGTTTAAGTCCGTCCTCTACGCGGGGAAGTGCTCTTTCCAAAATAACGTGCTCGGAATATATCATCATGGAATCGGGCAATACTTGCTCGATGGGACGTTCGATGACGGTTCCGTCAAATTCCATTGCTATCTGTGCGCCTCTTGCCATAATGTTTAACCTCCGAGTTTACTCTTGAACGTATCGACTTTGTTGAAGTTTGCGTTCTCGTTGATAAATTCCTTACGCGCCGCCGCATCGTCGCCCATAAGAAGCGATATCATACCGTCCGCTTCCGCCGCGTCTTCTACCGTAACGCGCGTCAGTGTACGCGTTTTGGGATTTAACGTCGTGTCCCATAGCTGGTCGAAGTTCATTTCGCCCAAACCTTTGTAACGCTGGAGCGTGTAGGAGCCTTTTATTTCGGCAAGCATTTTGTCGAGTTCGGCGTCGTTATAAGCGTACTTGATTTCGCCTTGCTTCTTCTGCTCTACCTTGTAGAGAGGTGGCATTCCGAGATAGACGTGCCCCTCCGTAATGAGCGGGCGCATATGCCTATAAAAGAACGTAAGCAATAAACACCTTATGTGTTCGCCGTCGTGGTCGGCATCCGCCAAAATTATAATCTTGTCGTATTTGAGATTTTTGATGTTGAAGTCCTTGTCGAAATCGGCGCCGAGCGTATATATGATCGTCTTGATTTCGTCGTTACCGAGCATTGCGGTCTTGGTCGCCTTTTCGGTATTGAGCGGTTTGCCTCTAAGCGGTAATACGGCTTGGAACGTGCGATTGCGCCCCTTCTTTGCAGATCCGCCTGCCGAGTCGCCCTCGACGATAAACAGTTCGTTTATGCCGTAGTTCCTCCCTGAGCACGCCGCAAGCTTTCCGACAAGTACCTGACCCGTCATTGCGTTCTTGGCGCGCATGGCGTCTTTGACCTTCTTCTCCTCGGTACGAACCTTGCTCGCGTTGATACCTATTTTGGCTATCATCGTCGCGATGTCTTTGTTCTTGGGTTCGTTGAAATACTCGGTGAGTTTGTCGTAAACCATACTGTCGACCCAACCCTTGACCTCGGGATTGCCGAGCTTGGTCTTGGTCTGACCTTCAAACTGCATATTCTGCATTCGGACGCTTATTACCGCGTTCATTCCTTCGCGATAGTCGTCGCCTATGAGCGCGGGGTCCTTTGCCTTGGACAGATTGTGTCTCTTGACGTAGTCGTTCATGGCTTTTGTGAAAGCAAGCTTGAAGCCCGTTTCGTGTGTTCCGCCCTCCGACGTCGGAATGTTGTTTACGTAGGAAATGATGTTCTCCATAAATCCTTCCGTATACTGTATCGCGACTTGTATTTGGAATTTGTTCGCTTCGTCGCGAGCCTCGAGATAAACGACTTTTTCGGATAACTTATTCTTGCTCTCGTCAAGATTCTTGACAAAATCTATAAGTCCGCCCTTGAAGCAATACTCTTTGAATTTGGGATTGTTTTCCTCGTCCTTTTCGCGCCTGTCCTCAATCGAGAAAGTAACGCCCTTGGTTAAAAACGCAAGCTCTTTGAGTCTTTGCGATACCGTACGGAAATCTATGTCGACGGTTTCGAATACGTCCGCGTCCGGCTTGAAATGCGTTTTGGTACCGCGCTTTTTGGTTGTACCGACTTGCGTTAATTGCGTTACCGGCACACCGCTCTTTATCTTTTTGCCCTCGATTACCTTTTCGAAACGTTGGGTATAAATCTTTTTGTCGCGATATACTTCGACTTGGAGCCACTCCGAAAGAGCGTTGACGACCGACGCGCCTACACCGTGCAAACCACCGCTCCACTGGTACTCTTTGTTGTCGAATTTACCGCCTGCGTGAAGTTGTGTAAATATGAGTTCAACACCCGATTTTTTATACTTCGGGTGCATATCGACAGGCATACCTCTGCCGTTATCCTCGACAGATACCGAACCGTCTTCGTAAATTACCACTCTGATGGTATCCGCGTAGCCGTTCAACGCCTCGTCGACGGAGTTGTCGACTATTTCCCATATGAGATGATGCATGCCTTTGGCACCCGTCGTGCCGATATACATACCGGGACGAAGTCTTACCGCATCGAGTCCCTCGAGTACGACGATGTTTTTTGCGTCATATCCTTGTACTTTACCGCTTGCTCCGACGGATTTATCCGATGTCTTTGCCATTTTATCCTCCTGCTGTTAGATAACCACAATATATAGTACCACAACTTGTTTGATAAGTCAATTCGCGCGCGTATATTATATAATAATAAGTAAATCCCGAAAACAAGCAGGAAATATAAGAACTTTAATAGGTTATCGTTAGCTC
>CAYZOJ010000059.1:0-9049 GCA_964480195.1 uncultured Christensenellaceae bacterium | reverse complement strand
GCGAGTTTTTCGTGATTGATACCGTTAAGACCGTCGGGATCGTCGGAAATGACGTGTATGACGGCGGGATTTTCTTTAAGGCGTAAGCGGGCTCTTTCGATTTCCCATTCGGGGACTTCGGTCAAAACTTTGAGCGGACGATACTTTACGTGCGTCTTGGCAAGAGGTTGATGGGACCATCTTACGTCGACGTCTATGGCTCCTGCGAGATAGCACTCTTTAACGAGCATTTCTATAAATTCGGGTTGGTCAAGTTCTGCAGATATTATTACGCGGTCGCCTTTCTTAATGGATACGCCGGTGCGTGCGATTAGTCGAGCATAGTTGCGGATGACTGATTTTTTCATATATACTCCTAAGTATTATTGTTCCGAAACGAGTCTTGAGGAATAGGAACTCCAAGAACTTGCGTTTTTGTATTTTTCAAACATGTCCGCTTGCACAAAGATTTTTAAGTCTTTGCAAGCGTTTAGGTTAAAGCCGTAGCTTCCTATGGTAGTCGTAGACGGATTGAAGTCGGTATTGCCGACGATTCTTATCGACGTCAACGTCATTGCGGAAAACGCGTATTCGCCGATTTCGGAAATCTCGGTAGGCAGGGTTATGCTTTTAAGAACCAACGACGTTGCGGAAAACGCATATGCGTCTATGCGCTCGATGAGCATCGAAGTTCCGTTTGCGGTAGCGTCCGCTTCGAGTTCCGATTTGATGTCGATACTTTCGGCGGTACCGCGATAGTCGAATATGACGTATCTGCTTTCGGCAAGATAGGTTATACCGCGATAGGGGTCGCCGGTGCGTTTTGCGAGAGTTGCGTTAAAGTAAACTCCGCTTTCGTACTCCATAAACGGCTTGTGAGAGTATACCGTAAGTCCCGAAATGCGGGTGGGAACACTTTCGTAAATGCGTTTGCAGAGTTCAAAAGAATAGTCGAGAGGAATTATTTTGTCGCCGTCGACGTCTTCCGTGCAACGGAGGAATGCGCGAGTATAGGTTTCGGACATTCCGCCCGGGACTACGATGTCGACGGTCGGACGATACAGGGTATTTCCGTTCACCGTTTCGGATTGTTCGCCGAAAGGTCTTGACGAGGGATTATAGTCGGGTGGCGTCGCGCCCGTAAAATAGAGAGTCGCGCGACCTGCGTCCGTCAACGCCTGTCCGGCTACGGACTTACAGGTGCTTTTTACATAAATGATAGGGCATTTGGTGGCAACAGGGACTACATATACGAGTATGTCGCCGAGATATACCGCCTTGCCACCCGTTACGCCGTTGTACTCGGTTACGGTGTGATTTGATGTCTTTTTGAGCCATGCGGTTGCTTTATCGGAGTTCCTCGTAAGGCTTCCGAATACGTAAGAACCGAGAGAAGTCAGGTTCTCGTACCCCTCTATTGTCGCAAGAGCGGTGCAACCCGCAAAAGCTTCATTGTGGATTTCGGATACGTTTTTAAGGTCGATTTTCGTTATCGAGGCTCCCGCAAACGTACGTAGATTTATGAGAGTGAGAGATTCGGAAAGCTCGACCGACGCAAGGGATTCGCATTCCGCAAACGCATATGCGCCTACCGAGGTTACCGTGTCGGGCATGACGATATTTTCTAAAGCCGAGCACTTATAAAACGCGTATTCGCCGATTGTAGTCAAAGAATCGCTTAACACGACCGAACGCAAAGCGGGGCAGGCATAAAAAGCTTCGTTCGCGATTTCGGTTACGTCGTTACCGATTGTTACGGTTTCGAGCACGTTGCATTCCTCGAACGCCGACTCTTCGATTGAAACGTATCCCGCGGGAACGGTTATTGATTTAAGCGACTTGTTCCCTACAAACGCGGAGTTCGCGATAACGGTAATGGGGTAGCCGTCCTCGTCCACTGTAGGTAAAACGACTTCTTCGTACGGGACGTTGTCGTATTTGAATCCGAGAAGGCGCATAGTGCCGTCGCCGTTGGATTCGTAAAGATACTCGGGTTCCGCGTAGCCCCACAGAGCATATAGCGTGAGATGTCCGTTGACGGGGGTGTCGAAATCGTATTTTTTGGTAAATTCTTTGTCCGTATACCAGCCGAACAGTTTGTATCCGTTGGGACGGACGATTTCCGCTGGCTCGGTGGCTTTTTCGCCGGGGTTTACGATTTGTCCCGCGACGGAGCCGTATTCCGTTTCAAAAATAATGAGGTATCCGCCTTGCTTTTCGGCGTCGGCGGCGGTTACGGGCTTTTTGGCTTCGACGATTATCGTGGCTGTCGCGGACTTCGAGTCAGAAGTCGCGGTAAGCGTTACAACGCCTTCTTTTAACGCCGTCACCGATTTTCCGTCCTCCGATATTTTAACGATTGTTTGGTTCGAAGACGTCAAAACGTAGTCGTTCCCGCGAGGGCGGGTTACGACGCTCGGAGTGATGGTCGGGTTGGTGTCGAGATACAGCCGATATACGGGAGAACCCGCCTCGGTGTCCGTGCTGAAATATATAAGATTGGTTTCACCCGTGCACGCGCTCAGCGCGAGAATGATTATAATTAGCGATATGACCGCAAATATTGTCGTTGGTTTACGATTTCTCATAACGGAATTATACCATACGCGCGCACGAATAACAATATAATTCACTTAAAATTCGCATTTTCGGCAAGAATAGTTCGCAAAACGCAGTTCTTCCGACGTACGATTTTTCATCGGAATAAAAAATTAATAATATTTACATTTTATGCATATTTTGCTTGTTTTATACATTTAGACGTGCTATTATGCTTTAGTCAAAAAAATAAAAGAACGGAGAATACTTTTATGAAAAAGATTTCGATTGTATTGATTGCAATATTGGCTCTTACGAGTTGTTTTGCTTTTGTCGGATGCACGACAAGCGACGATTTGCTCGAAATAGGCGTTCAGGCGGGCACGACCGCTCAATATTATGTGCGCGGGGACGAAGATTTTGGTTATACCGGATACACCGGCGCCAAGTGCGTAGAGTACGATAACGCAGGACTTGCCGTACTCGATATGTTAAACGGAAAAATTGATTACGTTATGGTTGACGAAGCTCCCGCGAAATATTTGGTCGAGCACGTAAGCGGTATAAAAAACGTCGGAATTAAACTTACCGACGAGGAATACGCTTTCGGCGTAGATAAAAACAACCCCGAATTGCTTACCGCAATAAATAACGCTATCGCAAAGTTTACTGAGGACGGTAGTTTTGACGAGATTATACAAAAGTATTTTAACGGAAGCGCGGTTAGCGGAATTACGAGCGCCGTCAAAGACGACTCCAAAAATCAACTCGTAGTCGCGACCAATGCGGAATTTGCGCCTTTCGAGTATAAAAACGGCAACGAGTTTTGCGGAATCGACATTGAAATCGCCAAGCTCATCGCAGACGAACTCGGTATGGAACTCGTAATAGTGGATATGGATTTCGAGTCCGTTGTTACGAGTGTCGGAACAAACGGGATAGACGTCGCAATGGCGGGACTCACCGTTACCGAAAAGCGTAAGCAGTCCGTAAACTTCAGTTCGACCTACTACAATGCGGGACAAGTTATCGTATGCAAAGAGGGCGACACGAGTTTTGATTCTTGTGTTACCGCAGAAGACGTGAATGCGGTTATTAACGGAAAGTAATGACTAAGTGGCAACTGTTTTTTGATGAGTTCATAACGCATAAAGCGTATGTTACGGTTCTCGACGGTCTTGCAGTTACCGTCGAGATTGCCGTGTTCGGGTTACTGATAGGTATAGTTATAGGTACCTTAATTGCAGTAACTCGCGTTTTGCCTAAGTACAAAGTGTTCCCGCGCATTCTCGATAAAATCAGCGCGATATACGTAGGGTTTTTCCGCGGAACGCCGATGATAGTTCAACTTCTCATCGGCTATTACGTCCTTATGCCGGCGCTCGGAATAAGTATCGACGCAACCGTTACCGCCGTAATCATTTTCGGATTGAACAGCGGTGCTTACGTTTCCGAAATTATGCGCGGAGGTATTCTTTCCGTCGATAAAGGACAGCTCGAAGCGGGTAGGGCTCTCGGTATGAGTTATCCGAGTGCGATGTTCAAGATCGTCGTACCTCAGGCGATTAAAAATATACTGCCCACACTCGGCAACGAGTTCATCACGCTAATTAAGGAAACGTCGATAGTCAGTATGATTACGGTAGTCGATCTTACCAAAGCGTTCCGCTCGATTGCAAACGCCAATTACGAGTATGTAATACCGTATCTTTTCTTGGCGGTGATTTACCTGTTGCTTGTTTTGGTGGCGACGTTGCTTGTTAAATTGTTAGAAAGGAGGCTCGCGAAAAGTGATAGAAGTCGTTAATCTCACAAAAAAATATGACGGCGTTACCGTGCTTGACGGAGTGTCTTTAAATGTCGAACGCGGAGAAAAAATAGCTATAATCGGACCGTCGGGTTCGGGTAAGAGCACGTTTTTGAGGTGTTTGAATTGTATGGAAGACCCCGACGGCGGAAGTATCCTGTATCGCGGAGAAAACATCGCCGACATTAAAGTCGACATAAACAAACATCGCGAGCATATGGGCATGGTGTTCCAAAGCTTCAACCTCTTTAACAACATGACGGTCAAAAAGAACATTATGCTTGCGCCTGTGGATATCGCCAAAAAGAAACTCAGAAAAAACGGCGTCTACAAAGTCGTCAACGCGTTCAAGCGTGCGTTCAATAAAATATTTAAGACGCACCTCGTGCCTATCGAGCTTTACGACGTTCCGCCGATAGCAGAAGTCAAAGCCAATGCTTCCGCCAAGGCAGACGAGCTTCTTGCCAAAATCGGATTGAGTGAAAAAGCTAACGCATATCCCTCAACGTTGTCTGGCGGTCAAAAACAGCGTGTCGCCATAATAAGGGCGCTTGCGATGGAACCGGAAGTAATGCTTTTCGACGAGCCGACTTCGGCGTTGGATCCCGAAATGGTAGGCGAAGTTTTGGCATTGATAAAAAAGGTTGCGGACGACGGAATGACGATGCTTATCGTAACGCACGAAATGGCGTTCGCGCGTGAAGTCGCGACGAGAGTACTGTTTATGGATAACGGCAAAATCGCCGAGCAGGGCACACCCGAAAAGATTTTCGAAACCCCCGAATCCCCCCGCCTAAAAGAATTTTTATCCAAAGTTCTATAACATAACGGCGCAAAAATTTATTTTTGTAAGCCGTGTAATGTTATAATACCTTATCCCGAAACAATCGAATAAACCAACATAAAGGAGCCCCTCGGCTCCTTTTTTTACGACAGCGTTTTTAAAATATGCTTTACATAAAGGCGGGCTACGTTGACGCCGGTTACCCCTTCGATACCCTTAAAAAATGCATTTGAATTGACTTCGCAAATCATTGGCATTCCGTCATCGTCCAACAAAATATCTACACCGCAGTAATCCGAACCGACAGCTTCGGAAGCCCGAACTGCCAAATTTTCAATTTCTGGCGTAATGTCAAATGCGCGTGCGCAACCGCCGACAGCGATATTGGATCTAAAGTCATTACTGTTAAATCTCTCCATTGATGCAACGGCTTTGCCGCCGATTACTATTACTCGAATATCTCTTCCTGCAGAGCTTGCGATGAACTTTTGATAAAGGTGAGGCGTCGCGCGGTATCGCGAAATGTATTCTTTCAATTCGGTTCGAGTTTTTATTAAGAAAACACCTGCGCCAAGCGAACTTTTGTTGAGCTTGAATACGAGAGGAAGTCCGAGTTTTTCTATAATCTGCTCAGCCTCATCGTCGGATACAGGTGCGTCATTTGCAAATGAAAATGCGCTCGAAATCGTTTCGGGGCAGGGGATACCCGCACGTTCGAGCGTTCGTTGCGTGAGCATTTTGTCGTCGCAAACGGCGAGCGTTCGTGCGCTGTTAAAAAGTCGCCTCCCTTCGTTTTCAAGCGTTATCGCGGTATATATGTCTTTATCTAAAAAAACTCCGAAGTCGTAGCCGTCGGAACGAAGTCCGATGTTTTTTACAATATCCGTGCATACGTTTTCCGCGGAGAACTCTTCTTGCAAGCGCAGAGCCTGATTTTTGCCTATGTCGCTAAATGCGTTTACGATTATTATTCCTTTCATATTGCACCGCGTTGATTATATCACGCTTCGGTTAAATAAACAACATTTTACGTAAAAGTCGATACGACAGCACACCCGACGGGATTAAAAAAGTAAATAACTATTGCATATATTGCGCACGTGTGTTATAATACACGCGTATATAGCGTATATACAGGAGTCGATATGGATAAACGTAGAAAAGCTTTAATCGTAATCATAATTGCCATTGCGCTTTGCGCGACGCTGACCGGGTGCGTGAGTACCGGGGCTTTTGCCGGCGTCGGCGAAAACGACTCGACTCTTGTTTTCGGCACGAATGTTGTAAACGAAACGGCTCCTACGACCAGAGAGTTTATTCTCCATACAGGCTTAAAAGAAAACGGTAGTGCCTTAAAAGGTTCAAACGATACGGAAAAAATCATCAAAAAAGAGGCTACGAGTCTTTTGACCGATCCCCAAAACGAGTATGAATTAAGTGCTCCCGGCTACGAGTTCGACGGTTGGTTCTTTACGTCGACGTTTAGCGGATCTCGCGTTGAGTTTCCTTATACGCCTAACGAAGGCGAAACTAAAATTAATCTTTACGCCAAATGGAGTGCTAAGAGCGTAATAAAAATCAATTCTATGGAAGGATTGCTTCAAATAGGAGAACGTCCGGACGGAAACTACAAGCTCGTTGCGGATATAGACTTGAGCGGATTTGACAGATACGCAAAAGACGCGGACGGCAATTATCTTTACGACGAGCCCAAAATGACGGACGGCGTCGAAACGGAAGATGATGTCGCGTACAACGTGGCACACCGTAACGCGTGGATACCGATTTGCGGAGGAGTAGGCGAAGAGTTCACCGGCACGTTCGACGGCAACGGATATACGATTTCGAATATGAGTATCGTTATAACTTCCGAAGATCAAGACGAAGAATTCAATTATCTTGCATATGGTTTGTTCGGGAACGTTTCCGGCAACGGAGCGGTTATCAAGAACCTTACGATAGATAATATTGATTACTCCAAGAGCGAAGAGAGCATAACTTATACCGAGTTCCGTATAGACGGCGATTGTTCCTTGTTCTATATCGGAGGTATTGCGGGACACGTTGCGGACCAAGCGCAGGTTACCGCTTGCACGTTTATCGGACAGATAACCAACCCCGAAATGATTTATGAAAATACGATATGGGATCAGCTGTTCGGTAGCTATGCGGAGCCTACGGAAAACACCTACATCGGCGGTGTCGTCGGATATTTAGAGGGTGGCACGGTTTCGAATTGCTCGTCGACGGGTAAAATAACGTCGGAATCCAATGCGGATAACGTATATATCGGCGGTGCCGTAGGATATGTTGCAAAAGTCTTGGAAGACAAAACGGATAAAGACGGCGCGACGGTTACGAACGTAGTGTACAATGCTACTGTAAGCCGTACCGACTCGAGTATGGATGTCAAAGGCAGATATGCCGGCGGTTTGGTAGGCTATAACAATGGGGAAATAGTAAGAAGTTTCGCAACAGGCACGGCAACCGGTTCGCTTTCCTATCCCGCGATAGCCGGCGGTTTGGTCGCGTATAACTATACTCGCGGAACGGTAAGGTTGTGCTATGCCGAGGGCAAAGCCACAGCGCGTACGGCGGGCGGTCTTGTCGGCGTCAACGTATTCGATTACGCGACGGCGGAAGGCGGAACCATAACGGACGCGTATGCCGGCGGAAATGTTTTCGCATCCGAATTTGCAGGCGGTCTTGTCGGAAGAGCGGTTGCTAATCTTCCCGTAAACGGCAGAGACGGTTATAGCTCCAAGATTTTTAATTACACCGACGATCAGTCCTCTTCTCAAAACAGATTCTTTATCATAAAGAACTGTCTTGCTTACGGCAACGTCGAGGCAAATGCGTCAGAAACCGTGTTCGTCGATTATAACGGTAACTCGCATTCGTCGGGCGTATACTATTCGGTTTACGCGGGCAGTGTTATCGGTCAGGCGTATGAACTTCTTGCTACAGAATGTATCGGATTCGGTACCGTTACAGCCGTGTCCAACAGATCCAAAACCGATGAGGTTACGGGTGAGGTTTCGAGCGTATTGTATAACTCCGCATATGCCGAAAACTTTGTCGGACAAAGCTCTAACCTCCTTAGCGGAAACGATTACGTAAAAGTGTATGTCGCGGAAAGCGTTACCGTAACACGCAACGATACGACGTCGTACTCTTCGTTCAACAGTGCCGAGGCTATAAGTTATAAAGAACTCAACAAGGCGAGTACGTATACTACCATGGAATTCTCGACAACCGACTGGAATCTTTCCAACCTCGATATCGAAGCGGGTATCCGCCCGACCCTTAATATTTAGTTATGATGTTTGGCGCAAAAGTAAATATTAATTCCCAAGATTACCTTAAATGCAATAGTTATTATCTAAAAAAGTACCTCGGAGTAAGAGAGTACATACTTGTCGCGTTTCTTCTTTTCGGCGGTCTTTTTTTGTACTTCGCGTTCAATCAATGGCTAATCCTTATGTTCTGCGGAATAGCTATCGCGCTAATGGTAGGCGCGGTCGCCGTTTACTTTATAGTCGCGCGCAAAAGTTTTAAAGAAGAGTTCGTAAAACGGAATACGCACATATGGGAAATAAGGTTCCTTGAAGACGAGTTTGAGGTAACCACTCTTGAGGAAAACGGCGAAAAACCCTATACCGAAAAACGTCCTTACGCAACGATAGACAAGGTTGCGATACTCAAAGACCGTGTGTATATTTTTGCAGGCCCCGCGACGATGTATTATATCAAATACGACGCGATGACGGAAGGTAGCTTTATAGAGTTTTGCGAGTTTGTCAAAAACAAAATTGATCCCGCCAAGTTTAAGATGAAAGACTCCCGCAAGAAACATCGCCAATATCCTTATTGAAAGTAAATCTCAAAAAAATATGCGAGAATGATTAGTGCTTAAATAGGCTACCGATAGTTCGGTAGTC
>CAYZOJ010000058.1:0-9909 GCA_964480195.1 uncultured Christensenellaceae bacterium | reverse complement strand
GTACTATAAGTAAATCCCGAAAACAAGCAAGAAATGTTTGAACTTTAATAGGCTACCGTCAACCCATTTTAGTTCTAACCATTTCCGCCTATTTTTCGGGATTTACTTTGGAATTAACTTGACTTATAGAGTGCGCGGTATTATAATGGTGTCTTAAAAAAGAAGGAGGTTTCATATGCATCTTTTAATAGTCAACGTAAAAAGGGCGGAGGATTTTGACTCCGTAGTAAAAGCGCTTAACGACGAAGGGCTCAACGGCATAGTTTTCTCCAGCACGAGCGTACACAATGCTCTCCATAACGATTCCGTGGAAGAAGTGCCCTTGTTCGGATTTTTGTCCAAGATATCCAAGCGCGATGTTTCTTCGGGACACACACTCATGGTGGTAGTAGAGGACGAAAAACTCGCGTCCGCCAAGGAAGCCATACGCCAAAAAGTCAAAGACTTTTGCGGTAAGGGCATAATGTTCAGTCTTCCCGTAGACGATTTGGAAAGGCTCAATAAATAGGGGTTAAAGAGGTAAAAAATGAATGCGATTTTAGGCGTCGCTCTTGCGATGGTCTTTGGTCTTATCCTTAATAGGATAATGAAGTTGTTCAATATGCCCAACGTAACCGGCTATCTCATAGCAGGAATACTTGTCGGACCGTATTGCCTTAAATTCCTGACATCGGAAACCATTTCCGATATCGGATTTATTACGACGATAGCGTTAGGCTTTATAGCTTTCTCCATAGGCGGAGAGTTCAAGCTTTCTTCCATAAAGAAATTGGGTTCTAAAATACTCAGCATAACGTTTTTACAGGCGTTCGGCGCGGTAATATTCGTTATGGCTTCGTTGTTTATTGTAAGAGCGATAAACCCGGAACTCGTAAGTATTCCGATGATACTCTTGCTTTCCGCGATATCGACGGCAACGGCTCCCGCGGCAACCCTTATGGTAGTCCGTCAATACAAGGCGCACGGTCCGGTTACGGATACGCTACTCCCTGTAGTCGCTTTCGACGACGCGATAGGTCTTATGATATTCTCGATATGCGTCGGAGTATCCAAAACTCTTATGGGCGGAGGAAGCATTACGGCAGTCAACATACTCGTTCTTCCGCTTGCGGAAATATTCTTCAGTTTACTCATAGGCGGAGCTCTCGGCGCGTTGCTTGCTTGGTTGTGCTCGTTGTTTAAGTCGAGAGCCAACCGCCTTTGCAGTATAATCACTTTCGTACTCGTAGCGGTAGGACTTTGCGAACTCGAAGTTTTGGGAGTAACGATGTCGTCGCTCCTTACGTGTATGATGATAGGTGCGGTGTTCTGCAATTTGCGTAAGGATTCCGAAGTCATACTCGACGGTCCCGAACGTTGGACGCCTCCGCTGTTTATGCTGTTCTTTGTGCTTTCAGGAGCAACTCTCGACCTCAAAGTAATTCCGTACATAGGCGTTATCGGTGTCGTATACATTCTTGCGAGAGCGGCGGGCAAATACTTGGGCGCGTTCCTCGGCGCAGTCGTTACCAAAGCTGATAAGCAAGTCCGTAATCATTTGGGAATAACGCTACTTCCGCAAGCGGGCGTTGCGATAGGTATGGCGCAAATGGTGGCAGGGGAACCGGAACTCGCAAGTATATCCGGACGAATCGTAACCGTCGTTCTTTGCGCGACGTTGGTATACGAGTTGACGGGACCGATACTAACCAAGATGAGCCTGAAATCCGCGGGCGAAATACAAGAGGGCGGAAAGCTTCCGATAACGGAGCTGTTTGAGAAATTAAAGAGCCTCAGGAAAAAGCCCGTAACGGAAACACTCGGCGACGATTCCGCTCAAAACGAAAAATAGTAAAAAAACCGACGTAAGGCATACCGAACGTCGGTTTTTTCGTATTGACAAAAATCGGATAAGGCGTTATCATATATAAGCTAATAAATATTTTCGGAGAGAGATATGGCACTCGCAAGACAACGTAAAAGAAAAGTAGTAGGGATAATAATCCTTGTAGTAGTATTAGTTCTTGTCGCCTTTATAGGCGTAACGGCAGGTGTAGGCGTGTTAGGATTTAATAAGAATATGGACAGAGTAAGTGAAATTAAGTCTGCCGAATGCGGTTTGACTCCGCACATGGAAGACGGCGTTTGGACGTTCGTAACCGACGAAGAGTTCCGCATTTTGCAGTTGACGGACATACATATCGGCGGAGGCGCGTTCAGTATTTCCAAGGACCGCAAGGCGATAGACGCGGTAGAAACGCTCATCAAGCGCGTCAAACCCGATCTTGTCATCGTTACCGGCGACGTGGATTATCCGATACCCTTCCAATCGGGCACGATGAACAATATGCGCGGAGCTAAA
This sequence comes from uncultured Christensenellaceae bacterium, assembly GCA_964480195.1. Lineage (GTDB taxonomy): Bacteria > Bacillota > Clostridia > Christensenellales > DTU072 > Stercoripulliclostridium_A. The sequence goes on along the minus strand of CAYZOJ010000058.1, from coordinate 7,568 downwards.
ATGCTTGCCGAAACTATGGAAAACCTCGGCGTATACTGGGCGGTAACCCTCGGCAACCACGATTCCGAGATTTACAGCTACTACGACAGGTCCGAAATATACGAGTTCTATGCATCTCAAAAGCATTGCCTCGTCGATAATACCGATAACGGCACGGACGACACGAACTACGTAATCAACGTCAAAAACACCAAAGGCGAAATCATACAGAGCTTGTATCTTATGGATACTCACTCCTATACGAAGGGCATTTTGAGCGATTATGACGGGCTCCATCAAAACCAAATCGACTGGTACGCAAGCGAAGTCGCGCGTATGAACGAATTGAACGGCGGTAAGCTTGTAAAATCCATGGTATTTATGCACATACCCATGCGCGAGTACCAATATGCGTGGGAGGAGTACAGAGCAAACGGCTATAAAGATACCGAGAACGTCAAGTATTATCACGGAAAAGCACTCGAAACCGACGAAAAAGTATGTTGCTCGATTGAGGACGACGATATGTTCGAAACGGCACTCGAACTCGGCAGTACCCAAGGTTTCTTTGTCGGACACGACCACTTGAACTATTACAGTATCGACTATAAAGGCATACGCCTTTCCTACGGTATGAGCATAGACCACCTTGCATATGCGGGTATCGAGAACAAGACGTCCCAACGCGGTGGTACGATTATAACTGTCGGCACGGACGGTTCGATGAACATCGTCAACGAACGCCTCGTACAAGAAGAAGCGTAAAAACCCCAAAACAAAAAACGAGCTCTCGATGAGGGCTCGTTTTTAATATCTAAGAGTAAGTCAAAATTACTTAAACAGTTTTCCGAATGCTTTTAGCACTATGGGGTTGACTTTCTTTTTTATAGGTTCGGTGTTCTTTACCGAGGCGCGTACCGCTTTTGCGGTAAGCTCGGGAATTACGGCGGTAAGCATATTGAAGCTTACCTCTTTTTCGTCCGACGACATCAGGAATATCGCGTCCCCGTCGTAGGGCGTGTGAGAGGGCGACATCGAGCGGGCGTATCCGTCGTGCGCAAGGTCCGCAAGTATGTTTGCTTGGAGTTTTGTAAGTTTTGCGTTGGTCAATATGCAACTTATCGTAGTGTTGGAGTTTTTGATTGGTAGCGTTCCCGCCGTCATTATGCGCGCGCAGTCGATAAACTCGTCGGTTTCGTCTTTTGCTCCCGCAATTATTTTGCCGTCTTCGACGATATCTCCGAGCGCGTTGACTACCGATATTACGGCGATTTCAAGCCCGTTTAACGAGTATTTTGCTACTCCGAGAGAGGTCTTAATTGCCGAATCCATACCGAGGACTTTACTTACGGTTGCACCCGTTGCGCCTCCTATAACGCCCGATTCGAAATTGTCGGTTTTGGCGTACAGCGAGGCTTTATAGCCGGCGTCCTTATCGGGGAAAGCGAAGTTTTTGTATTCCAAATCGTAAATAGACGCTCCGCATACAATGGGCACGCGATATGCGCCGGTGTCGTATCCGATATTGCGTTCTAAAAGATATCTCATAACGCCGTCGGCGGATTCCAAGCCGAACGCGGAACCGCCCGAAAGGCAAACGGCATTAATCTTTTGCACCGTCTTTTCGGGACGTAAAAGGTCGGTTTCGCGGGTTGCGGGGGAAGAACCGCGTATGCTTGCGCCGGCGACCGCTCCGTCTTCCGCGAGTATGACGGTAACGCCTGTGCCGTTATCAGAGTCAGTATAGTGTCCGATTTTGAATTTGTTTAACATATAAGCTCCTTTTACTTCCCATTAAGTATACCACAAAGTCTTGCATTTTTATAGGTTTTATGCCAAAATATCGGTATGAAAAAAATAGAACTTTTAGCACCTGCGGGTAGCCTTACAAAACTCAAAACAGCCGTCGATTTCGGAGCCGACGCGGTATACGTCGGCGGGAAAGAATTTTCTTTACGCGCATATGCGGATAACTTCACTATAGACGAACTCCGCGAGGCGGTAAGCTACGTTCACGAACGTGGCAAAAAGATATACGTAACCGTCAATATCTTCCCTAAAAACGCCGATTTCGAGCGCGCGGAAGAGTATTTTAAGGAGCTTGCGGAAATAGGCGTCGACGCGTGTCTAATAACCGATGCCGGGCTTATAACGCTCTGCCGTGAGGTAGCTCCCGCCCTCGATATTCATCTTTCGACACAGGCAAACACCCTCAATAAGAGAACCGTAAAGTTTTGGGCGGATAACGGAGTTAAACGCGTAGTCCTTGCGCGCGAACTTTCTCTTGCGGAGATTAAAGAGATATCGGACTATAATCCGAATACCGAGATAGAAGTTTTCGTGCACGGCGCGATGTGCATTTCGTACAGCGGAAGGTGCCTTTTGAGTAACTACTTGGACGGTAGGGACGCCAACCGAGGCGAATGCGTTCAGGCGTGTCGCTGGAAGTACGAGCTTAGAGAGGCGGGACGCCCCGAGTCCGACGCTCTTACGATAGAAGAGGACGAAAGGGGAACATATCTTTTGAACAGCAAAGACCTCAATATGATTAGACATATAGAAGACCTTGCGTTCGCGGGCGCGGATTCACTCAAAATCGAGGGGAGAATGAAGTCCGAGTATTATCTTGCGACCGTCGTAAACGCGTACAGGCGCGCGATAGACGCTCTCGAGAACGGAACAATGAACAAAGAACTCGAAGACGCGTTGTATTCGGAGCTCCTAAAAGTCGTGCACCGCGACTATACAACCGCGTATATGCTCGGGGGAAACTCCGAAACCGTGGCGTATTCGTCCGGTCAAAATCAGGGGACGCACGAGTTTATCGGCGTCGTAAAAGGCGTTTCCGACGGCGTTGGAGAGGTTGAAATGCGTAACAGATTCAAGACGGGCGACGTTTTGGAAGTTCTTTCCGCGGGGGACGCGTTCAATAAAACGTTTACCGTTGCCGACGTCAAAAACGACGAGGGTGAAAGTATCGATGACGTTAAAATCGTACAGCAGACGGTTTATATGCCCGTACCCGAGGGCGTTTCGGCAGGCGATATTCTGAGGAGAAAAAGATGACCGAAATTCTTGCTCCCGCAGGCGACTATAATACTTTCAAAACGGCGGTTGACGCCGGTGCCGATGCCGTTTATCTCGGGCTCAAAGACTTTTCGGCAAGGAAGAACGCGGGGAATTTTACGTCGGAGGAACTGCGTTCAGCCGTTCTTTACGCGCATACGTTCGGCGTAAAAGTTTATGTCGCGGTCAATACGCTCGTTAAAGACACCGAACTCGACGGTTTTTTGGTTGTTGTCGACGAGGCTCTCGAAGCGGGCGCGGACGCACTCATCATACAGGACGTTTATCTCGGATCCCTTATCAAAAAGATTTATCCCGAGGCAGAACTCCACCTTTCGACCCAAGCGGGCGTAAACAACGTAGACGGAGCGAGAGTCGCGCTTGCGCACGGGTTCAGTCGTGTCGTTTTGGCGCGTGAAACAGAAATTACTGAAATCGAAAAAATATCGCGCATAATCGAAACCGAAGTTTTTGTTCAAGGCGCGTTGTGTTCGTCGTTTTCGGGACAGTGCTATATGTCGGCGTTCGCGGGCGGTAACAGCGGTAACAGAGGACTGTGCAAACAGCCGTGCAGACAGCAGTACCGTCTTGACGACGGAGAGGCAAATTACGCGATATGCCTTGCCGATCTAAAAGTAGGTACGCGCATTAAGGAACTCGAAAACGCGGGAGTAAGCTCGTTCAAAATAGAGGGCAGAATGCGCCGTGCCGAGTACGTTTCGGCAAGCGTAAAATACTATAAAGACGTATTGGCGACGGGCAAAGAAGACAAGTTAAAAGCCTTAGCCTTAGAAAAAACGTACAATCGCGGAAACTATACCGAGGGGTACGCATTCCATAAAAAAACGGGGATAATATCGAGTGCCGTACAAGGTCATATCGGCGCAAAGGTCGGCGCGATAACGCAAGTAAAGGGAAACAGAATTGCAATAAACGGATACCCGAAACCCGTTATAGGCGACTGCTTTAAGATTTTGAGGGACGGTAAAGAGGTGGGCTCCGCCGAGGTCAAAAACCGTGGCGGAACGATGGCTATCGAAGCCGACGGCGCCGTAAAAACGGGCGACGAAGCGCGCATAACGACGGACGTAAGACTTAACGCGGAACTCTTGAACGTAAAGCGTTCGGTGGCTGTAGACGTCGACGTTTGCGTTGCGCCGAATATGGTTGCGGTAGTTAAAATCGAGGCGGGCGATTATGCTTTCCGAGTGGAAAGCGAGGAGCCGTTACCGCCCGCGACGGGCAGAGCGCTTACAGAATCGGACATTGTAGACAACTTTTCAAAGACGGATAAATATCCGTTTGCGCCGAGAATAATCGCGCATATCGACGGCGAAGTGTTTGCGCCGAAATCGGTTGTCAACAAGCTAAGACGCGAAGCGTACGATAGACTGTACGCGTTACTCACGGAACGCAAAAAAATCGGGAGTACCGATTTTAAGTACGCATTGCCGGCACGCGTTCGGGCGCGTTCGATGACGGCGGTAATAGGCGAAGATTTCTATGGGTTCGATAAAGAGATAGCGATTTTCGCGCCGTCCGATTATAACTCGACCCAAGCGTTTTCAAAATTTTTCGAGCAAACCAAGAACGCCGAAGAGAGATATTTATATCTGCCCGCATATATGAATACCCGAGATATAGCGTTGGCGGAGTCGCGCCTTAAAGGGTTCGACGGCGTGTATTCCCAAAACATAAGCGGAGCGGAATTCGCACGCCGTAACGGCGTAAAGCTTTTTGCGGGGACGGGATATAACGTTTTTAACTCGATTTCCGCGGGCGGTGTAAAAGTGGAAGCCGAGAGGTTCGCGCTTTCCAAAGAGCTCTCGGAACAAGAAGCACGTGCGATTACTCTTTATTCCGAGGCATTCGTTTTGACAAGAGGGGATATCAAGGTTATGGACTTAATATATTGCCCGTATGGTGGCGACTGCGCTCATTGCAAAGGTCGCGATCGGGGCGAGCTAACCGATTATGCAGGGAGAAAGTTTCCGTTAAGACGGATAAAGATGTCATCTTGTCGGTTTGAGGTCTACAATTCCGCAACCCTCGTGTCGCGGGATTCGGACAGGTCTATTTACAACGTCGTTTTGCATAAAGGCGGTGAGGTTAAATCCCTTACGGATTTCACCGAGGACGATTTGAAGAGGAGCATTTATAAGCGCACCGGTAGACACCGCAATATGAATTAAACGCTATTGAAAGCTCAAAAGAATGTGATATAATATCAAGCGGAGGCAGTATGGACAACCGAGTTTTGACCCTTAAAAAGACCCTTAAAAGGTCAGACGACAAGATGTATTACGACGTGCCGTTCGAAGTTCCGGAAGGCGTCGAGCGCATGGTTATCGCGTACGAATTCACGCCCGAATTTGTCAAAGGTTCCGCTTGGAATAACGAAGTATATTTGGCGGTTACGGATACCGAAAACAGAGATGTAGGAACCAAAATCACAAGGAGCAGACGTGCGGAAATATCTTCTTATCACTCGGATCTCGGTTACGACAAGCACGCTCTCGATAAGGGAATATGGCATTTATATCTATGTGCCGGCAGGTTTATTACGGACGAGATAAATGTAACGGCAACTGTTACGTTTTACGCGCCCGTAAGACGTTGGTACGCAGGGGACACGCATATACATTCGATATATTCCGACGGCTCTCATACTTACGATTGGCTTGCGGACAGGGCAATAAAAAACGGTTTGGATTTTTTGGCGATTACCGACCATAACAGACCCGTACACGGCGAACTTCCTGACAGAAAGGAACTGACGCTGATACCGGGCGTCGAACTTACGTTCCCTAAGGGACATTCGATTTTCTGGGGAAAGCGCCGTCCGTATTCGAAGTCGTTTATCTGCAACGAGTTCGAGGAGTGGGAAGAGCGCAAAAACGAGGCTGTATCTAACGGCGCCGTATGCTCTATATGCCATCCGAAGTGCGTAAAATGCCCGTGGTTATGGGAGCTTGACAATCTCGACGTCGATATCGTCGAGGTCTGGAACGGACCCATGCGCCCTGACAATCAAAGATGTATAGACTGGTGGCATTCGATGCTTGTTAAAGGAAGACGTATTACGCCGGTCGGAGGCTCGGACTATCATAACGATTTTGTCGTAACCAACCTTTTGGGACTGCCGGCGACGTTTGTAATGAGCGAGGGAAGAAGCTCGGAGGCAATTCTCAAAGCGATTTCGGAGGGCAGGACGAGTATCTCGTCTAACGCCAAGCGCGGAACGTTTATAGAAATGCGTAGCGGAAACGCCGTAATAGGCGACACCGTTAAATTCGACGGAACCGATAAGGTTACCGTATCGGTCAAGCGTTTGCGCAGAGGGCAGGTGTTGCGCGTTTACGATAAAGAGGGAGTTATGTTTGAGCACAAAGCCAAAAGAAACGGCGATTTCAGAGTCGAACTCGACGTTCGCGGGACGGGGTTCGTAAGAGCGGACGTCAAGCGCGAGTACAAGGGAATTTTGAAACTCGTCCTTAACGTAATTCTCAAATTTATGATACCCGAGCAGGCATTCAAACCGCATCCGCCGATGTGCACGGCGTTATGCGCACCGATATATTTCGAATAGGAGTGATGTATTTATGGAAACTTTAGCTAATTTCAGGGACATAGGCGGATTGCCGGTAGTCGGCGGAAAGCGCATAAAAAAGGGTTGTTTTTACCGTTCCGCGAATCTCGATTACGCAACGTACGACGATCTCGACTATCTCAAAAGTCTTGGAATAAAAATAGTATACGATTACAGGGATGAGGACGAAGGGAACTCCGACGCGCCGTATATCAAAATGGGAGCCGAGCACAGACAAATCCCCGCAACGTTTGAAAACGCCAAGCTTTTCAAGCTCAAAAACGGCAAAAACCCATTTGAAAAGTTGTTTATGAAAGTCGAACCCGAAGACATTGCAAAGACGTATGCGATTTTACCGTTCGACAACGAGGCGTACAGGTCGATGATAGCGACTGCGGGAAAAGGCGACGTGCCGTTTTTACAACATTGCACGGCGGGTAAGGACAGAGCAGGTATGGGAATAGCGTTACTAATGCTACTACTCGGAGCGGAAGAAGAAACGGTAATGGAAGAATATATGCGTAGCGAAAGCGTCAAACCGTTTGTCGAGGCGATATTCGCGCCGATTATTCCCAAGCCGTTCAGAAACTTTATATTCAAGAGGTATGAGCCGTTGTTTACGGTCTATCCGTGCTTGCTGGAATCCGCGTTGAACGCGATAAAGGCGCGATACGGCACATACGAAGAGTATTTCCGTTCGGAATACGGACTCGATAGCTCCGCGATAGCCGAATTCCGCGCGCGCTACACCGAATAACAAAAGCGCACAAGCGCGCAGAAGAGATAAGAGAGAAATCGAAGAAAAAGCGAGGCGCCGTAGTCGCAAATGCGACTACGGCGCTGTTTGTTTATGATTATTCCAATTCGAACGCGCCCGTGTATAGGCGATAGTAGGTGCCTTTTTCGGCAATAAGTTTTTCGTGGTTTCCGCGTT
>CAYZOJ010000057.1:0-10411 GCA_964480195.1 uncultured Christensenellaceae bacterium | reverse complement strand
TTGCAAAAATTTATGTATAGGATTCAAAATAATCTCGTGTGAAGAATAATACGAACTCAACTTTTCCGTTGTGTTAGTATTATTCTTATCTAGTACCGAAGGCGGGACTTGCTCCGCAACCGCGCTTTGACGCGAGCTATCGCCCCATGAGGGTTGATATCACGCCGGGGTGGGCAAGTGACCACCGGAACGTTGCTATTTCCGCCCGTTCAAGTCCCTTTGCACTAAATAAAAAACCAAGCTTACGCTTGGTCATTTTTTTGGTGCCGAAGGCGGGACTTGCTCCGCAACCGCGCTTTGGCGCGGGCTATCGCCCCATGAGGGTTGCTATCACGCCGGGGCGGGCAACGATCCACTGGAACGTTGCTATTTCCGCCCGTTCAAGTCCCTTTGCACTAAATAAAAAACCAAGCTTACGCTTGGTCATTTTTTTGGTGCCGAAGGCGGGACTTGAACCCGCACGAGGTCATCCCTCAGCGGATTTTGAGTCCGCCGCGTCTGCCATTCCACCACTTCGGCACATTTATTTTGCTTAACTATATTATCATAACGACAAGTTAAATGCAAGACTTTTAACGCATTTTTCAATACTTGATGCAATAATTTATTTATACTAACAATATGCAATAGATAATGTATATGCGACAGAAGAAAGCTTAACTGTTTCGTTATATACAAAAATTCTTTTACAATTACATTTCTTAGCGCAAAATTAAATCGGAAAATAATTAAAAACGGTTGCAATTTTTCAACATATAATATATTATAGATTATGCTGTCGTGCTACTGTGGCTCAGCTGGTAGAGCAGCTGATTCGTAATCAGCAGGTCGCCGGTCCGAATCCGGCCAGTAGCTCCATAAGAAAACATAGGTTTGATACGAAAGTATTAAACCTTTTTTTCTTTACACAAATGAGTTGGTTTTCTATTTGACAGATAATCAAATTAGTCATTTAAATGAACTATCTAAGGAGTTAAAAATGATAGGTGCAATAATAGGAGATATTGTAGGTTCGAGGTTCGAATGGAACAATATAAAAAACAAAGAATTCGAATTGTTAAACCATAAATGTTTTTTCACAGATGATTCAATTATGTCTTTAGCAATAGCAAAAGCTATACTTGAGTGCAAGGGTAACTATACTGATTTAAGTAAAAAAGCAATTTATTGGATGCAAAAGGTTGGAAGAAAGTATCCGAATTGTGGCTATGGCGTAAGCTTTTACAATTGGATATATTCAGACAATCCTTTACCTTATAATAGTTATGGCAATGGTGCCGCAATGAGAGTTAGTGCTTGTGGATTCGTAGCAAAATCAATAGACGAAGCAATTACTCTTTCGAGAAAAGTAACAGAAATCAGCCATAATCATCCGGAAGGAATTAAAGGGGCTGAAGCAACAGCCGTTGCAATCTACTTGGCTAAAAGCGGAGTTAATATTCTTGATATAAGAGATCACATAAATGATAACTATTATCAAATGAACTTTAAACTTGATGATATACGTGAGAGTTATCAATTTAATGAAACGTGTCAAGAAACCGTACCACAAGCAATAGAGGCATTTTTAGAATCGAAAAATTTTGAAGATGCAATAAGAAATGCAATATCAATCGGTGGTGATAGCGATACACTTGCCGCAATAACCGGCAGTATTGCCGAAGCATATTATGGTGTGCCTACCGCCATTAGAGAACAGGCTTTAACTTTTCTCAATGAAGAATTGCTTGCAATTTTAATTGAGTTTGAAAAGGAGTATAAATAATTAAATCTAAAGAGTGCAATGGGTTTTATATTTTAGGAATATGATTATAAGTGTACGCAAAACGTTAAGGCGGTACGCATATTGTATCAAAGTAGTAATGTAAATAAAAAGGCCAAGCGAGAGCTTGGTTTTTTATTTAGCAAAGGGGCTTGAACGGGCGGGGATAGCGATGTTTTAAGTAGGGTTCATCTGATTATATAAAGAATTTTTATTATCAAAATTAAAAATTCACTTACGAAAAATTTTGAAATTTGCTAAAATATTGATGTTTTAGAGGTGAATCAATGGCAAATCGCGTAAAATCCGATAACACAACAACCAAGAGCTACTCGCAAAAAGATTACGAGCAAGCCATATCCGCGCTTATTGGGAAAGATGTCGAAATTACTCCGCAAGGACCTAAAAGCATAAAAAGTACGGTCGGCAAAATAGCTTACGTTTCACGCGATTGCTTCGGCGTAAAAGTATCCGCTCCGCACGGCGCGGAGTATGTCGTAAGCTTTTGCTATATAGACTTATTCTGTCGTAAAATTACGCTCAAACAGCTTTAATCTTCGACTTTCATCACATAGAATTTGAGATAATCCGATTCGCTACCCTCCGCGAGTAGGGTAGGATGATCGGGTGCTTGTGATTTAATTTCCAATCTACGTACGCGTCGACCCGACTCTCTCGCCGCGTCCGAGAGCATTTTTTCAAACATCTGTCTTGTAACGAAGTGCGTGCACGAGGACGATATGAGATAACCGCCGTTTTCGACAAGCTTGAAGCCGAGAACGTTTATGTCTTTATATCCACGTAAAGCGTCTTTAACCTCTGACGCGCTTTTGCAAAAAGCAGGGGGATCGAGTATTACGAGTCCGAATTTTTTGCCGTTACGTTTATATTGGCGTAAAATTTCGAATACGTCGTCGCATACGGTCGTTACGTTATTGAATCCGTTAAGAGTTGCGTTTTCTTTGACTGAAGCTATAGCCGATTCCGAAATATCCACCGCGGTAACGCAATTCGCAACGGTTGCGGCGTTCATGCTGAAACCACCGCTATTGGAAAATAAGTCGAGTACGGTCTTATCCTTAGCATATCTTCTTACGGCGTATCTGTTTTCCTTTTGGTCGAGGAAATATCCGGTTTTTTGACCGTGACGGACGTCAACAGCCATTTTTATGCCGTTTTCTTCGATTATCACGCGTTCGGGCACTATTCCGTATAATACGCCGACGCTTTCTTTGAGTCCTTCTTTTTCGCGAACGCGAACGTCACTGCGCTCGTATATTCCGACGGGAGCAAACAACTTTACGAGTAAGTCCACGATTTGTTTTTTGCGCTTATCCATACCGAGAGAGAGGAATTGTACGCATAAAACGTCCGCATATTTGTCGACTATTAGTCCGGGCAGGTCGTCGGCTTCGGCGTATAAAAGGCGATACGAGTTTTCGTAACCAAGCTCTTGGCGTAGCGCGTTTGCACGCAATAGGCGACCCGAAATAAGTTCTTCGGTATCCTCAACGTCTTCTCTTATGAAAATTCTTACAAGAATTTTTGAAAGATGATTTATATAGCCTTTGCCTATAAACTTGCCGTCGGAGGAATAGACCGTCGCGAGAGAGCCGTTGACGTCCTTGCCTTCGATTTTACTAACTTCGTTGGCGTAGACAAAAGGGTGTCCCGCCAAAATTCGTTTTTCTTCGCCTCGTTTAAGATATACGTTATACATTTCGACCTCCTTAAAAATTATAGCATATACTTCCCGTTCGGTAAAGTTTTTTGCGTCCCGAATATGAGGTCGCGCATACGTATATTTACAAAACGCGTATTGACGAATGCGCGCGCGAGTGTTAATATATTGATATAGATTCATTCGGAGGCAGAGATGAAAGTTAAAACAACCCTTGTAGCGGTCTTTTTGGTATTGGTACTTGCCGTAGGCGGTGTCGCCTTGGGCGTAAGTACCGATTTGATAGAAACGGATGAACCGTTGGTTATATCTTTCTGGGGCGACTCGATAGCGGAAGGCGTTCTCGGCGCGTCCCCCATACTCGAGCACGATTACTATACTTACGGTAGCGTTATAGGCTCTACAAACGGTTACGAGTTTCATAACCGCTCCGTTTCGGGTCATAAGGTAGGGCAGTTTTACGAGTATATTACGCGGACCGGCGTATTCGAAGACGAGCGTATAGATAACGGACCTATGATGACGGGAACGCTTATCCGTACGTCCGACGTAATAGGAATTTCGATACTCGGTAACGACCTTCTTGCACAGAACCTCTATAAAAGACTTAAAGAGGCTGCTGTAGGAAATTATGCCGAACTCGAAGCCGATTTGCAAAACGCAAGGACGACGTTCTATCAAACTATTGACTTTATCAAAGAAGTCAATCCCGATGCGGTAATTATGATGCAAACCGTTTATAATCCCTTGTTTGAGGGGACTTTGATTTCCCAGTCGGGCAATCTTCTTTTGACGGAAGAAAGGCTTGCGGAGTTTGCGGATATGGGAGTCGATTCCGACGCGATACGTATGTACGGAAATCAAATTCTTAATAGGCTCAACGCAATCATTTGGGATTATCTTGAAGAAAATCCCGGCGCGTTTGAAGTTATAGATGTTTGGAAGGAATTCGATCGCATATATAACGAAGATAAAGTTCGCGGTAAGAATTTGTTCTATACCGACGGTATGCACCCGTCTAACGAAGGACACGCGGTTATGGCGGATCTTTATCAAGAAAAGCTCATCGAGCTCGGACTTGCAAAGGAAAGCAAATCCCTCAAAAATTATAAGCAATTGCGTACGGAACAGCTTGACAGACTCTTTAGCACGAGCGACCTCAATCTTAAAGCAATCAAAAAGGACATAAAAGTCGCGGACGATTTCAAATCTGTTACGAATACGTATTTCCGTGCGATAGAGGGCGCCACTCCTGTTTGCTCGGAGCTTCCCGACTATAAAGGAAAAGACGAATACTTCGTAGAAGAAACCGAAAGATACTACTTTACCATTAATTGCACGATAAATCCCGGAACAACTATATCGGTAGGGTTGTTCCTCGATAAAAACAGAAGTTTTATAGAGCTCAATCCCGACGGCACGATGAAAATCGAGCTTCGTTTGCCCAAGGGTATTAAAGTCGGTGCGTTGCTTGACGAACTCGCAAACGATGTAGATTTTTCCAAAATCGACCTTACAATGGCAAGCAACCAATATATTTACAGCTTGTTCCCGGGATTTACGTTCGACGATATTGAGAGTTCGATAGGGCTTCTCGAAACCAATCTCGGTCTTGAATTTGACGGAATTGACTTCGAGTACAAAGGTATGAAAGAAATAAGCGAGTCGCTTGCGACAAACAGACGTTTGCCCGCAAAACTCGATTTGGATCCCGATATGGACCTTTGCATTAGGTATACCGGCACATATTCCGTAAAGATGGTTCAAAGTGAAGTTACAGGCGAAGAGTACGAAGCTATCTACATTGACAAACACCTCAAAGGTGGCGACTCGTATATCATAGCGTGCAAAGACATCGACCCCGATACCGGTAAAGACAGAGTTTACTTCCGTATAGACTTCCTTTGGATGTATGCGGAAGCGGTAGCGAAATAAAAAAATAAAGAATTCGTTCTCGGAGGATACGAGGGCGGGGGTAACCCCGCCCGTTAAATAATTATGCGGAATTACGATAATCTTATATGCCCTCGTTGCGGTTGTAAACTTACGCGCGACGGAAACAGCCTATATTGTTATTATAAGCACTGTTATGACCTGGCTTCGGCAGGTTACGTCAATCTTGTGCTTTCCGGAAGTAAAGCGCAGGATAATTCCGGTGACAGTAAAGAAATGATGCTTTCTCGTCGTCGCATAATGGATAACGGATACTATTCCGAATTAGTTAAAGAAATGGTCGACGTAATAGGCTTGGTTCCGCACGGAAATATTCTCGATATCGGTTGCGGAGAGGGGTATGTGGCGGGTGCTCTCGCCAATGCTTTCTCTCAATCCGACGTGAGAGGCGCAGACCTTTCCAAAACCGCCGTTACTTTGGCGGGGAAAAGGTACAAGAATGTATCTTTTATCGTTGCTAATTCCGCGTCGTTACCGGTGCTTGAAGAGAGCGTCGATGTCGTAACTGCAGTATTTACGCAGGTTTATTACGGCGAAGTCGGCAGAATTCTTAAAGAAAACGGAACGTTTATACGCGTTACTCCCGCGCCCGATCATCTAATCGAACTCAAAAACGAGCTATACGAAAATCCGTATCTCAACGATGTTACCGATGCGGAAACGCCGTCAGGTTTTGTTCTTGCGGAACGGCGAACCGTCGAATCGACTTTTACGGCGGTAGGTGACGATATTCGCGCACTTATTGCTATGACGCCGTATAACTATAAGACGGATCGCGTGGCAATAGAACGTGTTTGTTCTGAAAACACGTTATCCACAAAACTTGCATTTATAATAAGCGTTTATAAAAAGGATGGTAAGTTTTAATGGAAAGAGAATATGATTTGGTAGTAAACGGAAGATCGTTTAGAGTTAAACATACTTCCGCTCGGAGAAAAATGGCTATAAATCTTAGGGATCTGCCACCGTTTTGTACCGCAACGGTGCCGTATGGTACATCTGTAAATACAGTTGCGGAGTTCATAAAGAACCAAGAACCGTGGCTAAAAAAACATATTACCGCGGATAACATTCCGTGCGTTTTGCGTGGCGGAAATATTATGAGATATATGGGAAATACGTATGACGTTGAATTTATACCGGGAACGCGTTTCGGGATACGGTTTAGAGGGGATAAAGCGTTCATAACTCGACCTAACGGCGCCGATGCGAACGATGTGGCAAGATACGTCAGAAGGTTTTACGCAAATGAATTAAAAAAGATTTTAACCGTAAAACTTCCGTATTTCGAGGGCGTTACGGGACTTAAATGTCACGGCTGTAAAATTAAGCTTTTAAGCGCAAAGTGGGGCTCTTGCAATACAAGGACCGCCGAAATTACTTTCAACTCTTATCTGGTTGCAAAAGAAGAGGCTTACATAGATTATGTCATCGTTCACGAGCTTGCGCATATCAAGTACCCCGACCACGGCGCGAACTTCAAAGCATTTCTTATAGCGCATTGCCCGGAGGCTTCTAAAAAGTATGTTAAAAGACCTCCGCGGTGATGTTAGGCTAAAAAGAACCAAGCCTTTTTTCTAAAATGTAAGGTAAAAGGAGTTACAAAGTGACCAAGAAGAAATTACCCGTTACAATATCAATTTTGGCTTTATGCGCGGTGATTGCCGTAGTTATAGTTGTATTTACCGTTGTGCTACCTCAACAAGAAGCGCAAGAGCAAGAACGCTTGGCAGAAGCAATTAAGCAGTACTATGCAAATAAACTTGCTCGATATCAAGAAGAAAATGCGCAATATGCCGACTATGAAGTAGACGTCGCGTTTTTGGGGGACAGCCTAACGGACCTTTACGACGTAGAAACCTATTATCCGGAGTTTGTCGTTGTTAATAGGGGTATTTCCGGGGAAACAACGATAGGACTAGAGAAAAGACTTCAGGTCAGCGTATATGATTTGAAGCCCAAAGTCGTCGTAATGCTAATCGGCGCAAACAATATGGATACAATGTTTAGTAACTACGAGGACATATTGATTGGCTTAAGGGATAATTTGCCCGAAACAAAAGTGGTTATACTATCGTTAACCGCCATGGGCGGTGACTACTGGGGAAAGAAAAATCCGCTTGCGTCCGCTAATAATGTGCAAATAAAAGAGTTAGCCGAAAAATACAATTATTACTTTATTGATTTATATAATCCGCTTTTAGACGTAAATACAGGCGAGGTTTATGAAGGATACACAATAGACGGCGGTCATTTTACGTCCAAAGGATACGAAGTCGTAACAAGCTTAATAAAACCTACCTTGGCGGAGATATTAGATAATTACGGCGAATAAATAAATAAATGTAAAGCCCGATTGCAATGTAAAAGAGCGAAATTCGCTCTTTTTTTTGTATAAACGGTTAGTGGAGTAAGGTTTTATAATTTAGCACTTAATGAATGTCAAATAAATCGTTAGGCGTGATTTCAAGTCTATTGCATAAATAGATAATTTTTTCATAATCCAATTCGATTTTGCCTGTTTCGTATTCGCTATAGTCCGGTTGATACTTCCCGAGTTCCGTGGCGATTTGTTTTTGCGTTAAACCCATTGCCTTTCTTGCGTTTTTAAGATTTCTTCCTACGATTTCTTTGATTTCCATATGCGTACCTCTAACAAAATATAGTAAAAAATCCATATATAGTATTGACATATAGGATAAATTCCTATAAAATATATTTGAATGGAGGCGAAATTATGAAAAGCGCTTCTAAACGGGATAATGCCGGCGCAATTATTTAGATACTTTCGCCATTCATAACAACTAAAGCGCGGGAGGTATGAAATGAAAATCATAAAAAGCATTTTGATCGCGTTAGTTTTGATTATGTGCGTATTGACGATACTTTGCCTTTGTGCGTGCGTGAGCCGTGGCGGAGGCGTGAATTTGGACGAGTGCTCTCATGAATGGAGAAAGTGGAAGACAAAAACTTCTGCTACTTGTACTGCCGACGGACTTAAAACGCGTGAATGTTCCTTATGCGGAGAGGTTGAAGAAAAGGTAATATTCGCAACCGGACACTCCGAAAGTGGCTGGATAACAGATGCCGAAGTTACTTGTACTGAGGATGGTTCTAAACATAAGGAATGCACTGTTTGCGGAGTCGAACTCAAAACTGAGGCGATTGAAGCGCCGTGGCATAGTGGCGGGAAGGCGACTTGCACTAAAAAAGCGGTATGCGACGTCTGTGGCGAGGAGTACGGCGAGCCTTTGAGACACGATATAACCGAAACTATAATAGCACCGACTTGTACGGAGGCAGGCGAAGGTAAAGAGGTCTGTTCTCGTTGTGATTACGAAAAAGAGGTTGAGATTCCCGCACTCGGACATGATATAGTCAACCATGAAGCGCAAGAAGCAACCTGTACTGAAATCGGCTGGGAAGCATACGACGCCTGCTCACGTTGCGATTATTCGACATATGCTGAAATCGAAGCAATGGGGCACGTCGAAAGTGATTGGATAGTAGATGCCGACGCGAACTGTATTGAAGCAGGCTCCAAACACAAAAGATGTACCGTTTGCGGTAAAATACTCGCAACGGAGTCCATTGAGAAGATTGCGCATAATTACACCTCGACTGTCGTTACAGCGCCTACGTGCAGTACGCAAGGTTACACGACGCATACTTGCTCTTGCGGAGATAGCTACGTAGATACACACGTCGACGCTCTCGGACATGAGTACCGCGAATGGGTTAACGAGGTTGATGCAACTTGTACGGCAGACGGCACTAATGGGTATTACGAGTGCTCCGTATGTAAAAAGTACTTCGATGAGGGCAAGAATGAGATAAAAAATATAATCATAAAAGCTCGCGGACATAACTATGCGGGTTGCGTTTGCACCAAGTGCGGGGCAGAATTTCATATGACAAACGGTAACTATTGTTGCCACGATGACGTAATCTATTTCGGCACGTATCCTCAAAGCGAGGTAACCGATACTTCCGTTACAGATGCCTTAACCGCACTTTCGGGAGAACTTCCTACAGCAGACGATAGCAAAGCTTGGACGTCTTACGGCTATTACATCTCGGGTAGTGTAAGTAACTTTATGTGGCACATCGACATCGAAAATGACAACGAGAAGTACCGCGGAGTATACTTTACAAGCTATCGTCCGTATTTTACGACGTATAGTTCTTCTACGAGTAACTCATACCAAGACGACAACGGTTATTACACAAGCACGGTCTACTGGTTCAAGTATGAGCCTATCAAGTGGCAAATACTTATGGAAAGTGACGGCAAAGCCTTCTTGCTTGCGGATATAGCGATAGACAGCCAAAATTATTACATCACTTCATCCAATAGTACTCGAACTGTAAACGGAAGTACTGTATACGAAACCAACTACACATATAGCTATAGCACGATACGCGAGTGGCTCACTGATACATTTTACAATACGGCATTTAACGATCTCCAAAAGGAACTTATACTTACGACGACCGTAGATAACAGCGTATCAAGTACAGGAGATAGTTACAACTCTTACGCTTGTGCCAACACAAGCGACAGGGTGTTCTTGCTCTCTTATAAAGAAATAACTTACTTAACAAGTACAACGGCACGTATACGCAAGAGCACCGACTATGCCAAGAGCCAAGGCTGCTGGGCGAACACCTCAAGCGGATATGTGGGCAATTGCTGGTGGTGGCTGCGTTCGCCTATTCGCAATGGTAGTGATGCCGAGCGCGATATCTGCGACGACGGTAGCGTCGTCAGCAACTTTAGCGTTAATCGCACTAGTCGCGGTGTTGTCCCCGCTTTGTGGATAGCTCTGTAAGGGTGCGATAGTGTAATTCAAATCGTATTATAGGGAGGAACGACAGGCGTCACGGAAGTGGCGCCTGTTGCTTTTCGACTTTTATAATCTGTGTTGTTTAAGTTTTAGAGTTCAATTTCAAAAATCGTTAAAATTGGGTCTTGTAAAATGTCGGAAGTAGTTATATAATATATAATTATATTA
>CAYZOJ010000056.1:7789-10427 GCA_964480195.1 uncultured Christensenellaceae bacterium | reverse complement strand
AAAAATAGGCATCCGCTAAAGTTCCTTATTAAAGAAAATAGGCTAACGTGTTTTCGTCAGCCTATTACATTACTAATCGTTTTCGCCTATTTTTCGGGTTTTATGTTACCACTTATAACCGGACTTCCCACGACGTCTTTTGCGTTTTTCTTGCGCGATATCGCGTTTAGAGGCTATGTATTGAACTCTTGAAGCAACTATCAATAATACCGTAAGCGCGACAAGTCCTATTCCTATCCATAGCCAAGTTGCAAGATCCGCTCTGTTTTCGACTATCAGGAATGTGCCGACGCCGTATGAGCTGAGACTCAACGTGCCGTCCGAATAGCTATACTTGGTTATTTCGTTGACGACTCCGCTCGGCGAAATCGAAATGATTGTGTAGCTCTTTTTTGCGTCCAACGTAACGTTGGTCATCGTAATACTTACGAGTTCGGAGCGTTGAGCGCCGTTTTCCGCGCTGATCGTATATGCCGAAATAGCTTTTCCGAAAGACGGGAACGCGTTACGATCTCGTATGTCTTCGATGATTTCCTTGCCCGCTTCGCTATCGACGTCTATCAACGTGCCGGAAAATACGGTATTAGGAGCAAAAATGCCCGTTAAATGTAATTCCGTAACGGTATCGGCTATCGTTCCGCTTGCTTCGAGTGCGTTTATAATCAATGTGCCGGCTCTGTATGTAAATGTATAATTACCTGCTTCTCCGCCGGTCGGAGTGATGAGGTACGCGCCTACCGCGGAATAATTTGCTTTGACAGCGGGCATAACGGCTATGGCTCTCTCGTCGTCGCTCGGAGCAAAACCGCTTATCGTAACTTTATATTCCGGAACTTCTCCGTAAGAAACGGTAACGTCGTCGGCTTTGACAACGAGTTCCTTGGGAGTAATATCGAGTTCAAACGGAGATTCGCCTACATAATTCGCAATCGTATAGTTAGCATTATTCAATGCGTAATCGACACTATACGTATGCGCGTCGACGGGGAGTTCTCCCGCTTCGAGTTCGATACGGTTGTTTTGATCGTCGATATACGAATAAGTCGTAATTACACCGCAGGTATCGCCCGAGTATATACCCGTTGCGGATACCGTTCTACCGTATTTACTATTGCTGTAAACGTATTCATAGTTGCCGGCGACATAAACTGTCACGGGCGCGGGTGCAATTTTATAATCGTACGTAGCCGTATAATCGTCGATTTCGATAACTATTTTATAGTTTCCGACATCGTGAGGCTTTGCCTCGCCCATATTTTTGCCGTCTTTTTGGTATTTTACGGTAAAATTCTTGTAATCGGCACCGTCGTACGAAACGGAAACGTCGACCGAACGGTCTTTTGAGTTATAGGTGACTTCGTTCACTTTGGTCGACGAATACTCTTTACCCTCTTCCGTAACTGTGATTTCGTATTTACCGTGCGCTTCGCTTGCCTCCGCTACGCGAACCGTATTGCTGTTTGCGGAATACAACAAAACCGCGACTGCCAGAATCGCGCAAATAATAGCGAGTACCAATGATTTTCTTAAGCGTATAGACATAAAGCGCCTCTCGGATTATAATACCATATCCGTTTGTGTTTTGCAAGAGCGAATTTTAACGCGCGCACGTTACGTTGGTTTTACGCACCCGTTACGGTTACGGAAACGATCTCCAGTATCGGATACGGGAATGTGTCGAAGTAACCGCCGGCAACGCTAGCGTAAGTGGATTTGCCGAGCACGGTAAGGTTATCCAAACTTTCTTGGTCAACCGCTTTACCGAAAGCCGCGTATTCTCCGTCCCAACTCGGGTAACTGCCGACGCATATGAAGAATTGGCTCGTCGCGCTGTCTTTGACACTCGTTCTCGCCATACTTATAACGCCCTTCTCGTGTTTAAGGTCGTTTTGCGCCCAGCCGTTAGACTTGAATTCGCCGTATATCGGTTTAAGATCTTCGCCTACTTCGATTATGGTGTTGTCCTCGATTTTGTATCCGCCTCCCTGTACACAACCGTAAGGTACTATACGATGGAATACAGTGCCGTTATACAGTCCGCTTTTTGCAAGCGTTACAAAATTATTGACTGTAATCGGTGCTTTGTCGGGATATAATTCGATAACGATTTTACGTTCGATTCCGTTTTGATCTCTTATTATAAATGTTGCAGTGGGGTTGTTCATATCGGTATCCTCCGTGCCGTCTGCAGATCCCGTATTCGGGTCGCCGTTTGTAGTGCCCGTATCGGGATTTTCGTTTGTCGAATCGCACCCGAACGCAAATGCGCATACAAATGTCAGCGCAACGACGAGTGCGATTGCAATAAGTTTACGTTTCATTATTATTCTTCGTCCGCGGGAGTACCGTCGCAATGCATATTGTAACGTTCTACATACATACGGTCGAATGCTTCGAACGCACGATCGATTTCTTCGTCGCTCTCGATGGGAAGATAGCTTTCTTCGCCGTTTTCGTCAAATTCGACTCTGTTGATGAGTATGTCGCCTTCTTCGAAGTCGTCAATTTCCTCGAGGGGTTCGAGATACGCGTACGTAACTCCGTCGACTTCCAACATTGCAAGCAACGAAAACTCGGTTTCCGCGCCGGTTTCTTCGTTGACGAGTACGATGACTTCTTCGTCTTCGACGTCTTCTAT
>CAYZOJ010000056.1:0-7689 GCA_964480195.1 uncultured Christensenellaceae bacterium | reverse complement strand
ACTTCTACGCGAGGTCCTTCTGTCCCGTCCATATTTACGGGAAGCCCTACGACTACGCCGTCTACCGAATGAGTACGGCAAAACTCGGCAATATACTCGTAATCGGCGTTTCCGCCTTTGCGAACATACGTTTCGTAGCCCGAAGCTATTATTCCCATCACATCGCTTGTCGCAAGCCCTATTCTTACGTCTCCGACGTCTAATGCGAGTTTACGCATTTTAACCTCCTATTCTTTCGAACAACTCTGTTTTATTTTTCTCAAGCATATAATAATATACCCCTGCCAGCGCCCCGGACGCAAGCAAATAAATCGCATAAAATATCGCAAGTATCCCGTTATCGCTCAAACCGATGTCGACAAGCCCCAAAACAATGCCGATTACCATACATACAATGTTTATGGCAAACGTCATTAACATGGGACGAACCATTCTGTTATTGTTTTTGGTAACCTCGTTTATGTTTGTCCATTTGAAATTCGGGGCTTTAAGATCGTTATACAAAGACACGCAATTCGATGCGAATCCGCCCGTAAATATCGTTAAAGCGAATCCGATTACTCCTATCGGATTGGTTATTTCGGACGCGAACGGCAATGCTATCCCGGCAGAAAGTGCGGATATCGCGGTAACGCTCGTCGCAAACAACAATTTGACCTTTACAATAGCTCCCGCGCCTATCGGTAAAGATTTGAGCATATAGATATTTTTGCCCTCTCTCGAAAAGCCGATGGACGCTACTTGATTCGTCGTCGCCACAAACATATATGAAATAAACGTTAATATGCTTACCGTGTACATGTTAACGCCGTTTGCGCCGAATGCGGTTTCGATTTCCGAAAAATCGGACTTCAAAAGGTATCCGTAAAAGACCATTACTATTACCGGCATAACTATCGACATCACCGCGCCGAGCAAAAGCGTAGGCGTATGTAAGAGCGTCTTAAATTCTTTGATAAACAACGCCGTTATCGGAGATTTTTTCCCGCTTGTCGTCTTATATTTGACAGCACCGACAGCGCCCGAACTTTCGGCAAACGCGGTCATCGCTTTTTTGTAAAATACAGCCGATATTGCGATTGCCACAGTCGAAACTACTATAACTCCGCCGATATACGCCAAAAGCCATAAAAATTTATTGTTTTTCCCGAGTAGTGCGTTTACCATCGGATAGTTAAACAACGTTATATTTTTTATCACGCAGAATGCCGAAATCGTTTCGCTGTCGAACCCGCCCTCTTCGGACCCTCCGACAAACGCGATAAACGAAAAATAAAGCACTAAAGCAATAACATAAAATATCGCCGTTACTATGCCGTTACCGAGGCTTCTGCGCCTCATCGCGGATACTATAAACATCAACGGAAGAGATACTATGCTTGCAAAAAGCAACGGAACGGACGGAACAAGCAAGACGGCGAACGCTTCCGTCAAAAAATATGTCCACGACAGCTCATATCCGCTTATCATCAGAGTTATTCCCGATGCGGTAAGCGTCGGAACGAGTACCAATGCGGCAAACGCCAATTCTCCGAAATAAGCTACCGTAAACTTGGACGCAAAAACCACTCCCGAACGGAACGGAAGCCCTGCAAGCAACGCATTATCGTTAGAATAATAAAGATTGCCGAGGACGGTAAGCGATCCGAAGAAAAACACCATTATTTGCGCGACAGCCAAAAATGCGTAAATCATTTCTTCAACGATACCGCTTTCAAGTGCCGACAGCGTCATCGTTATGGCCGAACTCGCACCGAGTATCGCGAACGCGATTACCGTAACAACAATGGCAACCACCGCACCGCCTCTTCCGTTTTTCTTACCGTCGAAAGAAACGTCTTTGCGCATAAACTTAGACGTTGCGACGCTATTTTTAAGCAACGTCGTCGTAAGAGATGCGTATTGTCTTAACGACTCGTTCATTCTCCGTCGACCTCCGAACGGGTAAGCGTCAGGAATAATTGCTCGAGGGACAAATCTTTGCGTTTTTCTTTGAGTTCGCGCATATCGCAAACCGTCGCTAATTTGCCGTTGTCAATTATCGCGACTTTGGTACAAATTTTTTCAACGACGTCAAGTACGTGCGACGAGAAAAACACTATCCTGCCTGCCGACGCCCATTCTCTCATAAGCGTTTTGAGCTCGTATGACGACGCGGGATCGAGTCCCATCATCGGCTCGTCCAAAACAAGCACTTCGGGTTCGTGCGAAAACGCGGAAACCAAGGATATTTTTTGCTTCATTCCGTGCGAATACGATGACGACGGCTCGTCGAGGTGCTCTTTCATCCCGAATAAACCGGCATACTTTTCTATTCGTTCTTTGCGCACGTCGTCCGGGACGCCGAAAATGTCAAGGACAAAATTCACGTACTGTCTGCCCGTAAGCCCTTCGTAAAGGTAATGTTCGTCCGGGACAAACCCAATTTTACTTTTTGCTCCGACGGGATCTTCCTGTATGTCGGCGCCGTTTACGCGTATATGACCTTGATTGAATTTCAATATGCCGGTCAAACACTTTATCGTCGTGGACTTACCTGCGCCGTTAGGTCCGAGAAAACCGAAAATCTCGCCGTCTTCGACGGTTAATGAAAGATTGTCCACAGCCTTTTTGCCCGTGCCGTTATATATTTTGGTGAGATTTTCGATTTCTATCATTTCAGTCCTTTTTCTTTTTGGAAATTTTGGGGATAACTACGTCTTTCTCTTCTCCGTTTGCGCTCGGGAAATAGAAACGCTCGTCTTTAATTCTTTCGGGCAAATACGTCTGCTCTACCCAACCGCCGTAATCGTGCGGATACTTGTATGCCGTCGATTTTACGGCTTTATACGTCTGATCCCTCAAATAGTCGGGGATTGCCTCGTCCATCGCAAGCTTTGACGCGTCGTCCGCGGAATACAATGCGTTTACAACCGAATTTGACTTGGGCGCAAGACAAACGTATATTATTGCTTCGGTAAGCGGAATTCTGCCTTCCGGCAAACCGAGTTTTTCCATCGCCGTGAGAGCACTTGTCGCAACGACCATCGCTCTGGGGTCGGCAAGACCTACGTCCTCGGCGCTGTGCACGAGTAAACGTCTGCAAATAAGCAACGGATCGCACCCGGCGTTAATAAGGCGCATAGCGTAATATACGGCGGCGTCCGGGTCCGAGCCTCTCAAACTCTTGCAAAACGCGCTTATTATGTCGTAATACATGCTTTCGTCCACCGAAAGCGCGCGCCTTTGAGCAACCTCTTCGGCAATCGGCAACGTGATTTTAATTATTCCGTTCGCGTCCGGCTCCGTCGTAAGTACTGCAAGTTCCAACGCGTTAAGCGCCGAGCGCATATCGCCGTTACTGACCCATGCGATATGGTTCAACGCATCTTCGTCCACCTTAAGATTATAATTGCCGAGCCCTTTTTCTTTATTCGATATAGCCCTTTCAAGCCCTATTCTGACGTCTTCTTCCGTAAGTTTCTTGAATTCGAATACTCTGCAACGGCTGACAATCGCCTTAGTCATCGTAACGTACGGATTTTCCGTCGTACTGCCTACAAATACGATTTCGCCCTTTTCGATTGCACCGAGTACGCAGTCCGATTGCGCCTTGCTCCAACGATGGCATTCGTCCAATAAAAGATATGTACGTTTACCGTAAAGCGATAACCTCGACTTGGCTTCGTCGATAACTTTTTTTGCTTCGGCAACGCCAGAAGATACCGCGTTCAAATAGGCATACGCCGAACCGGTATTTTCGGCAATGATATGGGCAAGAGTCGTCTTACCCGTTCCCGGAGGTCCGTAAAAAATACAACTTCCGAGTCTATCCGCTTTTATTGCGCGGGACAATAAAGAGCCCGGGCTAATAAGGTGCTTTTGCCCGATAAACTCTTCTAATCTGTCGCACCTCATTCTTTCGCTCAAAGGTGCGTGCTCTTGTCTAATCGAATCGAATAAGTCCATCATATCGAGTCGATTTTAACACACGCGCGCTATAAATGTCAACGTACGAATTGACTTTACATATCATTAGTGCTATAATTCGGACAGTTAGCCAGACGATTACACCCTCTCGGGTGAGGAAAGTCCGAGCATCACAGGGCAGAGTGGCAGAGAAATCCTGCCGGAGGCGACTCCAGGGAAAGTGCAACAGAAAATAACCGCGAGCAATCGCAAGGGTGAAAAGGTGCGGTAAGAGCGCACCGGTCGTTCGGTAACGAACATGGCGCCGTGTAAACCCCACTCGATGCAAGAAACAAGGGACTATGGGTTGCCCGTCCGTCCCCTCAATCGCTAGAATCCGCAGGCGACTGCGGATCAAGACAGATGATCGTCAAATACAGAACTCGGCTTACAGACTAACTCGTTAAGGACCGCTTTGGCGGTCCTTTTCGTTTTTTGTCAAGTTATGTCGAAACGAGGCATATAATGTATAACCGCGGAGGCAGATATTTTACTCGAAGGTTTTTTTGCAATTCTCACGAACATTCTTTTGCTGACATCGGGCATAGAAAACAACAACTCTTTCCCTCACCCTCTTTCCCCTGAAAAGGAAAGCGAATACCTCGATAAATTCCGTTCCGGCGACATCGAGGCACGGGACATTTTAATCAAACACAATTTGCGACTTGTGGTATATATCGCAAAAAAATACACTAATTATCCCGATAAAGACGAGCTGATTTCGGTCGGCACCGTGGGGTTGATTAAGGCAATCAACACGTATAAGCCCAATAAAAACACGGCTCTCGCAACATACGCGTCGCGTTGTATCGAAAACGAAATTCTGATGGCTATGCGCGGTTATAAAAAACGCAGGAACAACGTTTCTCTTTACGAAAACGTCGGTGCGGACAAAGACGGTAACGATATAACTCTCATAGACATGCTCGCCGTGGACGAAGAAACGGTTTACGGCGAACTCGAAACGGGTTTCGTGAAAGAAAGCCTTCTCTCATTGATATCTAAATACTTGGAACCTCGCGAAAAAGAACTTATTCGTATGAGATACGGGCTTGGCGGAAACGCCCCTCTTACGCAACAGGAAACCGCAAAAAAGCTCGGGATATCGCGGTCGTATGTTTCCAGACTTGAAAAAACCGCTCTCAAAAAACTGAAAGCGGGCATAGTTAAAGAAAAAATCGAGTTCTGACTAAAAATCTCGTGCTGTTTCGAACACCTTATCGTTGAGATACGCGAGGGGTGAATTCTTTGGGAACGCGAACTCGAGTTTTACTGCGGTAAGGTATTGCCTTTTTGCGCGTGCGACACGGTTGACATCGAAATCGCCGTATTTCGTATCTCCTATAATCGGATACCCGATATGCGCCAAATGGGCTCTTATTTGGTGGGTTTTGCCACTGTGTAGCGTTACTTCCGCAACTGTATAATCACCGCGATATTCGATGGGTTTTACTTCCGTGCGTATAGCGACAGAGCCCTCGACGCGTTCGTCATAAATACGTACGATTCCGCGTTCGGCGTCCTTGACGAGAAATGCTCTAAGGTCCCTCTCTTCCTCGAGTTTACCGCTTACAAGCGCGTTATACTTTTTGACGATATATCCTCTGCGGAAACCTAAATCGAGTCCCTGTTTTCCGACCTCATCGAGATACATCAATATAAGTCCTTTGGTGTTTGTATCGAGCCTATGTGCAAGTTCGACGGTTATATTGTCCGTCGACGAAATTCTACGAGCAAAATCTTCACTTGAAATGCCCCTCGGCTTTACCGCAACGAGTATGTGCTCGTCCGCATAAATTTTTTCGTAATTGAATTTGAGCAATTTGCTTTCGTCAAGATAAAGCTCTATTACGTCGCCGGGTTTGAGATACGCGTCAATCGTAACTTTCTTGCCGTTTATGCGAACGTCTCTTTGCTTAAGCAACGTACGAAAATACCCGAACCTCAGTTCGGGCAAGACCTCTTCCAAATATTTGGAAAGACGCATCGGTGTTTTGGAAAAAATATATGTACGCATCAGTTGTCGTTTTCTTCTGTGTCGGAGGCGTTCTTTACGGGATAAATTACCTTTGCGCCTACAAGTTTTTCTATTTCTTCGAGTAAAGTGTTGATATCTTTGAATTGTCTGTGAACGGACGCAAATCTTACGTACGCGACTTCGTCGAGTTCTTTTAACCCTTGCATAACGAGATCGCCTATTTTGCGCGACGTAATCTCTTGCGCAAGCGTATTGTTGATTTGTTTTTCGATATCGGCGACGAGTTTATCTATTCTCGCCATAGATACGGGACGTTTTTCGCAAGCCTTGATTATTCCGTTTTTGATTTTGGTAATATCGAAACTCTGGCGGGTGCCGTTATTTTTAATTACGAGTATCGGCGTCGATTCTATCTTTTCGTAAGTGGTATATCTTTTACCGCAAGCGACACACTCTCTGCGTCTGCGAATAGACGTTCCGTCCTCGCTCAAACGAGAGTCAATTACTTTGCTGTCCAAGCTGTTGCAAAAAGGGCACTTCATAAACGCTTCCTTGATTTATTTTTGTAAATTATATCATAAAAGCGTCCGTTTGTAAATGCTATTTGGATATTTCCGTCGAATTTACGCCCGAAAGTTCTATTAAAATGACGTCGTCGCCTATTTTAATCACTTTCGCCCAAGGGATAAAAACGTTTTCGTTGCCGGCAAAGTTTTTGAACATCTTTTTTTCGCCGGAAGCGATTAAACCGACTACTCTGCCACTGCAATGCAATGCTATATCCACAATTCTTCCGAGCTGTTTCCCGTCCGCTATGTTTACGACGGCTTTTTCTCTCAACTCGCAAAACGTGTAGTCAATTTCCTGCATATATGTAAGCTCCGCAATGATATATAAATATATGCGGGCGGAGCCGAGTTCAGTACGATAAAGCAGTACGCAATTTAGTTATCGCGTTCTTCTCCAGCCTACTGACCTGCGCTTGAGATATCTCCAATGCCTCGGCGATCTCGGTTTGCGTACGTCCTTGATAATAACGCATCAAAATGACGCTTTTTTCTTTGGACGGCAACTCGTCTATACCGTCTTTTAGGACTATCCTTTCGGCATAATCAAGTCCGACACGAGGGTCTTTTACGACGTCTATTATTTCCGCGCCGTCTTCATCGCCGTATACCTGTTCGTAAACGGATTGAGGCTCGGCAATGGCATCGAGAGCACTTACTACCTCGTAATAAGGCACTTCGAGTTCTTCCGCTATTTCCGTTAAGGTAGCCTCTTTACCGCCTCTTTCGAGGCGTTCGCGTGCGAGAACCGCTTTATACGCGACGTCACGAACCCTTCTCCCCACTTTGAACGCGGTACCCTCTCTTACATAACGACGTATTTCGCCCATCACCATCGGCACCGCATACGTCGAAAACTTAAGATTTAATCCCGTATCGAAATTGTCAAGAGCTTTGATTAAACCGAGCATTCCGACTTGGAACAAGTCGTCAGAACTTTCCTTAGAGCTTCTGAATCTGTGAACAGCGCTTAAAACGAGTCTTGCGTTCGCAAGCAAAAACTCTTCTCTTAGGTCGTTTCTTCCGCTTTTTACCGCCTTTAACAGCTCTTCTTGCTCTTTTTGAGTAAGTTTAGGCAACGCGCTAACGTCGATTCCGTTAACTTTTTTCACCATAAAAGACATCTCCTTTGCAAGGAGTATGTACCTTTACGATTTTTTAATTCGCGTTATCGACTGTTTATATCGTAGACTATTC
>CAYZOJ010000055.1:0-10932 GCA_964480195.1 uncultured Christensenellaceae bacterium | reverse complement strand
GAATATGTATCCTCGAGATAGCGTTTATCGGGGTATCCTAAGACGGAAGACATCGTTATTAACGACTCTTCGTCATAGCGGAACAGCTTGTCGGTGGCGTCGGGTTCGATTGCACCCCTCGAGATAGCGTCGGATTCGGCAGAGTAGAGTAGGTTTGAGAGGCTTTGTCCGTACTCGTCTATTAGCTCGAGTCCGAATTTACGGAGCATTGCACGCATTTCGGTTTCGGAATAAATGCGTAAGTGATAGGGGTCGTAATTTATGCCGTTTTCGTCGAGTTTTTCGTAGCGGTCGCTGGGGAAAGAAAACAGAATATACCCGTCCGGTTTCAGGCACGCGCATAACTTTTCGAGGAAGTTTTCGCCGTTACGGAGGTGCTCGATTGTTTCAAAACAGACAATCCCGTCGGCTTCCTGCATTTCTTTAGGGAAAGTATCGTTTTCAAAATCGAGGACGAAAAACCGTGCGTTGCACCTCGAAGTCGCCGTGCGAATGTAGTCAGGGTTGATGTCTGCGCCCAAGACGTCAAGACCACGTTTACTTAGAAGATAGGAGCCGAAACCCTCCGCGCAAGCAACGTCCAAAACCTTTTTGCATCCGGCATTAGTAAGAAAATCGGTTGCGAAAAGATATCTGCCGATATGTTCGCATTTCATCCAGAAGTTTTCGTTTTTGCCGTCGAACGGCTCGCAGTGATCAATGTTATAATTCATATTACTTCCTTTCCGTTATGTTTTTGAATAGTTCTGATGACGGGTCGCCCGTTTCGAGGGCTTTTTTATAGAGCAACGAAGCTATCTCTTTTTCGTCAACACTTGCAAGAGAGGGGATGTTTACATACTTACCGAGGTTTCCGCCACGGAGCAGAACCGAGGCAATTTCTTTTTTATATACGAGGTGCGGGAGAGCCGTGCTTTCGGCAAGCGCCGATAGCGTTTCGAGAAGTTTTCCTTGCGGGTCGGTTTCCGTATCCGACATGAACCCGATAGCGATTATATCGAACAGCGCGTCCCCTTGAACCCACGGGTCGTCGCATTCACGCGAAAGCGCCTCGACTTCACGATAGAGTTTAACGCTTTCCGCGTACCGTTTTCCGCATTTAAGGAAGTTTGCCTCTATGCTTTTAAGGTGCATTTTTAACCATTTAGAAGAGTCCTCTTCGCCCATATACAGTACCTCTTTTGCGCGGTTAAGGTAACCGTATGCGTCGTTAGTGTTACCCAAGGCTTGTTCGGATAACGCAAGCCAAGATAGGCAGTAACACTCGGAGAGGCTCCCCGAACCCTCGAGGCGCGCAAGGATTTTTTTGCCGTACTCTACGCTAAGATCCTGTCGTCCCGCATCGTATGCGGCGACAACGGCTTCGATGACGAGCATTTGATTTTTTCTCGATACGACGTCGTGGTTCCATAGGTGCTCGGAATCTTTTTCGAGTACGCTTCCGAATAGTTTGAGAGCCTCTTTAACTTCGCCCGCGGAAAGGAGCATTCTTGCCGAAAGCAGATCTTTCATTGTGGAAAGCTCTTCGCTCATAGATATTCCTTCGAGGCGTTTGAGGCGCGCAAGTCCCGCGTCGACGTTATTAAAATGCCCGTTCCAGATGAGCCCTTCGAGGGCGCGTACTTCGTATTCGGGGTTGACTCCGCCGGCTTTGTCAAGTAGGGTCGAAAACTTTGTAACGGAGCGGTTGCGTTCACCTTTGAAGTCCGCGATCGTGCCCGACATATAGAGGTAGTCGAAATACTCTTCACCGTTTCCGCCGTCGAGGAGTTTTTCGTTTTGATCGAGGATTTTACCGCTTTTTACAAGGTCGCCACAGATAAATTCGCCTTTCGCGCGATAGTAGGCGACGGAACGCGCTTTGTCGTCATCTCCCTCGAATTCCGAAATGAGATAATCGAGTCCGTCAAGAACGAGGTTCCATTCGCGATAGAATTCGGCGTCGCGTTGTAGGTCGCGTACTACTCGGAAAGACTCCTTATAAAAGTCGTCGTCGGTAGATAAACGCCTAAGGAGCTTCTTTTTGCCGGAGTTACGCAAGACATCTATTGCCACAATGTAGTCGTAATCGGTGAGTTCCTCTTCGTCGTAGGCGTCGGCAAGATACGAGGCGACTGCCTTAAAACCGTCCTCGGCGGGGGCGCAATAGCCCTCGGAACGCTCTTCCGTTTTAACCCAGTTGGCAAAAGACGTGCAGTAAAAGCTGACGCAGGTTTTATGAAATTTATCGACGTTTCTAAGAAGAAGTACCGAAAATTTGCGCAGAAAGCTTGTAACTTCCGACTGTCGCCAGCCCATGACTTTTTTAATAAGCTCTATCGGCGGATTGTCTAAAGCGGAAAGAACTGATATCGCCTCGGCGTAGTTATCGCCGAATTCATCCGTCGAAACTATTTGGCTCATCCATTTGTAATAGACGTCGGAAACCTTTTCGGGGAGAATTAACGCGTCGGACGGCGCGATTTTGCCCGATTTAAGACCGTCGCTGACGGCGGACGCGTACAAAAACGAGCCTTGTGCCTTTTCGGCAACGGCGGTTCCGATGTTTTTTGACTCGTCCCCGCACACCTTATGAACATTATCGGCAACATATTCTTGTATGTCGCAGAAGATGTCTTTTGAACTCGGATCGGGAACAATCCTATGTATGTCGGAAGCTCCGCCGAGAACGCTTAAATCGCTACGGCAGGAAAGTAGAAACTTGATGTAAGAGGGGAACCGTTCGGCGTTGTCGATAAAGAGCTTTGCAAGACGGTTTTCGCCGTTTTCGGAAAGAATATCGACGGCGTCTATCATGATGACGATTTTTTCTTCCGAAGAGCCTATAAGATTAAGTGGTTCCATTATCAAGAGCTCGAAAAGCTTTTCGGGCGAGGAATCCGTGTTGACGTCGGGGTCGCTCAAAATGCGGTCGAGGCGAGTGGCAAAAGAGGGTATTCGGACGGCTAAGCCGAAACTGATTTCCTTAATTACCGAAATTACGCCTTGAAGTTTGCCGTCGCTCGGATCGCAAAAGACAAGCCCCGCTACGTCGTCCCCGTAATAATAGCAATTTGTGCAGTAACAGCTTTTGCCGAACCCCGGGAAACCGACAAGCAAACAGATGTTGCTAAAATCTCCGTTCACCCACTCGGCAATTTTATCGTCCAACCAGTTGCGTTTTTTATAGCCTTTGCCGAGTTCGAAAAGTTCTCTCGCGAACTCGGAAGACACGTGCAGTTTGTTTTTAATCGAGCTTAGTTTTTGTTCGTATGCGGAAGTACGGCTTAAACACAGTTCGACGAGGGAATTAAGTTTAAGTTTATACCAATCGTCAAAATGCGATTTGTCGATATCTCGCCACTCGGACATATCGAAGAACTGAATTCCGCGTATGCACGCGGGAGCAAGCGCTTCCGCACCGCGCTCCATTACGACGGGACGGATATTGCGCCTGTTACAGCTTACGGCGATTGCGAGTTCGTCAAGACAAACTCCGCCTTCGCGCAGTCCGTAGTTACTCATCAGCACCAGTACCGCGTCGGCGCCGAGTATACCCTCGGTTATGCTGTCGCGCCAGTCGTCCCCGGGCAAAATTTTATCGTAGTCAATCCACACCTCGTGCCCGATTGCAACAAGGCTGTTTGCTATAGTTTTGGCTTCTTCCGTAAAGTCATGCCCGTAGCTTATAAATATTTTCATTTTGCCTCCCGCACGATTTGCGTTAATAAAAGTATATCATTATCGTAGCCAAACTTCAACCCTCTTTATGCGGTTGCGAACGACGTGTGAAATGCCTTAGCGGAGTTTGAAATGTTAGTATTGACAACGCGCGCGCAAATATATATAATATAGATATCATCCAACGGAGGCAGAAATGGAAAACGAACAAAAGACCAACTCGACTCTTGCGCCTAAAAAGTATGTAGGCAAAAAAGAGTTTTTGACTTTCGGCATAGCCGCAGGCGGACAGGGCATGGTATATGCGATAATGTCCGGTTACATCAGTGACTTCTACATCAACGTAATGGGTTTACCGCTCATATTCGTTATGCTTTTAATGTTGCTCGCGAGAGTGTGGGACGCGATTAACGACCCGATGATGGGCGTCATCGTCGATAAGTGCACCACTCCGTGGGGCAAAATGAAACCGTATGTATTGTTTACCGCGGTTCCGATAGCGCTTTTGACGTTCTTTATGTTCTATTGCCCCGAGGGTTGGAACAAGACCGAACTTATGGTTTATGCGGCGTTCATATACGTATTCTGGGGTATGACCTATACGGTATCCGACGTTCCGTTCTGGTCGATGCCCAACGTCATGACTCCCGATCCCGCGGAACGCGCCAACCTTATTTCGTTCGGCAGAACCGTAAACGGCGTAGGCTCCGCAATCCCGATGGTACTTTTTGCAGTACTCAGCTGGATACCTTATTTTAGCGGTACCGGACTCGAAATCGCCAAACAAAAATATATGATAATGGCGATAGTCGCTTCGGTAATAGGTATCGGACTTTTTGTACTTTCCTATTTTACAACCAAAGAAAGAGTTACCCTTCCTCCCAAAAAACAACGCAGTTACGACGAGCCCGGAATGCTCAAACGTATCTTTACCTGCAAGCCTCTTATGCTCGTAGTTATAATGGGCATACTTTCGAGCGGTAGATATATGATGCAGGCGGCGGCTGTACACGTCGCGCGTTACGCGTTCTACATCGGACCCTCCCTCGAAGGTCTTACCGGAGCCGAACTCGAAAACGCCCTCGACGCAAGCGTCGGAACGGTTTCCACCATATTCCAAGTTTGCTCGGCGATAGGCATGTTCGGCGCAATGCTTTTAATGCCTTTCCTTTACAAGAAATTCGACTATAAGAAGATAGTCATAATCACGTGCCTCGGCGGTTTTGTCGCCAGCATCTTCACGACCGTTATCGGAACGCTCAGCATTTATACGACGGCAAACTGGCTCGTATACGTACTCATTCCGTTCTTAATCATACAGTGCATACCTCTCGGCGCCCTCAACGTAACATCTTATGCGATGATAGGCGACAGCCTTGACTACCTCGAATGGAAGACCGGATTCCGCGATAACGCGTTGGGTTCCGCGTGCCAATCGTTTGTCAACAAGCTCGGCAACGCGCTCGCGACGACGTTTATCGTCATTATGTACATGATAGTCAATATCGACCCCGCTCAAAGCGTCGCGCAAGGCGCAATCAAAGCGGTTACCGAGATGACCACCGGACAAAGAATGGGAATGTTCGCACTCGTATCCATAGTTCCGGGCGTAAGCTTGTTGCTCTGCTCGATTCCGATTTTCTTCTACGACCTCGTAGGCGAAAAGAAAGAGCGTATTACGCGTGAACTCATGGAAAAGCGCGAAGCCAACGGCATGAAAATCGAAGCTTAATTACTCTTAAAGGAGGACGTATGTTTACATATCCTAAGTTCAAAGGCGGCAAACAAGTTCTTACGCGCGTCTATGACAAGACGTCCGCAATGATGATGAATATCACCGTCTACAAAATCAAAAAGGGCGAGTCGGTTACCCTTGTCGAGCCCGACATGGAAACGGCAGTATTACTGCTCCAAGGCGACATTACCTATTATTACGAAGAGACCGAAGCGAGCGCGTCGCGCAAAAGCGTATTCGAAGAGATGCCGACGTGTCTTCACGTTGCTCGTAACGTCGAAGTCGTGGTGAGAGCCGAAACCGACGCCGAAATTTTGGTTCAAAGCACCGAAAACGACAGAACGTTTACCTCTCGTCTGTTCCGCGCGGAGGACTGCTACAAGTTCGTATCATGCGAAGGTCGTTGGGAAAACACCGCGGTACGCGACGTAGTCGACATCATCAATATCAAGAACTCCCCGTACTCGAATATGGTTCTCGGCGAGGTTTACGCGCGTCAAGGCAGATGGTGGAGCTATATTCCTCACTATCATCCCCAACCCGAAGTGTATTACTATAAATTCGAACGCCCCGAGGGCTTCGGCGCTTGCTTTATCGGCGATAAGGCGTACACCGTTAAAGACGGCTCCTGCGGTATGTTCGAAGGCGGTTACACTCACGCTCAAGTAACGGCGCCCGGTTATCCGATGTATTGCACGTGGATGATTCGTCATCTCGACGGCGACCCGTGGGACAACACTCGTACGGATAAACCCGAGTACACCTGGCTTTTGGACGAAGACAAATAAGGAGAATATATATGAAGCAAACCGTTAGAATGTCCGTCGGCGAAGCGGTAGTCAGATTCCTTGATAACCAATACGTTTCTTTCGACGGCAAAGAAAACAAGTTTGTAGAAGGCGTTTACACTATATTCGGGCACGGTTGCGTACTCGGAATAGGCGAGGCTCTTGCGATGTGCGACCATAACTTAAAGGTCTATCAGGGCAAGAACGAGCAGGGCATGGCGCACGTAGCGATGTCTTATGCCAAACAAAACAACAGACGCAAGATTATACCTTGCGTATCGAGTATCGGTCCCGGAGCCTGCAATATGGTTACCGCGGCGGCGTGCGCGACGGTAAATAACGTACCGCTCTTGCTGTTCCCCGGTGATACTTTTGCTACAAGACGCCCCGATCCCGTCCTCCAACAACTCGAACAACCTTACGACCTTAACGTTACCACAAACGACGCGTATAAGGCTGTAACGAGATACTTTGACCGTATCACTCGTCCCGAAATGCTCGAAAGCGCTCTCCTCAACGCAATGCGCGTTCTTACGGACACCGCGCATACGGGAGCAGTATGTATCGCCATGCCTCAGGACGTACAAGGCGAAGTTTACGACTTCCCCGCATACCTCTTTGAAAAGCGCGTAACGCGCATTACTCGCCCCGTGGCGGTACAAGAAGAGCTCGAGGACGTAGCTGAAGCTATCAGAAATTCCCGTCATCCGCTCCTCATAGTCGGCGGTGGCGCGAGATACAGCGAAGCAGGCGAAATCATAGCCGAGTTCGCGGATAAATTCAACGTGCCTTTTGCCGAAACCCAAGCCGGAAAATCGGTACTCCCCGCATCGAGCCCGTATTATCTCGGCGGTCTCGGAGTAACGGGTAACTCCTGCGCGAATACCGTCGCTCGCGACGCGGACCTCATCATCGGACTCGGAACGAGGTTTTCGGACTTTACCACGGCAAGCAAAACGCTTTACGCGGGCACCAAGGTCGTTACTATAAATACGTCGGTTTTCCACGGCTCCAAGATGAACGCGATACACGCGACCGGCGACGTCAAAGCCACACTTTCGGCACTCATTCCTATGCTTTCGGGATACCGTTCTGCATATGTAGATGAGTACAAACTTGCTCAGGACGGCTGGAAAAAAGAGATGGAGCGTTTAACGCACATCGCTTATTCCGATGGCTTAAAGCCGGAAATCGGAAGCTATACGCCCACAACTCTCGGCGACTTCAATAAGGCGACCGGCTCAAGACTTTGCCAAACGACGGCTGTCGGAATCGTACGTGAAATGATTCCCGCCGACGCAATCGCGGTAGGTGCTGCCGGAAGTCTTCCCGGAGATCTTCAACGTATGTGGACGACAGATAGTCCGTTCAGCTATAATATGGAATACGGCTACTCGTGCATGGGTTACGAGATAGCGGGCGCTCTCGGCAGTAAGCTTGCGTGCCCCGATAAAGAGGTCTACGCGATGTGCGGGGACGGTTCGTATCTTATGCTCCATTCCGAAATGGTAACCGCTGTACAAGAGGGCAAAAAGATAAATGTTCTCTTATTCGACAACGGCGGTTTCGGTTGTATCAACAATCTGCAAATGGGCAAGGGCGTCAACAGCCTCGCGACGGAACTTCGTTACGGCGCTAAGGCAGACACTCCGTTCGTTCCGATAGATTATGCGATGTCGGCAAGAGCGTACGGTTACGAAGCGTATACCGCGCACACCGAAGAAGAACTTCGTTCGGCACTTGAAGCGTCGCTCAAAACGGACAAGCCCGTACTTATCGACATCAAGGTATTGCCCAAGACGATGACCGACGGATACGAAGGCGGTTGGTGGCAAACCGGCGTTACGCACGCACCGCGCAATCAAAAACAAGCAGACGCTCTCGAAGAGCTTAAAGCCAATATCAAAAAATAAATCAAACCAAAAGAGGTAACTTTATGTTAGACAAAAAGAAGATCAAATTAGGCATCGCACCCATAGGCTGGACCAACGACGACATGCCGGATCTCGGCGCCGAAAACACCTTTGAACAATGCGTAAGCGAAATGGCTCTCGCCGGCTTCAAGGGCACGGAAATCGGAAACAAGTACCCGACCAAAATCAATACGCTCCGCAAGGCGCTCAACCTCCGCAAGCTTAAAATAGCTAACTGCTGGTTCTCGACGTATCTCCTCACAAAACCTTTCTATGAGGTAGAAGCGGAATTCCACAAAAAGTGCAAATTCTTAAAGGCGATGGGCGCAAAAGTCATCGGCGTAAGCGAACAGAGCTACTCCATCCAAGGCGAAATGGACACTCCCGTATTCGAGGCGCGTCACATTATGACCGAAGAGGAATGGGCAAGACTTATGGACGGACTCGATCATCTCGGCGAAATCGCTCTCGAGTGGTACGGCATACATCTTACATATCATCATCATATGGGCACCGTCATTCAGACCGAAGCCGATATAGATCGTATGATGCGTGAAACCAACCCCGAGTACGTATCGTTGTTGTTCGATTCGGGTCACCTTGCATATTGCGGTGAAAACTATATGTCTGTACTCCGTAAGTACATCGGCAGAATCAAGCACATACATCTTAAGGACGTTCGTCCGAACGTTGTAGCGGAAGTCAAGCGCGATCACCTCTCCTTCCTTCGCGGAGTAAGAATGGGCGCGTTTACCGTTCCCGGCGACGGCAGTATCGACTTCGCGCCGATATTCGACGTAATAGCAAATTCCGATTACGAGGGCTGGCTCCTTGTCGAAGCAGAGCAAGATCCCGCCGTAGCGAACCCCCTCGAGTATGCGATCAAAGCAAGAAAATATATCAAGCAAGTAGCTAAAATCTAACTTTATTTAGGAGATATAAATATGATTAAAATTGGTATTATAGGCGCCGGCAGAATCGGCAGAGTACATACCGAAAGCGTAACTCGTTTTGTAAAGAACGCGGAAGTCAAGGCGATAGCGGACCCCTTCATGAGCCCGGAAACCGAAGCATGGGCAAAGGCTCAAGGAATCAAAGACACATATAAGGACTATCACAAAATCTTAGAGGATAAAGAAATATCCATAGTTCTTATCTGCTCTTCCACCGACACCCACAGCCAAATCTCGATTGAGGCAATCAAAGCCGGCAAGCACGTGTTCTGCGAAAAGCCCATCGACCACGACGTAAACAAGATCAAGGAAGTTATCGACGCAATAGAGCACGGCAACGTCAAGTACCAAGTCGGCTTTAACCGTAGATTCGACCATAACTTCAAGGCTGCACGCGAAGCCGTTAAAGCCGGCAAAATCGGCGACCTCAACGTTCTCAAAATCACTTCTCGCGACCCCGCAGCTCCTCCGGTAAGCTACATTAAGGTATCGGGAGGTATCTTCCTCGATATGACCATTCACGATTTCGATATGGTTCGCTATATGTCCGGTGAAGAAGTTACCGAAGTTTACGCAATGGGCGGAGTTTTGGTAGATCCCGCTATCGGTGAAGCCGGCGACATCGACACCGCTATAATCACTATGAAACTCCAAAGCGGAGCTCTTGCGGTTATCGACAACTGCCGTCGCGCAACTTATGGTTACGACCAAAGAGTAGAGGCTTTCGGTTCTCTTGGACAAGTCGCTATCGGCAACGATACTGACTCCCTCGCGGTTATCTCGAACGCCGAAGGCGTTACCGCCGAGAAACCCAAGCTCTTCTTCCTCGAGCGTTATATGGAAGCTTACACCGCCGAAGTCAACTCCTTCATACAGGCGGTAGTCAACGATACTCCTACCGAAGTCAACGTTTACGACGGTCTTAAACCCGTTCTTATCGGACTTGCGGCAAAGCGTTCGCTCAAAGAAAATCGTCCCGTTACCATCAAAGAAATCGAAGAGGAATACGGACTTTAATATTCCGATTCCCGCAAAAAGGAATCCCAAATGCCAAATTTAATTACACACATAGTAATGGGAGGGGAGGCGCTCGAGCGTCTCCCCGTTCAGATTAAAGAGGTTGCTTGCGAATGCAAAACCGCCTTTACTCTCGGTTCGATAGGACCGGATTTTTTGTTCGCGTTAAGAGAACTCGGATTGCCTCCCAAGCGTCTTGCAAACCTTATGCATGGCTGTAAACAACTCGAAACGTTTGAAGCTATTATAGCGTATCTCAAAGAGCATCCGTCCGAAGTTCTTTCGTCCTACGTGCTCGGGCTGAGTGTGCATTACGCCCTTGACAGTACCGTGCACCCGTACGTGTACGCAATGTGCGAAGGGCGAGTAAGGGACATGCTCGACGAGGTGTCGCGACACTCCACGCATACGTTGATAGAAAGCGCGCTTGACGAGTATGTGCTCGAAAAGGCGGGTTACGTGCCTACCAAAGCGTATGACGCGCCCAAAGCCTTGCGCTCTAAGAAAGCCGTGCGTGATGAAATAGGCGAACTGTATAAGCGCGTGATAGGTCCGTTATACGGCATAGACATAACGGTCGGAGAAGTCGGTTTCGGGTATGAAATGATGTGCGTATTGCTTGAAGTTACGCAAAATAAAGGTGCTCGAATAAAGACTATGCGTGCGGTCGAGAAGCTTGCGTTCGGCGGTAAACGCAAGATGACGGCGTTTGCTCATCCGCCTTACGGATACGGTGAAATAGATTATCTTAACTTGGATTGTACCCCATATAGAGCTGTGCGAAATCGTCCCGAGGAGATTACGACGCCTTGTCCGGAACTTCTCGATATAGCCACCGATAAGGCAGTTAATATTTATCTTCCCGC
>CAYZOJ010000054.1:0-10963 GCA_964480195.1 uncultured Christensenellaceae bacterium | reverse complement strand
AGAGACCGTCACCCTCGCGGAAGATCTTGCCTGCGAGTTCAAAATATTTCTCGTCTTCGTGCATCTTGATGTCGCCGCAACCGGAAACACAGCATGTGCCCATTCCGCGAGCAACAACTGCTGCGTGAGATGTTTGACCGCCACGAACTGTGAGGATGCCTTGTGAATACTTCATACCCTCGATATCTTCAGGAGATGTTTCAAGTCTTACGAGAACGACTTTCTTGCCTGCTTTGCCTTCTCTTACAGCGTCTTCAGCCGTAAAGACGATGGTGCCTGCCGCGGCTCCGGGAGATGCGGCGATACCCTTGCCTACTACGTTGTTCTTGTCTGCGTTCTTGAGAGCGGCAGCGTCGAAAGTGGGATGGAGCAACATATCGAGCGTCTTGGCGTCGATTTGGAGAAGAGCTTCTTTTTCGTTAATCATGCCCTCGTCGATGAGGTCGCATGCGATACGGATAGCAGCCGCCGCGGTACGCTTGCCGTTACGGGTTTGGAGCATATAGAGCTTGCCCTTTTCGATGGTGAACTCCATATCCTGCATATCTTTATAGTGGTTTTCGAGAGTCTTGCAGACCTCTTGGAATTGCTTGTAAACGTCGGGGAGAACTTCCGCCATCTTGGAGATGGGCATCGGAGTACGAACGCCTGCGACAACGTCTTCGCCCTGAGCGTTCATAAGGAATTCGCCCATGAGTCCCTTTTCGCCAGTAGCGGGGTTACGAGTGAACGCAACGCCGGTTCCGCAATCGTCGCCCATGTTGCCGAACGCCATCATCTGTACGTTAACCGCGGTACCCCAGCTGTAAGGAATGTCGTGGTCCATACGATATACGTTTGCGCGCGGGTTGTCCCAGCTACGGAAAACAGCTTCGATAGCCTTGAAGAGTTGCTCTTTGGGGTCGGAGGGGAAGTCAGTTCCGAGTTGAGCTTTGTACTCCGCTTTGAATTGATCCGCGAGAATGTGGAGATCGTCTGCGCTGAGTTCGACGTCTTGATGTACGCCTCTTTCCTCTTTCATCTTGTCGATGAGTTTTTCGAAATACTTCTTGCCGACTTCCATAACGACGTCACTGAACATCTGTATGAAACGTCTGTAGCAGTCCCAAGCCCATCTGGGGTTGCCGGACTTCTTGGAGAGAACTTCTACAACCTGCTCGTTAAGACCGAGGTTAAGAATGGTATCCATCATGCCGGGCATGGATGCTCTGGCACCGGAACGAACGGAAACAAGAAGAGGATTTTCCGCATCACCGAACTTTTTGCCGGTAATGGCTTCGAGTTTCTCGATATACTGCATGATTTCGGCTTTGATACCGTCGTTGATCTTTCTGCCGTCTTCATAATATTGAGTGCACGCTTCGGTCGAAATCGTGAAGCCTTGGGGAACAGGTAAACCGATGTTGGTCATTTCCGCAAGGTTAGCGCCCTTTCCGCCGAGAAGTTCGCGCATTTTTGCGTTGCCTTCTGTGAACAGATAAACGTACTTTGTCATAGAATAATCTCCTGTGAAAAATGATTTTTTTGCTTTAGCTCTCTTATTATACATAAATGCGCGTGCAAGCGCAAGCGAAATAATAAATAAATAACCTATAAATCCCCGATTGACGAGTCGTCAAGCACGCTCGGACAGAAGTTTTAACGCTTCCGCAACCGAATTTAGCTTTTCGCCGAGTTTGTTTCTGTATATGAGATTTATGTACGCAAGCGCCGAACCGAGTTCGGATTCCGTAATGTCGAGTGTTTCGAGGTCTTCGATGTCGCTTGCGGAAATCGACTTTATCGCTTCCCTTACCGAGTGCGGAAGATCGAACTCAGTTATGTCTATTCCTTCGCTCGGAAGAAGCGAAATAAGAAAATGCGTGCCGTACACATACGGGTTCGTTTGCGCGGAAGATATTGCATACAGACTTTTTACGGCTTGCACGAGTTCCGCGTGAGCGCCGACTCCCGTTTCGACAAACCTGTCGAGGGCTTCGGTTACTATACTCCCGCAAACGTTTTTATTGACGTCCGTCCACAATGAAAAAAAGCTTTCTTCCACACTGCATCCGGTAACCACAAACCTCCCGCCGTTTCCGCGCGTAAGGATGTACTCGCCTATGCAGAACGGTACCGCGCATTGCTTTAATTTGGACTTTGGTCCCTTGGCAGAGCGAATTCGGGCAACCGTTTTGCCGTTTTCCGCAGTTATAAGCGTTAGAATTTTTCCGTTTTCGCCATAGTCTTCCGCACGTACGCAGAGCGCGAAAATCTTAACTTCTTCCATCGTCTTTCCGTTGTCTGATGAGAGCGGAATAAAGCATATAATAGCCTATCTTTCCGCTTTTCTTAAAGGCGTCGTACATCGTTTTTGCAACCCGATTATCTGTCTTGTCGTCCATACTTTTAGTATGGACTTACAACCAAAATATAATCAGGTGTCGTCCTTTTTGTTGTATCCGAGATTGTTGAGAAGTACGAGGTCGTCGCGCCAATCTTCTTTGACTTTGACCCATAACGTAAGATAAATCTTGTCTCCCGTCATATCCTCTAAATCCTGTCTTGCGTAAGTCGATATGCGCTTAATCATCTCGCCGTTTTTACCGAGTATTATGGGCTTGTGGGCGGATTTTTGGCATATGACGTCGGCGTCTATGTCGAGTATGCCGTTTTCACGATACTCGTATTTGTTTATCGAAACGGCAATTCCGTAAGGTATCTCTTTGTCAAGCAAACGCAACGCTTTTTCGCGAATGATTTCCGACGCCATAAAGCGCATATTGCGATCGGTGTATACGTCGTCGGAATAGAGCTTTTCGCCTATCGGCATAAGCTTTTCGACTTCGCCTATCAATACGTCGACGTTCTTTTCACGTAAAGCGGAAACGGGAACAACCGACGTAAGTCCCGAAATTGCGTTGAGTCTAACAAGTATTTCGGCTACTTTGTCGCGCGTTACGTGGTCGATTTTGTTGACCGCGACAACCGTCTTTCTGCCCGCTGAAACGTTGGCTTCGATGTTGGCGATATCCGCTTCGTCCATACCCTTTTCGGCGTCAACCACGTATATTACCGCGTCTACGCCGTCTGTTGCGACTTTTACCGATCTCATCATAAACTTACCGAGCTCGTTGCGCGGTTTGTGTATACCGGGAGTATCGACGAATATTACTTGAACGTCGTCGCCGTTATATACGCCTATTATGCGGTTACGCGTCGTTTGAGGCTTCCAGCTGACGATAGAAACCTTTTCGCCGATAATCGCGTTTATGAGAGTAGATTTGCCTGCGTTAGGTTTTCCCAAAATAACAGCATAACCGGTACGGAAAGGCTTGTCTTCTTTTTCTTTTCCGCTTTCCGTGGCTTCAGTGGCAAGAGCTATGATTTCGTCGTCGGAAAGCTCGCGCGTAATGCCAGCGGACGTCAAAATTTCGTCCTGCAACGCTTCCATCTCCGCACGGTCTTCTTCTGTTACGTGGTCGTATCCGAGTAGATGCAACGTGCCGTGTACAGACAAAAACGCAAGCTCGCGCGCAAGCGAATGTCCGTATTCCTCGGCTTGCTCCTCGGCACGTTCCTTGCAAATGTATATCTCACCCAAAATCACGGCTCCGCTTTCGGGGTCGAGATCTTCGTCCGTATACGCGTCCGGATCAAAAGGCAAGACCTTTTCAAGACTCGGGAAACTCAAAACGTCCGTTACCGAGTCGATTTCGCGCATTTCGCGATTGAGTTCTTTTATTTCTTCCGGTGAAACGAGTTCGAGTTCGAGTGATACCTTCTCCTCGGGTACCTCGAAACGCTCGAGAGCGCTACCGACCGCGTGTGCTATGACAGCGGTATATTTTTCGGTTCCGTATAAATCCAACATATGTCCTCTTATTTATTATCCGCTTTGGGATTATTGTATCTTATTCTCGCGTGGTACAACGAAGGCAACGCCTTAACAAGTGTGTCTTCGATGATTTTTAAGTCCTTGAACGTTATTCCGCATTCGTCGAATTGGTCGGCATCGGACTTATCCTTGACCATTTTGTGGACGAACGCTCTGACGCTTTCGGGCGTCGTAAG
Organism: uncultured Christensenellaceae bacterium; assembly: GCA_964480195.1. Classification (GTDB taxonomy): domain Bacteria; phylum Bacillota; class Clostridia; order Christensenellales; family DTU072; genus Stercoripulliclostridium_A. The sequence goes on along the minus strand of CAYZOJ010000054.1, from coordinate 6,910 downwards.
TTGCGACGATACCGCGCGTCCCGCCGCCTCTACCGTATCCGCTATCATAATTATCGCGGCAATCTTGGATTGCGGTTTGGGTCCCGGGTAACAGAATTCTTTGCGGTCAACGTCGTCTTCGGTAAATCCCTGCGCTTTATAAAGGAAATAGTTTACGGGAGTGGTGCCGTGGTGCTCCGCCGCTATGTCCGCAAGAATGTCCGGGAGATGTTCTTTCCTTATGATGTCGCAACCCTCTTTCACGTGGCTGACTATCATTGATACACTCACTTCCGGAATAACGTCGTCGTGCGGATTGTATCCTTGCTGATTTTCGACAAACCACTCGCTGTTGGCAAGCTTACCTACGTCGTGATAGTACGCGCAAGCCTTTGCGAGTTCCGGGCTTTCGCCTATCGCGTCCGCGCAGAGTTCGGCAAGGTTACCTACCGCTACGCTGTGATTAAAGGTCCCGGGGGCTTTTTCCGCAAGCTCTTTAAGGAGCGGGGACGACAACGAGCAGAGCTCGGTAAGTCTGAACGGCGTGCTGATACGGAATACGTACTCCATAAGCGGAAGGATTATCATAAACAACGCCACCGAAAGCACTACCGATACGAACGACCACAGTCCGCTTATAAGTATCGCGTACACGTCGGACGGATCTATTATCAAATTGATAAGCATCGGAATTACCGACGTGCAAACGCCGACTATCGCGCCGAGCCCGACAAAACGAATACGCGTGCAGTGTCTTTTGCTGAAATTGACTATCAGGAATATCGCCGACACCATCGAAGTGATGAGAGCCGCGGAACTCTCCACCACCTTTTCTCCTCCGAATATTACGAGATACGCAAGGAAGAATGCCTGCGATACCAAAATATTTGTAACTATACCTACGCGCTTGTCTATGAGCATAGCGACAAGCAACGAGCAGAGAATGAGCGGTGCGACGTATAAGTTGATAAGACGGCTAAACACTATCGCCAGCGCAAACGTTACCAAAACGGATATCGAGAGCACGGGGATAAGCTTTTGCTTGTCTTTACCGTCAAGATCTTTACGCACGTAAATCGTGTAGAAATAGAGCGTCGACAGCACTATAGCCATTATCGCCGTAAGTATGAGAATCTGGAGCATTACCGCTCCCGAGAAAAAGTCGGCGGCGGTTTCGAATTCGTCAAGTCGCGACAGACGAACCAAAAGTGCCATTATCAAAGACACCACCACAATTATAGCTACGCGCTTGGCGTATTCTTTAATCTTTCTTTTCTTCGAGGAAGCTACGCTTGGGTCGATGATGCCGATAACTTCCTTATTTTTCTTTTTCATAAGACTACCTTTTGCTACTAAGCAATATTAGTTATTATCTCATAGTATATACTAATTACTATGCTTTTGTCCAGTCTTTCTTCCGAAATACGAGAGCCTGTAAAAACGTCGCTTTCTTTAAGTCCCGCCTTGAAGGTCGCGACGCGCTCTCCGACATCACGAGCACAGTTTGCGGAATACTCTTCTTCCGACGAGTATTCTATCTTCTCGACACGCGTTACGCGCGCTTCGACGTACCCCCGCGCTCTTACCGATTTACGAGTATTTTCATCGGCTCCGACGTACGGATAAACGAGTACGTCGCCGACACTTACGCTTGCTCCCTGTTCGACGGCGGGAGTGCCTCGGTAAACGGCAATTTTGGTAATGATACCGCTTTCCGTCGCGACAAGCGGAACGGGATTTAAGGCATCCTCAATCTCTGTTTTGGGTAACTCTTCTATCACTTTTACAACAAGCTTTCTGCCGACTCGCGAAACGCTCGCATAGGCTATTCCGTCAAGTTCGAGTACCGATTTTTTTATCTCTTCGGTATCGACCGAACTCGTAAAACAAGGCGTCGTCGCGTACTCCGAGCATACCGCCAGTATGCTATCTTCGCTAAGCCTTTCCGCGCCCTCGACGGCTATTCCGTCTATGGTATTCGCGTACACCGCTACCGCCGTAAACGACACCAAAAGTCCCGCGATGAACGCGTATCGCAAAAAGAAATTCTTTATTTTAATTTTGGCTCCGCCTCGACGAATTTCTTTATAAGCTCTCCCCTTTTCCTCGAGCGCCGACAACGCTTTTACTCTGTCCTTTGCCGAAACGGTAAATTCACACCCGTCTTTAACCGCGTGCGGTTCGGTTACTTTTACGCCCGCGCGCGTCAATATGTTTACTATGTATCCGCAAGGTCCTTCGGCTCTATAACTATAATACTCGTCGGGTATTCTCATTTTTGCACCTCTCGACGGCGACTATGTCGCCTTTTATAAACACCTCTTCGCCGTTGACTTCGGTTAAAGTAAGGTTCTCGCCTTTTATCGAAATTTTACCGCCGTTTATTCTTAAAACGATTTCTGAATTCGAATATGACGAAATACCTCTGTGCCCCTCGACTTTGACTTCTTTGAAACCTACCACCGTAACCGTGTTCGTGAATGAACGGGAAATCGTATCCATAATATAAAAAATGCCACGTCCGTGGCAAAAATGCTTGACGTGGCAAATTATGTGCTTAAATTTTTATCGAAGTTATTCGCCTGCGGGTTCGCCCTCTCCGTTCGACGACTTCTTAGGGTACTTGTTGACTTTGGTTGTTGCGAAAACGCCTATATTCTGATCGGCGGATTCGACGAAACGGACGTGATTGCCTTCCCACACGTAGCGAATCTTTTTGAGTTCGCCGTTACGGTGTTTTGCAAGTTCCAGAATGACGTTGCTTTCGGGATTGTCCTTTTCGTTCTCGTTTTCACGGGACAAGAACATTACTATGTCGGCGTCCTGCTCGATTGCGCCCGATTCACGAAGGTCGGAAAGCATTGGCGACTTGTCCTCACGGGATTCGATACTTCTCGACATCTGAGAAAGCGCGATTACCGGGCACTTCAATTCCATCGCCATAACTTTAAGCATACGGCTGATGTCGGAAACGTCGGTCTGACGGGTAGAGCTCGAACGCATTTTGTCGCGGTCGTTGGACATCAACTGCAAGTAGTCGATTATAACGAGATCGAGGCGTTTGCTCGGCGTGGACGCTTGGAGTCTACGGCATTTGCTCGCGATACTTCCCGGAGTTTCAAGCGAAGAGCTGTCAAAATAAATTTGGCATTCCGAAGCCTCGACGTGTGCGTCCCACAGCTTGTTGTACTCGTCTTCGCTCAAACGCGCGTCGCTCATCTTGGACATCGTTACGTCGGTGTTGATTGCAAGAAGTCTTTGGAAAAGTTCTTCGGGCGCCATTTCCATACAGAACATGGCTATGACCGTTTCGGTCTTGCGGTTACGTATGATGTTGCCGACAAGGTTTAACGCGAACGCCGTTTTACCTACGGAAGGACGAGCCGCAAGAATTATAAAGTTCGAGGGTTGCAGTCCGTTGGTGGTCTTGTCGAATATATCGTAATATGTGCGAAGTCCTTTGACGGAGTTACGGTCCTTGGACATTTTGACCAAACGCTCTATGTATCTTTGTCCCGCCTTGCTTATGTGCTCGAGTCCCGTTCCCGAACGCCCGGTGGAGCTAAGGTCGTAAATGAGTTTTTCCGCTTTGCTGATAGACGCTTCGACGTCGTCGGAAGTGTATGCGTCGTTGGTGATGTCGTTACCTATTCTTATAAGCTTACGCATTACCATATCGCGATGAATTATGCGAACAAAGTCTTTATAATTGACCGCGCCCGGCGTGATTTGGGCAAGTTCTGCAAGATAACCGAGCATATCGGAATCCGACTGTCCGCTCTTGACGAGTTGGTCGTTTACCGTTATGACGTTTATAACCGTGCCGTGCGAATACAGCACGCTCATCGCATTGAATATTTTTACGTGCGACGGCGTATAAAAGTATTCCGGCGTCAGTTCCGATACGAGTTCGCTCGCGACGTCGCCGTCAATGAGTATACAGCAAAGTACGTACCTTTCGGCTTCGTAGCTGTTGGGGTATTGTCTGAATTTGGGTGTGCCTGTTTCTTTATCCGGCATGTCTTTCTCCTTTTCGTCCCGCAGAGAGTATCGCTATACCCGACATGATGAGTACGACTACTATCGCTATCAGGTACCAGCTCCATACGTTGGGCGTATGTTGGACGAGAGTTATCTCACGCGTGCGTGTTTCTTCGGTCATTCTGAATTCGTGAACGTACGCGCTTACTCCGTCGGTTTCGTTTGTATAATAATAAATGCTGTCCGCGTCGGACGCTATGGTGTTGACGGAATACTTCGTACCGTAGTTGAACACGTAGTCGATGTCGCCCGAGGAAATGCCTCCTACCGTCGTCAACGTGTCAGCCACGAAGTTCAACCAGTTGTCCGCGTCGCGGTCGGCGAATACGGTTTGGGTTTCGTTAACGTACCAACTGTACCAAAAACCGTTGTAGACGTCCGCCGTAGACTCATAAACGTCGTATCCCGTTTCGCCGGAAGCAAGCGCCCTATCCGTCGCGCTGTCGTAGGTTGCAAGTACCGCACTTATGCAAAACTCGCCGTTTAAGTCTTTTACGGCTATACCGCCGTTCTTAAAGGCTCGTTTTATCGTATCGAACGCCTCGGTTACCGCTTGCTTTTTTGCTTGCGCCTGCTCCGCGGTAAGTCCTTCCGTAACTCGCGTCGAGTTGACGTAAACCTGCACGTCGTACTCGTACGAACCGTCGGTATACATAAACGAATTGTATATGACTTCCGCGACACGACCTTCCGTCTTATTGACGGTCGGCGTCGTCGTCTTGACGGGGCATTCCCCTACGAACGTTACCGCCGCGACGACGGAATACGCAACTGCTATCGTAAGGGCGACGACGATGAGCGTGACGCCTATTTTTTTACTCATAGTTTCTTAAGCTCCGCAAGGGTATCGGCGAACTCTTTCATCGCAAAATCGAAGGGCTTTTGCGTTCTGAGATCGACGTCGGCAATCTCTATCGTCGGCAACGGATAAAGAGATCCGCCCGTCGAAAGGAACTTGATATATTTGTCGAGATAACCCTCTTCGTTCAAAAGTTTGTTGGCAATATTGACGGCGGTGATAAGTCCGGTAGCATATTTGTAGACATAGAACGACGTGTAGAAATGCGGAATGCGCGCCCACTCTATCGCGATGTCTTGGTCGTGGATAACTCCGTCGCCGTAATATTGCTTGTTGAGCTCGTAATACTTGTTGCTCATTATCTCGGCGGTCAAAGGTCTGCCCGCTTCGAACTCCGCGTGAGAGAACATTTCGAACTCCGCAAACATCGTTTGACGGAATACGGTCGTGCGGAACATATCGAGATAGTACGAAAGAAGATACTTCTTCGCTTCGCCGTCCGCGGTCTTGATAAGGTGCTTTAACAGTAATACTTCGTTTACCGTCGACGCGATTTCAGCTACGAATATGCGGTAATCGGCTTTTTGGTATATTTGGTGAGTATTGGATAAATACGTGTGCATTGCGTGTCCGAGTTCGTGCGCTATGGTGAACACGTCGTGCGGGGTCTTTTGGTAGTTCAAAAGTACGTACGGGTGAGCGTCGTACATACCGGAAGAGTACGCTCCGCTACGTTTGTTCTTGGTTTCCTCGACGTCTATCCAACGCTCGGAATAAGCACGCTCCAAAAGCTTTTTGTAGTTCTCTCCGAGAGGCGCAAGAGCTTCGATAACGAGTTTGTACGCGTCGTCATATTCGAGTTCGAGTTTGTAGTCCTCTGTTATCGGAAGATACATATCGTACATATGGAGCTCTTTGAGCTTCAACGCTTTTTTACGGTATTTTACGTATTTGTGAACTGCGGGAGTACCCTTTCTTATGGCTTTAATAAGATTCGAATAAACTTTATCGCTGATGTCGTCGGCGTAAAGAGCCTCGGCAAGAGCCGATTTGTATCCACGAATACGCGCAAGCGTCGAATCCTTTTTTACGTTGCCCGCATACGTTGCGGATATCGTGTTTAAGCAATCGCGATAGGATTTGTAATAAGTTTCAAACGCTTCCTTGCGAACCTTTTGGTCGGGATTTTGCAAAAGAACGGAGTACATTCCGTGCGACAACGCGACGTCCTCGCCGTCTACGTTGATCTTTCCGAACTTAATGTCGGCGTTATCGTACATCGAGAAAATGCTCGAAAAATCGTCCGAGAATGCGGAAATTTCGGATAACAACTTCTCTTCTTTGGCTCCGAGAATGTGCTTCTTGTTACGAATAATGCTCTTGATATAAATATCGTAATCGGCATAAACTTCGCTTTCCGCCATACGCTTTAACGTGCTTACGGGAAGTTTGGAGAGCTCGGGATTGATAAACGATACCGCTGAAAAATATTTGGTCAAAAGCATCGAAAGCCTTGCCATAAGAGCTTGTCTTTGCGGGTCGGACGTATCCTCGTCCCTCAGCAAATGACCGTAGACGTAAAGCCTTTCGAGTTTTCTGCCGAGTTCGGATTCCGCACGAAGACATTCGATCGCGGTTTCTTCCGTCAACTTGCCGACATAAGCCGACATCGCGGGAATAGCGGAATCGAGTTCCGCAAAAGCTTTTTCAAACTCTTCCGAACTTGCAAACAACGGGGTAAGGTCCCATTTTCTGCTTTCCGGAACGTCACTACGTAATAATGTCATATATACACCTCTTATTATTGTAATATAATATTAAATGATACTATAAAAGCGTCGCTTAGTCAACAGCGCAAATAACATTTACAATAAAGACTTATTCAAAAGAATTGTTACACTATGCAATATAATTAAACATTGATGTTTTTTTAAAATCCGTCTTACAAAACAAGAGCGGTATGCGTAAACCGCATACCGCTCTTACATATGGCGACAAACCATTTATTCAAAAAAGACACTATATCTTGCAATTAGACAACCTATCTCCTCTAAACTCGTATGTCCTTTACCTATTGCGACCTTTAGATAT
>CAYZOJ010000053.1:0-11055 GCA_964480195.1 uncultured Christensenellaceae bacterium | reverse complement strand
AACTTCGAACAGCTTATAATCGTACTAATAGTTCACGCCTATTTTTCGGGATTTATTTTTTAAAGTAACGATTGTAGAGTCCCAAGAATCCTTTGCCGTGACGGGCTTCATCGCGTGCCATCTCGTGAACGGTGTCGTGTATCGCGTCAAGACCGAGCGCTTTTGCTCTATCTGCAAGGTCTACTTTACCTGCCGTCGCGCCGTTTTCGGCTTCGATACGGAGTTCCAAATTCCTCTTGGTGGAATCGGTTACGACATCGCCGAGAAGCTCTGCAAACTTAGCCGCGTGTTCGGCTTCTTCATAAGCCGCCTTTTCATAGTAAAGACCTATTTCGGGATAACCTTCACGAATCGCCACTCTGCTCATTGCAAGATACATACCTACTTCAGAACATTCACCGTTAAAGTTGGCTCTGAGATCTTCGACGATATCCCTTCTTATGCCATGAGCAACTCCTACTACGTGTTCGGCAGCCCAAGTCAACTCGGAATCCTGCTTTACAAACTTGGAAGACGGCGCTTTGCAAACGGGGCAAGCTTCGGGTGCCTCATCGCCTTCGTGAACATAACCACATACCATGCATACATATTTAGCCATTGTTTTATTCTCCTTATTGTTTATTTTATTTATTGTTTCGCTCGCGCGATTTACATTCGGGACATATTCCGTCGATTGCTACCTCGATACCTAAAATGTCATAATCGGTAGCTTCGGATACCGTTTTTATTATTTTTTCGCAATCCACTTCCATTACGTCAATTACGCTTCCGCAAACGACGCATTTAAGATGTGCGTGCGGGAAAACCGTTTTGTCGTACCTCATCGTGTCTTGGTCGGATCTTACAAGTCTTACCTTTCCGCTCTCTTCGAGTTGTTTGAGATTGCGGTATACAGTCCCAAGACTAATGCTCGGCATTACGGCGCGTGCACGCTCGTACACGGTTTCTGCCGTAGGATGGTCGCTACTTGTTTGAACGACGTTTAGTATTAAATCTTTCTGCTTAGTGTTTCTCATATCGTCTTTCACTTATTGATAACAATTATCATTACTATTAAACCATACACTTTATCCTTTGTCAAGAGGTTTTTTATATTTTCTAAAAAAATTTACATACTCCGTTTATGGAATCCGAAAACTACGAATCGACTCTTATTCAAAACGGCATAATCTTTGTAAACGGCGAAATAGATTCCGCCATTGCGACGGACATCGTTATGAAGCTCAAGTATCTCGAATTGTCGGGATACAAAAAGCTCGTTACTCTCTACGTAAACAGTCCCGGCGGGGACGTGCAAGCGGGATTTGCAATTTACGACGCTATACGTCTTTCCCCGCTGACCGTTTCGATTGTCGCTATCGGCGAAGCAAACTCCATTGCCGCGGTGATACTGTCGGGAGGCACAAAAGGTTACCGATATGCAACCGAAAACGCAAAAATTTTAATCCACCAACCTATCGGAGGCGCGAACGGACAGGCGACGGACATCGTAATAGCCTCAGCCAACATCTCGAAAGTAAGACATCGCATAAACTCGACCCTCGCTCTTAACACCGGTCGGAACATCCGAAAGGTCGCGCGCGACACCGAACGCGACAATATAATGACGCCGGAAGAAGCTCTCGAATACGGAATAATAGATAAAATTTTGCGTCCTTAAAGTTGCCTTACGTTTATCCGAAGTATATAATATACGATATGGATAAACAAGAAAAATTAAGACTCGAACAAGAATACGCGGCAGCGGGGCTCCGCTACTACACTCCGAACGAAGAGTTATGGAACGCGATTACCCACGGTATCGGCACGCCTATAACCCTTGCTTTCTTTATATATTATATGGTTATAGCGGATACTCCGCGCGAAATAGCGACGGCGATTCTCCTTTGCATTCCCGCGCTACAAGTATTTACGACTTCCGCAATATATCACGCTCTTACGGACAAGCATAAAAAGAGTATCGCAAGAAAAATCGACCACGCGAACATTTCTTTCCTCGTAACGGCTTGCGGAGTTCCTCCCGCGATAATGCTCGGAACGAGTGTATGGAATTACGTCGGTATCGGTCTTTGCTTTGCGATTGCAATAGTCGGCGCCGTACTCTGCATAGTTAATTTGATGAAGTTCAAAAATCTTAACGTGGGATTCAACGCCGTCATCGGCGTAATCTGCACTTTGATTTACGTACTGAACCTTAATTCGCCTCTTGCGACATTTGAGGTCAACGCCCTCTACCTTACCGCAATGCTCCTCTGCCTTGCAGGGCTGATACTTTATAACATAAAGAAAATCCCGTACGTACATACGATATTCCACGTCGTTACGCTCATCGGACCGATACTCTTCTTTGTAGGAACGATTTTACTTTTTAACGCAAACGCGTGATTTTATTTAGGAAAACGGCAATACTTGCATAGGGGTTCCTATGCAAGACATTTATAAAATATTGTTGTTTTCCTTAATCACCTACGTTTATCTTTTTGTCGTAGCCAAAATCCTCGGCAAAAAACAAATCTCTCAGCTCTCGTTTATAGATTATGTGGTAGGCATTACTCTCGGCTCGATAGGCGCCGAAATGACTACCGATCTCGAACAGCCGTTTTATCACTATCTTATAGCGATGACGGCTTTTGTGTTGTTCGATTTTATTGTAACACTTGTCGGGCGGAAGGGTTCGGTACTTAAAAAAATTCTCGCGGGGAAGCCGTTAATTCTGATAAGCGACGGCAAGTTACAGCCCAAAGAGGTATCCAAAAGTAAACTTACGGTAGACGAAATCGCGGGTTTGGCGCGCGATAAGGGTTTCTTCGACATCAGCCAAATAGCCTATGCCATACTCGAAACAAGCGGTAAATTAAGCGTCCTCCCTAAATCTGATTTTTCGCCTTTGACCGTCCTCGACGCCGGCATAACAAAAAGTCCCGCGACTCTTACCGACTACGTTATAATCGACGGCAAGGTGCGCTCCGAAGCCCTCGCTCGTGCGGGCATAGACGAACAAAAAGTAAAGGAACTCCTATTCTCTCAAGGGCTCGAAGCCAAGGACGTTCTCGTTGCGATTTACAATGCGGAAACCGATTCTCTCGACGTGCACCGCAAATAAAACTCTCGTAAAACAGCGTACCGCCGTTAAAAAGTTTACTATATTAAATATTTATGCTAAACTAATTACTCAATAAAGCATAAACTATATACGGACGGAACGATGTTAAAGTTATTAAAGTATCTGAAAGGTTATCGCGTAAAAACGATAATCGGACCTTTCTTCAAACTCGTGGAAGCGGTCTTCGAGCTCATCACGCCTATAGTGGTCGCGTGGATTATCGACACCGCCATACCCATGGGGCAAGCCGGCGATTATTCCGGTTTGATGTACGGAGGAATAATCATTCTCGCATTGGGCGTCTTCGGGCTCGCATTCGCGTTGACGGCTCAATTTTTCGCAAGTCGCGCTTCCCTCGGCTTCGGAACCAATCTTAGAAGAAATCTCTACAAACATATCAATACTTTCTCTTACGCGGAACTCGATAAATTCTCCACGACGTCCCTCATCACCCGCCTCACCGCAGACGTGAACCAAGCCCAACAAGCCGTTGCGATGTTTATTCGTCTTGTTCTGCGCGCTCCGTTCATCGCCGTCGGAGCAATCGTCATGGCGATGCTCATCGACTTGAAACTTTCGGCTATATTCGTAATCGCCGCGATAGTCATAGTCGGCGCATTGTGGCTCATTCTTTCGATTACGATGCCTAAATATAAAGAGGTGCAGGGCGACCTCGACGACGTAACGCGTTTGACGCGCGAAAATCTTGCGGGTGCTCGCGTCGTAAGAGCTTTTAACGCCGAAGAACGCGAAAAAGAACACTTCAATCTCGCGTCCGAAACTCTTTCGCAAGCTTCGATTAAGGTAAGCCGGCTCTCCGCCCTCTTAAATCCTTTGACTTACGCCGTACTCAATCTTGCCATCATCGCCCTACTGTATTTCGGCGGAAAACAAGTAAGTTACGGTGATCTCACGCAAGGCGAAATCATTGCTCTCGTAAACTATATGACGCAAATTCTTAACGCGCTCGTCGTCTTTGCAAACCTGCTGATAACGTTTACGAAAGCCTCCGCGTCCGCGTCAAGAATTAACGAAGTCCTCGCGGTCGAATCCTCTATGGTCGAAGGCGTCGGCGCGACGCCCGATTTCACCGCTCCAGCAATAGAGCTTAACGACGTAACGTTCGCTTATGCGGGTAGCCCTTCACCATCGTTGGAGCACGCGAACATCGTCATTCCGAGAGGCGCAAGCGTAGGTATACTCGGCGGAACGGGTAGCGGTAAAACTACCCTCGTAAACCTCATCACGAGGCTCTACGACGTCAGCTCGGGCAGTGTTAAAGTATTCGGTAACGACGTCAAAAACTACACCAATTCGGAGCTTGCAAGCATATTCGGAGTAGCGCCTCAAAAAGCGGTCCTCTTCGCGGGCACCATTAGAGATAACATGCGTTGGGGTAAAGAGGACGCCACCGACCAAGAGATAGATAAAGCGCTTAAAGTATCTCAGTCCGAAGAATTCGTATACGCAAAAAAAGAGGGATTGAGTAGCGAAATCGTCCAAGGCGGAAAGAACCTTTCCGGCGGTCAACGGCAAAGGCTTACAATCGCAAGAGCCTTGGTTTCGGCTCCCGAAATACTCATTTTGGATGACAGTTCAAGCGCTCTCGATTTTGCAACCGACGCAAAACTCCGTAAAGCGTTAAAGGAATTACGCGACGAAAGAGGTTTGACGACCGTAACCGTTTCGCAACGCGCGACAAGTATTAAACATTCCGATTTGATAATCGTAACGGACGACGGAAAAATAGTCGGTCAAGGCAAGCACGAAGAGTTACTTAAAACCTGCGACGTTTATCGCGAAATATGTTTATCTCAAAACAAGGAGGACGAATTAGCATGAAAAACCAATCCTCCGCTAAACGCACCGAAACGGATTTCGGAGCAATAAAAAAATTGCTCGTTTTCGCCAAACCCTATATCCCCGTAATCATAACGGCTCTCGTCTGCTCACTCATACAAATTGCGGCGACCTTGGCGGCTCCAGTAATAATCGGCGACACCGTTGACTATATCGTCGGAAAAGATAACGTCGACTTTGGCGTGATATTCAAAAACGCCGGTATCCTCGGCGGTCTGATAGTCGCGGTATTCGTCTTCCAATATCTGAGCTCGCTTTGCATAAACCTTGCCTCCTTCCGCACGATTCGCGATCTGCGTAGGCACTCCTATGCCAAACTCAACGACGTGCCTCTGTCATATATCGACAGCCGTTCGCACGGCGATTTGATGTCGAGAGTGGGTAACGACATCGACCAAATTTCGGACGGGCTTATACAAGGATTTTCACAACTGTTCAGCGGTGTTGTTACGATTGTCGGCACTCTCGCATTTATGCTTTCGTACAACTGGATGGTCGCGCTCGTCGTCGTTTTCCTGACTCCGCTTTCCCTATTCGTCGCCTACTTTATCGCAAAAGGTTGCCACAATATGTTTGCAATGCAAGCGTTAAAACGCGGTGAGCTTTCGGGACTTATTACCGAAATGCTCGGGAACCAACGTATCGTAAAACTCTTCGGATACGAAAAACGCGCGGAGGACCGTTTTGCCGTTATCAACGGAGACCTCAAAATTTGGGGACAGAACGCCGCTTTCTATTCCGCTATGGTAAATCCTTGCACAAGGTTTGTTAACAACGTCGTTTACGTAGCCGTGTGCGTGCTGGGTGCCTACCTCGTCATTCGCGGAGAAGGCTTCCTCGGAATGGGCGCGTTCACCGTCGGCGGGCTCTCCTGCTTCCTTTCTTACGCCACTCAATACACCAAGCCGTTTAACGAAATCACCGGCGTCATTACCGAGCTCCAAACGGCAACCGCCGCCGCATCCCGTGTCTTTGAGCTCCTTGAAGCCCAAAATCAATCTTCCGACGAAGGTCTTCCCGACCTCACGAACGTTGAAGGCAATATCGAAATCGACGACGTTTACTTCTCTTACGTCGAATCGAATCCCCTTATCCAAGGCTTCTCCCTCTCTGTAAAAAGCGGTGAGCGCATAGCTATTGTCGGACCTACAGGTTGCGGAAAAACCACTCTTATCAACCTATTGATGCGCTTCTACGACCCGAACAGCGGTACGATAAACGTCGAGGGACATAACACCACGGAAGTTACGAGAAGTTCGTTACGCTCGAATTTCGGAATGGTACTGCAAGATACTTGGCTTAAAAAAGGCACCGTACGCGAGAACATCGCTTACGGCAAACCCGACGCGACAGACGAAGAAATAATTAAAGCCGCAAAAGACGCGCATATCCATAACTTTATAATGCGTTTGGAGAACGGATACGACACCGTACTCGGAGATGACGGCGGAAACGTATCGCAAGGACAAAAACAGCTCCTATGTATCGCGCGCGTAATGCTCACGCACCCGCCTATGCTCATATTGGACGAAGCAACATCGTCGATAGACACTCGTACCGAACAACGTATACAACGCGCGTTCGACGTTCTTATGGAAAACAAAACGTCGTTTATAGTCGCCCACAGACTTTCCACAATAAAGAACGCCGACGTCATACTCGTAATGAATAAAGGTAACGTCGTCGAAAAAGGAACTCACGAAGAGCTCCTTGCCAAAAACGGTTTCTACGCAAACCTCTATAACTCCCAATTCGAAAGCTAACCGCTTTCTGAAAGTCGCGAGTTCTTTAACTTTATATTATATCCACAAAAAAAGAGCCGTAGAAACGGCTCTTTTATATTGTTTATTTTATTAGTTGTTGGCTGCCATGCGCTTTTTGTAATCTTCGATGATCTTGGTTGCCTGCATGGCGGGAACTTCTTCGTAACGCTCGAAGGAAAGGGTGAACTTACCGCGTCCTTGGGTCATCGAACGAAGGTCGGTTGCGTACTTGGCAAGCTCGGATTGAGGAGCTTCCGCGGATACGACGGTCTTGCCTTTTACGGAAGACGTGCCGAGGATTCTGCCACGACGTTTGCTCATATCGCCCATAACGTCGCCCATGTAGCTGTCGGGAACGATTACGTCAAGGTGCATAATGGGCTCGAGGAATACGGGGTTCGCCTTTGCACAACCGTCTTGGAATGCAAGCTTCGCAGCGGTTACGAATGCGATTTCCTTACTGTCAACGGGGTGATATTTGCCGTCGAATACCGTGCACTTAAGGTTGATGACGGGATAGTCTGCCTGTATGCCCTTGGGAGCTGCTTCGCGCAAGCCTTTTTCGACTGCGGGTATGAACTGACGCGGTATAGCACCGCCGACTACTGCGTCGACAAATTCAAAAATGCCGTCTTCCGCACCGGGTTCGAAACGTACGGAGCATTGTCCGAATTGTCCTGCACCGCCGGATTGCTTCTTATGCTTGCCTTCTGCCTCAACGCACTTACGGATGGTTTCACGATAAGCGATTCTCGGTTCACGCAATACTGCCGTTGCGCCGAACTTATTCTTAATCTTCTTGCAGATGATGTCGAGTTGCATTTCGCCAAGACCGCTCAATACCATTTCGTTGGTTTCGCCGTTCTTTTCGAGTTTGAAGGTACGATCTTCGTCCATGAGCTTGTAAAGTCCAGCGAAGACTTTGTCTTCGGAGCCCTTATCCGCGCTGGATACCGCAAAACTTATTACGGGAGCGGGGAAGTCGATGGGATCTACTTTTACGACTTCGTTTACGTCGCAGAGAGTATTGTTGGTGGAAGTATAGTTAAGCTTTGCAAACGCGCCCATATCGCCCGCGCAAATGCAATCGAGAGCTTCTTGCTTCTTACCGCGAAGAGCAACGATAGAAGTAATCTTTTCGTTTTCGTCCGCGTCTGCGTTGTAAACGGTATCGCCGATGGCAACCTTACCGCGGAGCACCTTGAACATAAGGAGCTTGCCGACGAACGGGTCTACTATGGTCTTGAAAATTTGTGCTACAAACTTGCCGTTTTCGTCGCAAACGATTTCGTTGCCGTCTGCCATATGTTTAACGGATTCACCGGGAGCCGGGAATATCTCTACGATGTGGTCGAGGAGCTCGGTAAGTTGATATGCGCCTACCGCTACGCCCGCGCTGACGGGATAAATTTCGGCGTTTGCAAAACGAGTGCGAAGTCCGTCTTTCTTTTCTTCGACGGTCAAGGGCTCGCCCATAAAGAATTTTTCCATGAGCTCGTCGCTTGCTTCCGCTACGGCTTCGGCGAGAACGCCTTCTTCGGCTTCAACCACGTCTTTAACGGATGCGGGAACGTCCTTTTCCGTCTTTTTGACGTCGAACGCTTTGCCGTCGAGAAGATCTACGTATCCTACAAGGTTGGTGCCTTGCATCTCGGGGATTTCTACCGCAACGACTTTACTGCCGTATTTTGCCTTGTATGCGTCGAGGGTGGCGGTGAAACTGCTGTTTTCTTTGTTTACGCCGTTTATCCAAATGTATGCGGGAATGCCGTGCTCGGAGCAATACTCGAGAGCTTTTTCCGCACCGACGGTTACGTTGCCGTTAGCGCCGACGACTACGATTGCCGCGTCCACTACTGCAAGTGCCGATACCATTTCGCCTTCGAAATCGAAAAATCCGGGAACGTCGAGAATATTGATTTTGTAATCTTTATAGGTCGCGTAAGCCATCGAAAGGCTTATGGACATCTTGCGGGAAATTTCTTCTTGATCATAGTCGGATACGGAGTTGCCGTCGTCGACCTTGCCGAGTCTGTCCGTCGCTTTCGTGTTGTAAAGAATGGCTTCGAGTAAGGAAGTTTTGCCTTCGCCACCGTGACCGATTAACGCGATATTTCTGATTTTATCTTTGTGAAAAGTTACCATGTATAATTAGTTTCTCCTTATATGGGCTATAAAATATAATACTATATATCTCAATAAATTTCAAGAGTAATTTTTATAAATTCCTATATTAAATTTGCGCGCGCGTCTGTATGTGTAAAAAAACGACAAATATCTTAGAATTTTCAAAAAAACCGCTACTTTATCGAACGCAATAACTCGATATAATCGTCGGTTTCGTCTTTTCCGCTGAACCCGAAAGCGAGTTTTCCGCGTCCTCTACCGTCCGAGGGCGTTATAGCGTTACTCACGGAAAGCATTACGCGATTGTATCCGTCCTCCGTTCGGACGCCCGAAACCTCTTCGATAATGTCTTTCAAAAACACGTAATGAGTGCATCCGAGAATGATTTTTCGCGGATGAAATCCGCTTAACTCCGTCTTTAAGTAATCGCGTAATACCTCAAGATTAAAACGATTCTTTTCTATCAATCCGGCAAGAGAGGAATTCGCATAAACCTCGGCTCCGCCTCTTATGGCATCCTTTACGCTCGACGACTGCGCCGAACGAGGCGTGCACATTATCAGCGTCCCTTCGGGATGTTCGTCGACTATAGGAAGCACTCCCGAAATTTTGTATCCGTAGATACTTTTTAGCGTGGTAAGACAATTCGTAGACGCCGTGTTACACGCCCAGACGATATGCCCGACACCGCCACAAACAAAGCTTCGGGTTATCGTAACTACACGCTCGGTTAAATCTTCCAAATCAAGGCTTCCGTAAGGCGCGAACGCGTTATCGGCATAGTATGTAAAATCGGCTTCGGGGTACTCCGCCATAAGCCTTTTAAGTAGCGTCAAGCCACCTATTCCGGAATCGGCAACGGCAATCATAAAACATAATATTCTTATGTCGTCAAAAGAGTTCCCCGTGTACCGCAAAGTTTATCGCCCGACCGATAATTTCCGCATAGGCGTCGGATACGGGATCTATGTCCTTGACCGTAACGACAAGCTCTCCGAGTTCGTTTACGGCTTCGGCACTCTTAAAAGAGTATTCGGCTACAATGTTGCGCGCATAGATGACAAGAGGTACGCCTATTGCAATGACGGGTATTCCTAAGGATTTTTCGGTAAGCTCGCTTTGCGCGTTTCCGACTCCCGAACCCGGCGAAATGCCTCCGTCCGTCAGCTGTACTATCGAACCGAGACGGGATACTTGCCTGCACGAAAGCGTATCGACCGCTATGACCGCTTTCGCACCTATCCGTTCGGATACCGATTCTATTACGTCGTACGAGCCGATTCCGGTCATTCCCGCAACTCCCGGAGCAATGCACGAAACACGCCCGAAGCCTCGCGTGGCGCCCTTAAACGGATAATATTGCTCCGTCGTGACAACTCCCGAAAGAGTCTTGGTTCCGAGCGAATCCGCCGTCATTCCGCCGTTACCGATTCCTGCGACAAGAATTAAGTCGCGCTTGCCGAGTCCGTGCTTGCGCAAAAGTCTTTTGAGGCGCATTCCGACTTCCGAAGCGACTTCGTCCGCGCCTCCCGATCGCACCATAGTACCGTCCGTTACTATAAAATATGATTCCGCGTCCCCCGTTCTGCTTCTCAAGACCTCTTTTACGGCGCCGTCAACCTCCGATTTCGAGCGTCTCGCCCCGTCCCTTACGGCGTTCCCTAATTGTCCTAACTCCAAAAACTCGTTTCTCATATAAAAAGTCTTAACTTGTTGATAAAAATAATTCAAAATCGTTTGCAATACTAAAAATAATATGCTATTATATCAAGGTACGTAGGACCGGTACGGTCAATCCACAAGGAGTGAATAATGGCAAACATTAAATCGCAAAAAAAGAGAATACTTATAACCAGAGAAGAAAACGCGAAGAACGTATCTTTGCGCACCAGATGCAAGAACCAAATCAAAAAGTACGAAGCCGCTATCGCAGCCGGTGACGTTGAACTTGCTACCAAGCTTCTTCCTGAAACCGTAAGCGTTATAACCAAGAGCGGAGTATATAAGGATAACACCGTTAGCCGTAAGGTTGCTCGTTTGAGCAAAATGCTTTCGGATCTCCAAAAGGCAAACGCTTAATTAAAAAACAAACTATCGGACCAACCGTCCGATTAACTGGGTGTGGCGCAGCTTGGTAGCGCGCTTGAATGGGGTTCAAGAGGCCGGAAGTTCAAATCTTCTCACCCAGACCAAAATAGCATT